>CAYVRW010000023.1:0-26708 GCA_964453575.1 uncultured Coxiellaceae bacterium | reverse complement strand
CATGGATTGTGATCGTGACAAGTTGTGTCGTACCATCGGCTGTGATTGCAGTGAAGGTATCGGATAAGGTTTGACCGACATTTAAGGCTTGAACAGTTGCATTGTTATTATCTAAGGTGTAAGACCAGCTGCCATCACTTGCTAACGTATAAGAACCGAATCCGTTTACACCGGCGGTAGGAGTTAACACGGCATTAAAAGTTTGAGCACTATCGACATCAAGCACACTTAATTGACCACTTGCAGTAGGAGTGCCAGCAATGGCATTCGCAACACCACCGGCTTCAATCACACTGCCACTGATATCACCGCTGATGACAGCACTATCATTTCTGCCGTTAATCGTAATCGTCACAAGTTGTGTTGTACCATCAGCTGTCACGGCAGTGAAGGTATCAGATAAGGTTTGACCCACATTCAAGGCTTGAACCGCAGCATTATTATTATCTAAAGTGTAAGTCCAGCTGCCATTACTTGCTAAGGTATAACTGCCATAGCCATTTGCACCCGCGGTAGGAGTTAACACGGCATTAAAAGTTTGTGCGCTGTCAACATCGCTCACCGTCAATACACCACTGGCAATTGGCGTACCAGGAATCACATTCAAAAGACCGCCAGCTTCAGTGACGCTGCCGCTGATGTTACCACCGATCAGTGCATTATCATTTCTGCCGTTAATCGTAATCGTTACAAGTTGTGTTGTACCATCAGCTGTCACGGCAGTGAAGGTATCAGATAAGGTTTGACCGATATTCAAGGCTTGAACCGCAGCATTGTTATTATCTAAAGTGTAAGACCAGCTGCCATCACTTGCTAATGTATAAGAACCGTAACCGTTTGCACCTGTGGTAGGAGTTAACACGGCATTAAAGGTTTGGGCACTGTCCACATCAACCACACTTAATTGACCACTTGCAACAGGGGTACCCGCGACGGCATTCGCAACACCACCGGCTTCTATCACACTGCCGCTAATATCACCACTAATGACAGCACTATCATTTGTACCGTTAATCGTGATGGTCACCAGTTGCGTTGTACCATCGGCTGTCACGGCAGTGAAAGTATCTGATAAAGTTTGACCGACATTCAAAGCTTGAACTGCTGCATTAGTATTATCTAACGTATAAACCCAGCTGCCATTATTTGCTAACGTATAACTGCCATAACCATTCGCACCTGCTGTAGGAGTTAACACAGCATTAAAGGTTGCTGCGCTATCCACATCGGTTACAGTCAATACACCCGTAGCCACAGGTGTACCAACAATCGCATTCGCAACACCGCCAGCTTCGATCACACTACCACTCGAATCGCCGCCAATGATAGCAGCATCATTCGCACCATTAATCGTGATCGTTAAGGTTGCAATATCCGTTGCATTACCTGGATCTTTGACTGTGTAATTGAATGATTCAGTAAGTGTATTACCTACATTTAAGGCTTGCACTAATGCATTACTGTTATCAACTACATAAGTATAAGTACCATTAGCATTCAATGTTAAGCTGCCATATAACCCTGTTAATGGGCTGCCTAATGTTCCTGCCGTACCTAATCCTTCAATAGCACCCGTGCGGAAAGAAGCTACACTTAATGAAGCATTAGGATTATCGACATCGGTATCATTCGTTAAGACATTACCCGTCGCATTACTGCCTGCTGACACACCTGCTTCAACTGCAGTGGCAACATCATTCACAGCGATAGGAGCATCGTTTGCACCGTTAATGGTAATCGTTAAAGTGGCAATATCCGTTGCGTTACTTGGATCTTTCACAGTGTAATTAAAGCTTTCGACAAGTGAATCACCCGCATTCAAGGCTTGAACAGCTGCATTATTGTTATCAATGACATAGGTATAAGTACCATCTGCATTTAAAGTTAAACTGCCATACAAACCTGTTAATGGACTGCCTAATGTTCCTGCCGTACCTACACCTTCAGTGCCGCCGGTTCGGAAGGAAGCAACACTCAATTGCGCATTGCTATTATCCACATCCGTATCATTCGTTAAGACATTGCCAGTAGCATTACTACCTGCAGCTGTGCCTGCCTCAAGTGCCGTAGCCACATCATTGACTGCAACAGGTGCGTCATTGACTGCTGTAATATTAATCGTTGATGTTACCGTATTGGAATTAGCTGCACTGTCATTGACTGTAAAGCTCACTGTGCGTGCGGCTGTTGATGGATTTTCTGAACTATTTGAATATTTAACGGCTCGCAGTGCTGATTGCCATTCTGCAAGCGTTGCGGTATTGCCTGATGACGATAAACTCAATGTGCCATTAGAGTAACTTCCTGAAATATTACCCATGGTAGAGCCATCATTGGTAAATGATAAAATATCTTGGCCTGATGCAAAATTACCTGTGATCTGAACGGTCGCAGTTGATAACGTAGTATTATCCACATCACTCACCGTAATCACCGTATTAATGGCTGTTGCTGCATCGTTTTCTGTGTAACCTAATGTGCTGCCTGTGGCCAAGACCGGGGGATCATTGACTGAGGTCACATTAATCGTTGATGTCACAGTATTCGAATTGGCTGCACTATCATTGACACTAAAGCTCACAGTACGTGCTGCTGTTGATGGATTTTCTGAACTATTCAAATATTTAACGGCTCGTAGTGCTGATTGCCATTGGACGAGCGTTGCGGTATTCCCTGCTGAGGATAAACTCATGGTACCATTCGAATAATTTCCTACGATATTACCCATGGTAAGACCGTCATTCGCAAATGATAGAGAATCTTGGCCTGCAAGAAAATTACCCGTGATCGATACCGTTGCGGTTGATAACGTAAGATTATCCACATCAGCAACCGTAATAGCACCATTAATGATTGAAGCTGAATCATTTTCTGTGTAATTTAAGGTGCTTCCTGTTGCTAATACAGGCGCATCATTTGCACCGTTAATTGTAATCGTTAAAGTTGCAATATCCGTTGCATTACTTGGATCTTTGACCGTGTAATTAAAGCTTTCAGTAAGCGTATTGCCAACATTTAAAGCTTGCACTAATGCATTACTGTTATCAACTACATAAGTATAAGTACCATCTGCATTCAAAGTTAAGCTGCCATACGTGCCTGCTAATGCACTGCCTAATGTTCCTGGTACACCTAACCCTTCAATACCACCCGTTCGGAAGGATGCAACACTCAATTGCCCAACGGTATTATCAGGATCGGTGTCATTTGTTAAGACATTACCTGTCGCATTACTGCCTGCTGCTACTCCTGCTTCTACAGCAGTACCTGTATCATTAACACCAACAGGCGCATCATTAACACCAACTACAGTCACAGTAGATCCTATACTTAAAGTACTAGTATTTACACCTCCATTAAGTACTCCGCCGCTATCTTTTATTTGAGTTAAAGTAAAAACACGATTACCCGCTGTGGGATTATCAGTATTGGTATCTTGATAAGTAATGCCATTCACAAGCGTGTTAGTCGCACTTGTAGATAACGTGCCGCCGCTTAAGACAATCGTTGCCGTGCCGCCCGAAACAGTTGAGGTATAGCTCAAACCATTCGTTGTGGTCGTGCCGCTTGTGGTGCCACCTAAAGCAATGCTCTTACCATCTACCACAATCACTTCATTATTACCATCTACTAAACCACTTACAGTAAATGTTAAATCCGTAATCGTTTGTCCTGCTTCAATCGTACTTGCCGATGCTCCACTGTATACTGAAACAGCCGCTGCTTGCGTACCCAACCCTGCAGCTTCCGTAAAGGTAGGATTAGCAGCCGTTGCAGCTAATGTCGGTGCATCATTCACCGCTGTTACATTAATCGTTGATGTCACACCCGTTGATGTTTGTGCACCCACTGCATCGGAATTTGCATCCGTTACAGCCCATGTGATGGTGCGTGAATTACGCGTATTATTGACGGTAGGATCATCAGAGCTTGAACTAAAAGTCACACTGCGTAATGCTGCTTGATATTGTGCAAGCGTTGCTGTACCTGTTAAGGTTAACACACCGCCGGTGTTGCTTTGAATGGTAATACCATTTTGCGTGGTAAAACCTAACGTATCACCCGATACCGGAGATGCAATGGTAACCGTTGCACCTGAAATTTGCGTATCATCAGCATCATTGATCGTAATCGTATTATCAATCGCAGTAGCGGCTGCTTGTTCCGTATAACCAATTGTTGCACCTGCTGTGACAACGGGTGCATCATTTACTGCTGTCACGTTAATCGTGGATGTCACACCTGTTGATGTTTGTGCGCCAACTGCATCGGAATTGGCATCAGTAACCGCCCAAGTAATCGTGCGTGAGTTACGCGTATTATTGACCGTTGGATCATCAGAACCTGAACTAAAAGTTACGCTACGTAACGCTGCTTGATATTGTGCGAGTGTTGCCGTACCTGTTAAGGTCAACACACCGCCTGTATTGCTTTGAATGGTAATACCATTTTGCGTTGTAAAACCTAATGTATCACCGGACACAGGAGATGTAATGGTAACCGTGGCGCCTGTAATTTGCGTATCATCGGCATCATTGATCGTAATCGTATTATCAATCGCGGTAGCGGCTGCTTGTTCGGTATAGCCAAGCGTACCCCCTGCAGTCACCACAGGTGCATCATTTACTGCGGTCACATTAATGGTGGAGGTCACACCCGTTGATGTTTGTGCGCCCACTGCATCGGAATTTGCATCCGTCACAGCCCATGTGATAGTGCGTGAGTTACGAGTATTATTGACCGTTGGATCATCAGAACTTGAACTAAAAGTCACACTGCGTAATGCTGCTTGATATTGTGCAAGCGTTGCTGTACCTGTTAAGGTTAACACACCGCCGGTGTTGCTTTGAATGGTAATACCATTTTGCGTGGTAAAACCTAACGTATCACCTGATACAGGAGAGGTAATGGTAACCGTTGCACCTGAAATTTGCGTATCATCAGCATCATTAATCGTAATCGTATTATCAATCGCAGCAGCGGCTGCTTGTTCGGTATAACCTGTCGTTGCGCCTGCTGTAACAACGGGTGCATCATTTACTGCAGTCACATTAATTGTTGATGTTACACCTGTTGAAGTTTGTGCGCCAACCGCATCGGAATTGGCATCGGTAACCGCCCAAGTAATCGTGCGAGATGCACGAGTATTATTGACAGTAGGATCATCAGAACTTGAACTAAAAGTTACGCTGCGTAACGCTGCTTGATATTGTGCAAGCGTTGCGGTACCTGTTAAGGTCAACACACCGCCTGTGTTGCTTTGAATGGTAATACCATTTTGCGTTGTAAAACTTAATGTATCACCGGATACAGGAGATGTGATGGTAACCGTTGCACCGGAAATTTGCGTATCATCGGCATCATTAATCGTAATCGTATTATCAATGACCGCAGCGGCTGCTTGTTCGGTATAACCTATCGTTGCGCCTGCTGTTACAACGGGTGCATCATTCACCGCTGTTACATTAATCGTTGATGTCACACCCGTTGATGTTTGTGCACCCACTGCATCGGAATTTGCATCCGTTACAGCCCATGTGATGGTGCGTGAATTACGCGTATTATTGACGGTAGGATCATCGGAGCTTGAACTAAAAGTCACACTGCGTAACGCTGCTTGATATTGTGCGAGTGTTGCTGTACCTGTTAAGGTCAACACACCGCCGGTGTTGCTTTGAATGGTAATACCATTTTGCGTGGTAAAACCTAACGTATCACCCGATACCGGAGATGCAATGGTAACCGTTGCACCTGAAATTTGCGTATCATCCGCATCATTGATGGTAATCGTATTATCAATCGCGGTAGCGGCTGCTTGTTCGGTATAGCCAAGCGTACCCCCTGCAGTCACCACAGGTGCATCATTTACTGCGGTCACATTAATGGTGGAGGTCACACCCGTTGATGTTTGTGCTCCTCCTACTGCACCTTGAGAATTTATATCGGTTACTGCCCAGGTAATAGTGCGTGAATTACGCGTATTATTGACGGTAGGATCATCGGAGCTTGAACTAAAAGTCACACTGCGTAAAGCAGCTTGGTATTGTGCCACGGTGGCATTACCCGTCAATGTCAAGACACCGCCTGTGTTACTTAGAATGGAAATCCCGTTCTGAGTGGTGAAATTTAAAGTATCGCCCGAAACAGGTGAAGCAATCGTCACGGTTGCGCCTGCCAAAAAAGCATCATCAGGATCCGTTAAAGTAATTGTATTATCAATGACCGCTGCTGCTGCTTGTTCTGTATAAGCAAGGGTAGCACCTGCTGTTGCAACAGGAGCAGCATTGATGGTGGTGCCTGCTATGGTGAGCTGCCCGCTCGCTGCTGTCATAGTTGTTGCTGTTACATAAGGAAGATCTATCAATACATTGGTAGTACCTTTTCCTGTAGCACCTTGTATGTAAACAAAAGTATGCGTCACACCTGAAATGGTTGCCTTAAAAGCAACTGAACTTCCTGCAGTACCTATATCGTTGCCTTGCAAGAATTGTGCGACTGCAGCAACGTCACCCATAGAATTCAATGGAACAGCTGCTGCAAATGTTGCAACATCATCAAAAGTAGCTATTCCTAAAGTAACATTCATCGATCTTACAGTAGCTCCGGTATTCAATGTTAGTGTTGAAGCAGTACCACTATTTTTACTAACTGCAAGGGCTGCAGATGTAAAAGCTATTTTGTCATTGACCAGATTGTAATCTTTGATAGTGTCATAACCTGAAACCACGCCACTGTTGCCAGATCCACTAAAACTAAGAAGGCTATCTCCTGCAGCGAAATTAAATACGTCAGTACCTAACGCACCATACATGATATCAGCACCCGCGTTACCCTGAATGGTATCGTTAGTCCCTGCAGCAGCTGGCACCAGTGTATCTGCACCTGATGTACCGGTAATAGTTTGTAATAAATAGTGATAACTTGCATTATCCAAAGACACCACTAACGCTGAATCTATTTGACCAATCGATGCTTCCAACACATAGTCGCCGCCTAACATGGTATCACCGGTGGCATTGATGGATGCACCTACATCTGCGCTCGTCATTTCTGCAATTTTTGAAATAAATTCATGTCCTACACTTCCTTCAGCAACATCACATCCATACAGCAAAATATCGCCATCGGCAGTCAGTGATTGTCCTATGACGGCTAAATCAGCTTGATGTGAAATAAGATCAGCTTCTGTAATACCTGTTTCACCGAAAACCAATTTACCTTCTTCACCATGGCTTATGACATGAATGGCATCAATATTGCTTTTATCAGAAAGATAATCAGCCATTTGATCCAATGCATCTTTTGATCCATCTAACACCACAACTTTGGCATCCGGACTGACATCCGTAAGCAGATCAAGATAATCAGTCACACTGCTATCGACAAAAACCACTTCATTGGTATGCACCGTTGGAGTGCTAGCACTATCAATCACATGGGTTAAATCAATCACTGAAATTTCATCGGCAGTGCCTGTAGCATTATCTTTAAAGCCAAACCAGGTCACTTTCGCATCGGATGTTAAATGCGATTGCCAACTCGCAATCGTGTCTTTGTAGTCGTCACTTATTTTTTCTCCGGTAAGCTTTTCATTTCCTATCTGAATATTGCCATTATCACCAGGCGTGATGATGCGTACCGCAGAAATTTGCATGTCTTCTGAATTCATAATCGAATTCATTTGATCACGAACATTTTTCGTCATATCAAGAAAATGCACTTCGGCATTGGGGTCAATGCCTTTTAGTGCATCGGGGGAATTCTGGAGGCTTGCATCAACGAAAACAACTTCCTTGGTTGTCGGAGTGAATTCATGGAACTCCATCAACTTGTCAGTATTACTTGATTTGTTGGTAACATCGGTAGAAGTCTTTTGGGCATCTGTGGGGGTTGCATGTTCATCGGTGTTGATAGGGGCTTGATCGGCTGGTTGAGGGGCATGTTCGGGTTTTGGCACTGCTTCTGCCGTTTCGTGCATCGTGGCAGCATTCGCGCCCGCCGTTACCGCCGCATCCGTAGGCGGAGGTATAAGAGCAGCATCGTATAACATACGCTGTTCAAGTACCTGCTTGAATGACCGATATTTGCCATTCCGAGGCGTTTTAGGTTTTACACCAGTGGCTCCCATTAGGAAATTACCTCATAGATTAAAAGATTCCCTCGTCCTTCTTTCATTATAGTCCTTATTTTACAAATACAAGGTTCATCAGTACAATTTTATTTACAATATAATCAATAAGTTATAAAGAAACAAAAGACTTGAGCAGATATGGCAATTAATGGTAACCTTTAGATCAGTGTTTAATTACATTATATTCAATAAGTTACCTTTTTCTTTAAAAAAGGGATTATTGTGGGCAAAAGGATCGCCACGGAATGTTGAAAAAAGCAATCATTTTTGTCATTGCAGGCCTGATGTTAACCGCATGCAATATCACTCCAAAACCCATGACCATTCAAGAACGTTATCGAATGGCTACAAAAACCATGTTTGAATTATTCAAAGGTCAATCGCAAAAAGCTGTGACACTTGATTATTACGAAGCATTAGCAAGAGGCGTCAAATATAATCTCGATTTTCGACTCAAGCTTGTCAACATCGCAACCCAGGCGGGACAACTCGAAGTCGCGGTATTTACCATGTTTCCATCACTCAATGTGACAAGCAAACTTTATAGTCGAAGTAATGATTATCAAGTTGCAGGTATTACCGCAGCAGGTGTCTCAACAGGTTTATCAAGTTCAACACCAAGAACATTACTCACTGCACGTGAGGCCATGAGTTGGAATTTGCTCGATTTTGGGATGGGTTATGTTAAAGCAAAACAACAAGGTAACAAGGTACTTATCGCACAAGAAGAATCACGCCGGCAATCACAGCAGCTTGCGCAAGATGTTTTAGTGGCTTATTGGGTTGCCTATAGCGCACAGGAATTACTTGCTGAAACCCGTGAATTCCAGCGATTGCTGACAAAATCTAAAACGATTTTAGATAGAGCCATACGTGATCAAACCGTTCCTAAAGAAAATCTTCTTAATTACCAAGCTTCGATATTAGACGGAGACCGTAAGCTCATTCAATTACAATATAAATACGATAAAGCCATGCTTGATTTAAAACATTTATTGTTCTTACCTGTGGACAAAAAAATTGTTTTAATGGCTCCTCCTAGAGCATTATTTCAAGCACATGATTTAAGTAATTTAAATATCGAAAAAATGGATGCTGTAACACTCGTCGACCATCCGCAGTTACTCGGCCAACACTATCAAGAACGTATCGCAGAATTTGGGCTAAGTACGGTGTTATTACAAGCATTGCCGGGCCTTACGATAGATTATGGTAAGAATTACGATAGCAACAAATTTTTATTAAATAATCGCTGGATAGATAAATCAGTCGAAGTTGCTTGGAATTTACTGAATATTGCATCCCTTCCTGCAAACTATAAAACAGCTAAAGCGCAAATACAGTATGAAAAACTTAAATCCATGGCCATGACTATGGCTGCACTCACTGAAACACGTTATGCCTATTCGCATTATCAAACATTACGTAAAGAATATTATTTAGCACAAAAGCAAACGGAAAACGCCAACGAGCTTTACAGACTTAATCAAAACAGAAGATTGGCCTCTATTGCCAGTGATCAACAAGTTATTTTGGCAAAACTAAAATCCATCGCATCGAAAATGGATGAAGATTTATTATTTTCCGATTTATCAGTCGCGCTAGGACAGCTTTATTTATCGGTGGGGGTAGACATTGTACCGGAAGAAATTCTTTACAAACCCTTACCTGAAGCCATTATTTGTCTGAAAAATCAACTTAAAGAAACCAGCAATTTTGCTACCTACATCGATCACACTTACGACAAATTATTTACAAAAATAAGGGTCACCGTATGTACAACTCAAAAAATACCCTGCGACATAAAAAAACCTCGAGAAAATATCGCAAAAACTGAACAAAAGCGAGTCTTAATCACACAACAAAATCCAGTAAACATGGCTCCAGAAAATACAAAAAATACCAATGGGGTTCCTACTGAACCACTTATTGTGTATTACCATCCCACACCACCTCTGCCTAGCAATAAAAGTAGACCAAAACCATCTCTGAGTGCAAAACATCGCCGGGGTTCTTGGGATATTCAACTCCCGCGATAATAATGAAAAATATGATATAATTCATATTAGTGAATGGTAATTTGAGGGATAAAAACTACCATGTACATTATGCAGCCTGTTACGATAAATAAAAATGCATTACGAAAAATTTTGTTGTTTATTTATCACAAAATTTTATTCATTGTTTTATTTTTAACTCCTCTTAGCCTTGAAGCTGCACCGCAGCACTTACCACCCTCTCTGCCCGATGCGGAAGACTTCACAACTTCAACAGCAGCAGCTCCTATCAGTATGCCTGAATATGTCATTATTCGCTCAAATGAAGAAACCATGTTTTCAAGTGAAACAACCGGCCAAGTTATTTTATTACCCGTGAAAGAAGGCAGCGCCTTCACCAAAGGGGACACGTTGTTGAAATTAGACTGCCGCTTACAAGAAGCTGAACTAGCCAAAGCAAAAGCTGAGCAGGAAGCGACCTCCAAAGCCATGGAAAGTGCAAAAAAACTCAAAGGATATGGGTCCATTAGTGAATTTGAATACATCAAAGCTAAATCCGAAGCCGATGCTACCAATGCAAATGTACAAAAATTAAAAGTAACCGTGGAAAAATGCACTGTTATTGCACCTTTTACCGGTGGCGTGGCCGAAATCAAAGTGCATTTATATGAAACCGTTAAACCTGGCGATCCCTTACTCAAAGTGGTTAATACCGAAAATTTAACTTTTGAACTGCAGGTACCTTCGCAATGGCTTTCATGGTTACATATCGATTCTGCATTCAGTGTACATATTAATGATATTAATAAAACCATTCCAGCCAAGGTTACGTTGATTAATCCTGAAATTGAACCCATCAGCCAAACAGTAAAAATTGTAGGTTTAATATCACCACCCAACCCATTACTAAGACCCGGCATGACTGGACAGGCGATTTTTACCGATAATCCTGAAAAAACTTGGAAGGAATAAGTTGTGTCAACGTCGAAGGAAAACACACAAGCACAGATCGAAGGTCTTGCGACCCTGCTTGTACTCGACGATGAAATTAAACGTTTAGCCAATCTTAGAGAGTTTGGGTTCTTTTCAACAAATGAAACCCATCGACTTGTTGCTTATCACACAGCCTATTTGTGGGAGAAAAAGGAATTTATTGGTACTGATATCGTTGCACAATCAGGTACCGCGGAATTTGACCCGCACACCAGTATTAATTTATGGTTAAAAGAAAGAATTCAATTTATTTTAGCTGGTGAATACGCAAAACAAATTCATTCCTTCAACATTAGCGATTTCAGCAAAGATATTCAAGACAGTTGGCCGGAAAGTTTGCCGCAATTTTTTTTATGGTGTCCGTTTACAGAAAATCAACTTGATCCAACTGGCGGTCTAGTATTTTTTAAAGAAGAAGCATTTAAAGATTCAGAAATTAAAATGCTGCGCTGGTTATTGGCCAGTTATCAATATACCTGGCATATTTTAATTAAGCCTAAAGCCAGCGATAAATGGCAAAAACTGAAAAAAAAGCCCTATTTTTTCACTTTAATAATAATCATCATTTGTATTTTATTATTTCCGGTAAAATTATCCGTGATAGGCAATGGCACGGTCATTGCTAAAGAGCCTGCCCTTATTAATGCACCTATGCAAGGCATTATTAAATCATTTGCTGTCACACCCGGCAGTCATGTTAAGAAAGGCCAATTATTATTAATTTTAGATGACACTGATTTGGTGTCATCATCCAAAGTAAACCTGCGTGATTATTCCCTGACAGAAACTAAATTACGCACAGCCATCAATGAAGCCTTTAACGATCAAACCAAACGTACGGAAGTGCCCGTATTACAAGCTCAACTTGCTATTGATAAAGCAAAACTTGACTACACCAAGAAATTGCTGGAAAAAACACGTGTGACTAGCCCTATTGATGGCATCGTTATTTTTGACAGCACTGAAGACTGGATAGGGCAACCGGTACAAACGGGCGAGCGCATTTTACAAGTGGCAGACCCCGATCATTTAAAACTTAAAATAGAATTGCCAGTTGCTGAACGCATCAATTTAGAAGTGGGAGGCATGGGTGAATTTTTCATGCAAGGCCAGCTTGCTTCTATTCCTATCAAAATCACTACCTTAGGCTATAACGCAAAAATCATGCCTAATAAAATACTTATTTATGAAATGCAGGCAGACATTATAGAGACTGATAGCAGTAACATGCCGCAACTAGGCGCGCAAGGTACTGTCAAACTTTATGGGCAGCGAGTACCGTTTTTATATTATTTGATTCGAAGACCCTTACAAGCCATAAGACAACGAGTGGGAATATAAATGCTATCCAATAATGATTTTGGTTCCATGAAACTTCCGCCGCTACGTAAAGGTATTACCAGTACTTTTTCGGAATATGACGTTCATGGAAAACCTCAATGGATGATCAATGACCCTGGCCGCAATAAATTTTTTATTATTGGCTGGGCTGAGCATCAAATTATGGAGCATTGGCATCTTGGCAATCCTAAAGACATTATTGAAGCTATTAATAATAAAACCACGTTAAATATCGAAATGTCTGATATTGAAAGTTTTTATAACTTTCTTAAAAAAAATTATCTGTTAACACAAAGTGGGTATGACATTTATAAAACAGCAAAAGAACAACATCTCTTTTCAGCAAAAGACAATTGGGTAACTTGGCTCGTTCATCATTATCTTTTTTTCCGCATCCCTCTTTGGCACCCAGATCATTTTTTAATACGCACCAAAAATATTGGCAGTTTCATATTTAATCGTAATCTTTTTTATATAATGTTACTGCTTGGTTTTATTGCCGTTTATCAGGTCAGCACAAGATGGGATATTTTTACCCATAGTTTTGCCAATATTTTCACATTAAACGGCATGATTTATTATTTTATAGCATTCACCATATGCAAATTTTTTCATGAAATGGGGCATGCTTACATGTGCAGGCGTTTTGATATCCCTGTGCAATCATTAGGTGTCGCTTTCCTAGTTTTTTGGCCTGTCTTATATACCGATACCACTTTAAGCTGGGTATTAAAAAGCAAACAACGCATGAAAATCGCGCTGGCTGGTATATGGGTTGAAACTTATGTCGTTATCATTGCCGCACTTATTTGGTGCAACATTGATAATTTGACCATAAAAACCGTGTGCTTTATGACGATTAGTATTAATTGGCTTGGCAGCTTATTAATTAACGCCAGCCCATTTATGCGGTTTGATGGCTATTATGTGCTAGCCGACTATTTACATATGCCCAATTTACAACCGCGTGCTTTTTCGTTAACACGTTGGCAAATTAGGCGTTGGCTATTTGATTGGCCTGATCCGCCGCCTGAGGTTTATGCTAAAAATTTACATCGATTTTTAATAGCTTATTCTATCTTTACCTGGCTATATCGATTTGTGTTATATGTCGGTATCGCGTTATTGGTTTATCACTTTTTCATTAAAATAGTGGGTATTATTTTACTTTTCATTGAAGTTTATTATTTTATCTTGGGCCCTCTTATTAATGAGTTTAAAACCTGGTATCTGTTAAAAGACCACTTTAGTTGGAACACTAGAACTAAGCTTACAATTGCCTGCGCAGGTGTTGCTATACTCTTATTCTTTTTACCTATACGCAGCACCATCACTTTGCCTGGCACACTAAGCTATGTGCATGAGTTCATTGTTGCTGATGAAGATGGTATGATAGCAAAAGCATTGCCTCCGGTAGGTTCTTTTGTAAAAAAAGATGAAATTATTACCGAACTCAAATCCGTTGATCTTGAAAATGCTCTAGATCAAGTCATACTTGAATATAAATTAAAGTTAGCACAATTACGCAATGCAAAAATAAATTTAGCAAATGCTAACGAAAAAAATACTATTTTGTCTGACATTAATAAATCACAAGCTGAATACAGCAAGCTTTATTCTTTGTATGACAGATTGACAATGCGCGCTCCCTTCGACGGCATATTATATGAGGTAGCACCCAATTTATATCCGGGTGTTTTTGTCATGAAAAATGAGTGGATAGCTGATATCATTGATGCATCAAAAATTTTTATTGAGGCCTATGTTAATGAAGATGATTTATATCTCATTAGAAAAAATTTGAGCGGTTATTTTTATCCGCAACATCTAAGCCGGCAAAAAATTCCAGTCCGTGTTATGGAAATTGATGCTTTAAATACACGTGAGTTAAGTTGCGCTTATGCGAAAACGGTCAAGCATAATAAAAACGAAAGCCTAGTCGTCGATACGCCATGTTACAATGCTACCGATCTCGGTGGTTATATACCTACCTTCGTGACGGATGAAGGAAAATATGTTCCGGTTAATTCCGTATATCGCATCCAACTTATTGCCCTAAAACCAGTTAACATTACTTATATAGAGCGCGGTGAGGTCATATTAACCACAAAATCTTATAGTTATGCATCTAAGATATTTTATTGGATTAAAGATTTATTTGTGAGGCAGACGGGGTTTTAACCTCGCACAACCCCGTGCGGGATTTGCGGGGTCACTTATTCTTCCACCGGCAATTCTTTAAAGACCTTACCTTGCATCAATAAACAGCCCATGGATTCTAGAACTCTTTTTTGCTCTTCTGTATCAACACCCGTGGTCAATGTTTCCAATTTCAAATTATCAACCAGAGATAATATTCGTTCTAAAATCACTTTGCTTTCGTCACGCTTAGTTAGATCTTGTACTAGTTTTTCATCAATTTTTAAGTAATTAAAGTGCACTTGATTAAGTTTATGCAAGGCAAAATGTCCCAAGACCAATATACCAATCACCAAAGGAATATTGGAACTGTTGAGTTTGGCAATAGAATTTCGATAAACTTCAAGGTTACCATGATCACCTTCATCCATAAGTTCTATGACAATCTGGTTACCAGACTTGGCAACATTATTAATGAGTGTAATGATTTTTTCTGCGAACTGCGGAGCTTCTAATTGTTTTAAATCAAATTTGAAAATTAAATTACATTTTTTAAGATTGTTTGAGCTCGTGCATTTAGCAATGGCATGTTTTACCATCCATTCATATAACTCAAACATTTTAGATGAATATTGAGAAACACGGGCTAATTCATTAAATGAGATTTTACCTAACTCTGGATGATTTAATAGAGCCACAATTTCTAAACTATCTATTTCATTTTTTAAGGTATTATAATAAGGTTTAAATTCAAGCACTACATTGCGCAAAAAATCCGTATTTTTTATGGCTGCTTTTAAATTCAGTTCTCTTTCGCCTAATATTTGCGTTTCTTGTTGATAAAATTGAAATACATTTTTACCCGTGGATTTAGCTTTTTTAAGTGCTTCTTTAGCATGTTCTATTAAAGTTTTTTTATCTTCACCATCAAATGGATAGACAGCAATACCTATGCCTATCGTCAATTCCACTTCACTGCCATCAATTTTAAAAGGCGCATGGATAATATGCATGATACGTTCTACGGCATGGACAATGATTTCTGGTTTAATCATATTTGGTAACAATGCTATAAATACATCACCTTCTAATCTAGATAAAATATCCACATCACGTAATGTTTTCTTTAAACGCTCGCCCATGTCAATTAATAACTTGTCCCCTATTTCAAAAGAATAGTGTTTATTGATGCTGGTGAACTGATTGATATCTATCATTAAGACGGCAAATAAATTATTAAAGCGCTTAGATTGATTAAGTAAATGCGCATATTGCGTATCGAAAGCTTCTTCACTTAATAGATGGGTGCGTGGATCAATCAATAAGTTTTGGCCATCAGATTTTGTCTTTGACATTGATAACGCAAATTCTTCTCTTTTATTTTTATAAGCATGAAGCTTGGCCTCTTGAGTTGCGATGATTTTGTTTAATAGATAGATTTTATAGGATCGTTCGATCACTATAATGATTGCGAGAATAAGCATGATAGAAACGAGCACAATTCCCACGGGCATTCTCCCGGTATTATTATCCTAATACTACTATTTTAGCACTTGGAGAGGTTATAGAGAGAAAAATATAAAAATGAATGAAATTAGATAGTTACCATAAAACCCTTTCCACTTCGAAAAACTTCGACTAATACGGGCTATAATGATTGTATATTTAATCCTGGTGGAGAAAATATATGCAATCTGCCAATCTTAAGCTTGAGATTTACCAGAAGAAATATGGTGAATTGATGGCACTCGACGAAATAAATCGTGAAAATGTTTTTAAAAAGATCGAAACCATACATGCTCTATTAGGTGAATTAGACAATGAGTCTATAGCTTTAAATAAACAAGCCGATGATATCAGGAAAAGATTAGAACATTGTAAAATAGAATTAATCAACAAGCTTAAGCAAGAACTCGAAGCAGAGTATAAAACTCTGCGACATAATGATTATCCAAAAATGATCGCGATAGAAGAAAATTTGGAGCGATTGAAAAAATTATGCCGATTATCCCATAAATGTAAAAATCTTGATCAAGCGGTGAATATAACTGATTCGAGGTCTAAGATAAAGCACGACATTTCAAACCTTAAACAGACCGTCGGAAAAGAATGGTATAAAGCAAATCCAAAGATATCGCAAGCAAGTAGACGGCGAGGAATGGCAGCGGCTATTTTGACAGGTGTTGGGATTGGATTGCTTGCTTTTCCACCTACAGGACTTGCGGCACTCATCGGTGGCGGCGTTGTGGCAATTGCTGGTGCCGGTTACGTTGGTGTTGGGTGCGCTGTCGGTACCGTCATTGCTGGAGCCTTTATAGGGTTTGGAGCAGCCAAAAAAGGCTATAGTGAAGCAAAGTATAAAGGTGGGATTTTAAATGGTTTGTGGGGTGCTGTTAAGGGAGCAATGATAGCTACGTTAGTTGCCATTCCTCTTTTAGTTATATCAATACTGGGAGGCGATGTGTCCAATGTGCCAGTTGGAGGCAGCGGCTCTATTTTTGATACTGATTTAAAAAATGGTTATAAAAAAGCGAAAGCTGAATATCAACAAGCTCAAAACCCTCAAGAAGGGGTTTCAGCTGCAACTCCAACTTTAGTTGGTGGCGGCTCTACGGCGAAAGAAATTGGAGGGATAATAACAACAGCACCTGATCCACATCATGCAAGCCCTCCATCAAGACCCAGCCCAGCGACGCCGTCGATTAACGTAGATGCATCAGAGCAACGACCAGATCCCCTTCGCAAAAAACAATCAATGTAATCTAATGATGATTAAGCAAATCCCGTATAGCACTCGCAGCCTGTTTATTAGCATTACATCGCAATTGTTTATGGATATCTAAAAAGGCATTTTCTAAAAATTGCGTTTTTTCGGGATGATCAAGGTAATCCAATAAAGCATTCGCAAGCGCAGCAGGTGTTGCTGCATCTTGAATAAATTCCGGTACCAAAGATTTTTTAGCTAATAAATTAGGTAATCCAATAAACGGTAATTTGATTAAACGTTTTGCGATCTGAAAAGTAATATTCCCAATACGATAAACAATAACCATAGGACGTTTAAATAACATGGTTTCAAGTGTTGCTGTGCCTGAGGTTACTAATACCGCATTTGATGCAGCCATCACATCGTGCGACTTGCCCACATAAAAATGAATAGGCAAATCACCGCATAACTTTTTGAATTCTGCATCACGCATGGGATTGGCAGCTGATGTGATAAATCGAACATGAGGGTGTTGTTGTAAACATTTTTTGGCTGTTGCAACAAATAATTCGCCCATGTTTTTTAATTCATTGCGTCTGCTTCCAGGAAGTAAAGCAATATAAGTCGCATTTGGATCAAGTTGTAAACGATTGCGTGCTGCAAGCTTATCAATGTCGAACGGAATTAAATCAGCTAATGGATGACCGACAAAACGTGCAGGAACGTTATGCTTTTCATAAAAATCGATTTCGAAAGGAAATAAAGTTAATACTAAATCGGTGGCTTTAGCAATTTTATGGATGCGTTTTTGCCGCCATGCCCACACTGATGGACTTACGTAATGAATAACAGGAATGCCTGCTTTACGTAATTTAATTTCTAGACCTAAATTAAAATCAGGAGCATCAATACCTATAAACACATCGGGTTTATTGGCGATAAAATACTTAGCAAGACCGCTTCGCATATTCAGTAACTCACGAATACGCATCAAGGGTTCAAAAAAACCCATCACTGAAAGACGTTCCATTTCATACAGACTATGGCAACCGGCTTTTATCATGGCAGGGCCGCATACACCCGTTACACTAAGGTTTGGATAATTTGCTTGTAACGCAGTTACTAAGCCCCGGCCCAATAAATCGCCGGATGCCTCTCCCGCAACTATCCCTAGCTTCACTTAGCGCACCAGTCCGCGTTCTGAATTTTGAATAAAATCGATATAAAGTTGTATCTCAGGACAATCCACTACCATTTGGCGTAATTGTTCTAATGCATCTTTCACGGTTAAACCGTTGCGATAAATCACTTTATAAGCACGCCGCAAATACAGCATGGTTTCAGTTGCAAAGCCGCGACGTTTCATACCTACCGTATTTAATCCAAAAGGTTTCGCGTAAAATCCTGCAACTTTCACAAAAGGCGGCACATCTTTTTCGACTTGAGCACCCATGGATAAAAAGGCATGAGCACCAATACGACAAAATTGAAAAGAACCTGAAAACCCACTTAATATGGCATAATCTTCTACCGTGACATGGCCGGCAAGTGTGGCATTATTAGCAAAAATGGTATGATTTCCAATAATACAATCATGCGCAATATGCACGTACGCCATTAACAAATTATCGTTACCAATAATAGTTTTTGCGTCTCTGCCACTGCCGCGATTAATGGTACAAAATTCTCGAATGACATTATTGTCACCTATTTCTAGCCACGCATGTTCGCCGCGAAATTTTTTATCTTGTGAATCCTCACCTACCGATGAAAATTGGAAAATTTTATTATTTTTGCCAATTTTTGTGGGGCCTTTTATCACTGCATGCGGGCCAATCCATGTTCCCTCACCTATTTCAACACCAGCACCAATGATACTCCATGGACCAATTTGTACGTTTTCAGCAATACGTGCACTTGGATCAATAATAGCTGTTTGATGAATCATATACTTAACCCCTTCTTGTTCGCGCACTTAATAAATCGGCCGAGCAAGCTAACTCATCACCTACATAAGCTTCACTTTCTAGCTTCCAAATTTCACGCTTTTGCCACAAAAATTTTACTTTTAACTGCAATTGATCGCCAGGCAAAACCACGCGGCGAAAACGCACATTGTCTATGCCGGCAAACAAATACAATATGCCATCACTTGGCGAAGTATTCGTTGACTTATAAGCTAAAATACCTGCGGCCTGTGCTAATGCTTCCACAATCAACACACCGGGCATCACAGGATTATTAGGAAAGTGGCCGACAAAATAAGGTTCATTCATAGTGACATTTTTAATGGCCGTCAATGATTTACCCATTTCTATTTCAGTCACACCATCCACCAAAAGAAAAGGTGGTCTATGTGGGAGATATTTCATTACCTCATGAATGTCCATGATCAATTTCATTGTTCTTTACTCTCTGTTAGTGCTAAAACATTTGCTTCTAAAACTTTGACCCTATCCATCAACTTATCTAAACGATTCACGCGCGCACTATTTTTGCGCCATTCACTGTTGGTCACTACTCCGCCCACACCCGAAGAATAAACACCGGGCTCACGTATAGAACAGGTGACAGCAGTGCCGCCTGTAATCACTACATTCTCAGCAATGCTAAGATGTCCTGAAAATCCTGCCTGACCACCTATTAAGCCATTTTTACCAATTTCTGTACTTCCGGAAACACCCACAAACGCTGCAATAGCGGTATTTTCGCCAATGCGCACATTGTGTCCGATTTGTATCAAGTTGTCGAGTTTAACACCATTTTCAATGATGGTATCGCCTATGGCACCTCTATCAATGGTACAGTTCGCGCCTATCTCTACATCATCGCCAACAATAACTCTGCCTAATTGCGGTACTTTGTGCCAGACGCCTTTATTTTTAGCAATACCAAACCCATCACTGCCGATTACCGTGCCGCTAGCAATCACTACGCGCTTACCTATTTTAATGTTATGGTAAAGCGTAATGTTGGCATATAAATAAGATGATGCACCTATCTCAGTATGCTCACCTACAACACAGCCTGCATTGATAACAACATGGGCACCTAATTTAACGTGATCATTAATTACACAATAAGGGCCTATGCTCACACTTGGATCAATGTCACAATGTTGTCCAATAACAGCTGTAGGATGTATGCCCGATTTTGCTTTTGGCCTATCATCAAAATAGGCTGCAATCTTAGCATAAATGTAATACGGATCTCTAGCGATTAGCGCATTAACTGGGCAATTAGCGCTATCTTCTTGCAAAAGTATGACTGCTGAAGCCGAAGTGGTGGGAAGATATTTTTTGTACAAGGGATTCATCAAGAAAGCGATGCAGCCTTCTTTTCCATCTTGTATGGTACAAACACCTTGTATGACACACTGCCCATCACCTTGCAGCGTCACATCTAAGTCTTTAGCCAATTCGGCTAGTGTGTATTGTGGTTTATTTTTCATGAGTTAAAGTCGTGTCAGAATTACAAAAAGGCCAAGAGATCTTTTAGATCTTCCCAGCCTTTGTTGATTATTTTTGAATCAATATTATTTTGAATCAAATTCTTTAGAAACTTGCTTGGTAATATCTGAACTATCAGCAGCATAAATAACAGCTTGTGAATCCAGCACGAGTGAATAATTATTTTTCTTCGCAATCGAAGCAATAATTGTATTTAATTGTGCCAATACACCTTTCATGATCTTACCTTGTTCTTTATTTAAATCTTGCTGGAAGGTAGCAGCATCTTTAGACAAATTAGCTTGGTCATTAGTAATTCTCTTTTGTAAAGCATCCTTGTCTTTTTGGCCCATGGTTGGAGCTTCTTTTTTGAACTTTTCTACTTCATCTTGCAGCGTCTTCTGTGAAGCAATTAATTTCTCTTGGCGTGATTTAAATTTCGCTTGTAACTGCTTGTTTAAATCAGCAATTTTGGGGGATGATTGAAATAATTGCTGAACATTAACAACCGCGAGCGAGGGACTAGCCGCGTCAGCAGCATAAACTTGTGTAGCACCTATTAATAATAAAGAACTTACAACGGCTAAAATTTTTTTCATAACAACACTCTCCAAATTTAATTAATTAATAACTTCCTAAAAAACTAAGATAACCCTTTCATCCCAGCTATCCAATGCGTTGCATATTAAAGCGCGATTGGCGTTACTATTCAAGCGGAATAGTATGTCACAGTTATCCAAAATTAGCACCCACTGAAAGCTGGAATGGATCGGATTCGCCGCGTTGTGGATTTAACGGCTTGGCCAAACTGATATCAATTAATCCCATAGGGGTTAACCAGTCTGCTTCAACACCTACCGAATAACGTACTGGCCCTGAGCCAGAACCTGCATAATTTGATCTATTATTAAACGTATCGTAAACATTACCGGCATCAATAAACAACGTTGTACGTAAATTGTCCGTTACATAATTAGGGAAAATAATCCCGAAACTCGCATCGACTAAAGCGTTACCACCCGTTGAGCTACCATGATTATCACGCGGCCCGATTCGATTACCCATAAAACCTCTAACAGAAGTGATACCGCCTGCATAAAAGTTTTTAAAGAAAGGAAAATCCGTAGCATCGCCCGAAAAAGCATTGCCGTAACCCAATTCAGCTCTGGCAGTTGCAATAAAACGATCAGACAGCGGCCGGTACCATTTTGTGCTGTAATCTATAATGTAATAGCTAAGAGAGGTGCTATTAAGCGGCAAATAAAGATTGGCACCTATAGTATGAACCATTCCCCTTGTCGGGAAAATATAACGGTCACGGCTATCTCTTGAAAAACCGGTAATAATATCGAATTGTTGATAATGCGTTCCATGCTCTTTAACAAATTGATTGACTTGTATGGAAGCTGCAGTATGGTTGACATTAAGATTAATGTTTTCTATACCATAACCTAATTGCAGACGATTAAATACGCCTAATTCTTGTCCTATAGGTATGCCGTAGACATCGGACAAGGATACTTGGTCCATGGTAAAACCACGGGCACTGTTGGCATATTTAGGATTAAATTGCGTAAGTGACAAACTAAGATTACGACTTACCCCATCGGCGGTAAAATAAGGGTTCATGAAGTTAATGCCGTAATAGGTTTGATTACGGCTAGTCGATACGTTAAACCCTAAGGTATTGCCAGTACCTAAAAAGTTCTTTTGATTAAGTCCCGCACTAAAGAGCAAGTGGTCTAATTGAGAATAGCCTACACTGAAATTGGCTTGCGCAGCACTGTCTTCTTTTATCTTATAATTAACATCTGCCTTATCATCTGTTCCTGGTACAGGATTAATTTTCATTTCAACTTCTTTGATATAAGGCAATCGTTGCAAACGCATTTTCGATTGATTTAATTGAGGTGTTGAAACGACCGAAGCTTCCATTTGCTCAATTTCACGACGCAATACTTCATCATTTGTTTTAGTATTATCGGTAAAAGTGACATGTCTAACATAAACACGCTTCCCTGGACGCACTTCAAATGTGATGAAGACCTGTTTCTTTTCTTCATCCACTCTTGGAATCACATTCACTTCAGCAAAAGCATAACCTTTTTCGCCTAATACATCGGTAAGTCGTTTTTGTGTAGCTATAATATAACGACGCGAAAAAGTATCGCCTTTCTTAAATAAAACACGGTTCATCAATTCTTCGCGAGGAATGACTAATTGGCCCCTAATGTCCACTCCTTCTATAGTATATTTCTCGCCTTCTTCAACCACTATCGTCACAAAAATAGATTTTCTATCGGGTGTAATGGCTGCTTGCGAAGATTTCACATTAAACTTTACATAACCGCGATCTAAGTAATAATTACGCACATTTTCCATACTTGCATCGAGTTTTTCTTGAGAGTATTGATCTTTTTGCGTAAAAAAGGTAAACAAATTGGGGGTTGTCATCGTGAGTTGCTTGTTTAAATCGCGAGCTTTAAATGCATGCACACCAATTAAGTTAATGGCTTTTACTTTTGCAACGACGCCTTCTGACATGATAATTTCAACTCGAACACGATTGCGCTCCATAGGTGTAACCTTAATGTCCACCCGCGCATTATAACGTCCTACTTGGTAATATTGATTGAGTAAACTGAGTTTAATTTTATCTAATGTTGACCTATTATAAGTTCTGCCCTCTACTGCACCTACACTGTGTAAAACTTCCTGAAGTTTATCGGTAGGAACAACAGAATTACCCGAAATTTTTAACTGTCCAATGATGGGTCTATCAACAACATGAATAATGAGCGTATTACCTTGTCGTGAAAGAGAAATATGTTCAAAAAATCCTGTCGCATAAAGTGAGCGAATGATTTCTGGAGTGTTGGCAGAAGTGACGGTATCACCTACTTTAATAGGTAGATAATTGTATACTGTTGCATCCGAGACACCCGCTGATCCCTGGACTTCAATTTTCTTTACCACAAAAGCTTCCGATGCTATCGCTTCACTTACAAAAAGAAAGATTAACATGAAGAGCAGTATTATTTTTTTCATATTGTTATCACAACCATAAAAACGAACGCACATTATCCTGGGTTTCAAAGATGAAATCTAGTAATAATCTATTTCATATACAGCAAATATAATGTCACAATGGGTGCAGCAGCAGTTAAACTATCAATTCTATCTAAAATTCCTCCATGTCCAGGCAATAATTTTCCTGAATCTTTGATTCCTGCTTGACGTTTCAACATACTTTCAAATAAATCACCTAAAACAGAAAACAAAACGATCATTACTATAAATGATATGTAAGGAAAGACCATCATTGGAATACGTAACGCAATCACGAAGATTACAACAATAATAATAGGAGTCAATACGGCACCGAGTAATCCTTGCCATGTTTTTCCAGGACTCACTTGCGGCAGTAGTTTATTTTTTCCCCATTTTTTACCAGCGAAATACGCGCCTGTATCTGCGCCCCAAATCAGCACAAATAGCGACAATACTAAATAAGGAGTAACATAATGAAGTAAAACCAATGAAAGCCAGCAAGGAACCAATACCATAATTCCCATAAGCCCTCTTATAAGAACTCCTTTTCCCCAGTAATTGCTAAATTTAGGGTAGGAAATAACTAACAGAGCAGCAAACAGCCACCAAAAAAAGACCGTCCAGTAGAATACTCGTAAAAAAAGTATAAAAGTAGACTCCCCATGCTGGTATAGATAAAGTGTCAGCGGAAGCAGCAGTGTTACTATCAATGCGTAGAGGATTTTAGGTAATAATGACTTCAAGCCCAACAGATTGGACCATTCCATGGCAGCCCAAAAAACGATGCCTCCTGTTACGATAGCAAAATGTTTCAGGGGTAGCGCTAAAATAAGCACCACACATAACGGAATAAGAATAAGGGCGGTAAAAATACGTTTTTGCAGCATATTAACCTTCTTTTAATTGTTCACTAATATAACCAAAACGGCGCTCGCGGCTTTTAAAAAACGCGAGTGCCTTATCCATTTCTGCTGCACCAAAGTCAGGCCAATAAACGTCGGTGAAATATAATTCAGTATAAGCTAACTGCCATAACATAAAATTACTGATACGCATTTCACCGCTAGTACGAATAAAAAGATCAGGATCAGGTAAATCAGCAAACGATAAATAGTGTTTAATCGTATCTGCCGTCACATCATCCGTACTGATATCGCCGTGCTGACAATGTAACACAATATTACGCACAGCTTCGGTAATATCCCATTGACCGCCATAGTTGGCAGCAAGCACTAATTTAAGTCCTGTGTTTGATGCTGTTAATTTTTCAACGTTAGCAATATGTTTTTGTAGACTTTTACTGAAACGGCTGCGATCGCCAATCACACGCAGCTGAACATTCTGCTCATGTAATTTGCTGGCTTCACGCTGCAGCATAATAGTAAAAAGATGCATAAGATAACTGACTTCATCCTCAGGTCTACGCCAATTTTCACTGCTAAATACAAACAGTGTCAAAACTTCCAATTTCTGTTTAACGCAATACTCAACAACCTTTTGCGCAGCTTCAAGACCTGCTTTGTGGCCAGCTACTCGAGGTAAATGACGCTGCTTGGCCCATCGACCATTGCCATCCATAATGATAGCAATATGCCGAGGAAAAATTGATGGATTCATTAAATCGCCATTAAATCTTTTTCTTTTGTGGCCAACATGACTTCCACTTCGGCCGTAAATTTGTCCGTTAATTTTTGTGTTGCATCATTTAAACGACGCTCTTCATCTTCAGCGATGTCTTTATTTTTTAGTAATTCTTTAATGGCTGTGTTTGCATCTCTACGTATATTTCGAATACTCACCCGCGCTGTTTCTGCTTCATTACGAACTATTTTAATCAGTTCTTTGCGGCGTTCTTCTGTGATAGCAGGTAGAGGAATGCGAATAAGATCACCCGTCGTCACTGGATTCAAACCAAGGTCTGCGGTCATAATAGCTTTTTCAATAACGGGCGTCATTTTCTTTTCCCATGGAGAAATAGCCAAGGTACGCGCATCCGCAACAGTAATATTTGATACTTGATTTAATGGTACGAGATTTCCGTAATAATCGACACGAATATGTTCTAATAAACTAGGATTAGCACGGCCTGTACGCACTTTTGACATAGCTTGTTTAAAAGCTTCTATGCCTTTTTGCATACGCACATCTGCATCTTGAATAATTTTATGCATTACTCAACTCCTGCTTGAATTAAAGTACCTACATCGTCGCCTTGCACTATTCGCATTAATGCATCTTGACGACTCATATTAAATACTCGCAAAGGCATACCATAATCTTGGCATAATAATATGGCATTCAAATCCATAACACCTAAGCGCTGTTCTAACACTTGAGCGTAAGTTAATCGAGTGTAACGTTCTGCTTTAGGATTTTTAATAGGGTCTGCAGCAAATACACCGTCTACTTTGGTGGCTTTGATAAGAATATCTGCGCCTATTTCAATACCGCGCAATGCTGCTGCAGTATCAGTAGTGACAAGAGGATTACCCGTGCCGCCAACAAAAATCACCACGGTTCCTTTTTGTAATGCTTCTTTCGCTTGTCTGCAGTCATAAAATTCAACCATGCCTGGAACAGGAAAAGCTGACATGACTTTAACAGGAATGGATTTTTTCTCAAATGCATCGCGTAATGCTAAGCCATTCACGACAGTTGCAAGCATTCCCATTTGATCTGCTGTAACACGGTCTATGCCTGCTGTGTAAAAATCAGCGCCGCGAATGATATTACCACCGCCAATCACAAGCCCCACTTGCATACCAAGCTTGATGACCTTAGCAACATCACTACTGATCCTGGATAATTTTCCAGGATCAATACCAAATAAGTGGTCACCTTGTAATGCTTCGCCGCTCAACTTCAGTAATATACGCTTATAAATAGGTTGTTGCGTATTT
>CAYVRW010000022.1:0-26911 GCA_964453575.1 uncultured Coxiellaceae bacterium | reverse complement strand
TCTTTTAAAACCGGGCCCGGGCACGCACACGGGCTCGGGCGCGAAAAATCATGTGCGCAATACTAATACAAAATTAGACTTCAAGCAACAAGCGAGCCGGATCTTCAAGTAATTCTTTTACTGCAACCAAGAATGTCACTGATTCTTTTCCATCAATAATACGGTGGTCATAAGATAATGCTATATACATCATAGGTCTTATGACAATTTGACCGTTTTCAACGACTGGGCGTTCTTCAATTTTATGCATGCCTAAAATTCCGCTTTGTGGGGAATTAAGGATAGGAGTTGCAAGCAGAGAACCAAATACACCGCCATTGGTGATAGTGAATGTGCCGCCCTGCATTTCTTCTAAAGTCAATTTTCCCGCTCTTGCTTTCGCCGCGTATTCAGCAATTTTGGCTTCAATCTCAGCCATGCTCATCTTGTCAGCATCACGCAATACAGGAACCACTAAACCTCTATCGGTTGATACCGCGACACCAATATCATAATAACCGTGATAAACGATATCCGATCCATCAATGGATGCATTGACAGCAGGGAAACGTTTCAGTGCTTCGACCACTGCTTTCACAAAAAATGACATAAATCCTAAACGCGCATTATGACTTTTTTCGAATTTATCTTTGTACTTATTACGCAGCTCAATCACTTGCTGCAAATTAACTTCATTAAACGTGGTTAACATCGCAGTGTTTTGCGTGACTTCCAATAAACGTTCGGCAATTCTTGCACGGATACGGGTCATAGGAACACGTTTTTCAGGGCGTTCGCCATACACTTCGGCCACAGGCGCGCTCGCCGTTTGAGGTTTTGGCGCACTTTCTGATGAGAGCACATTTTCTTTGGTAATGCGGCCGCCTTTGCCGGTTCCCTTAACTTGAGATACGTCAATATCACGTTCCGCAACGACACGTCTCACTGAGGGACTTAAATTTGAATCAGCAGCTGCAGCTTTTACTGGAGTTTTTTCGGGTGCTTTAGCAGCAGGCGCAGCAGCTTTAGCAGCACCTTCTTCAATCACAGCAACCAGTTCATTAGCATTCACCACATCACCTGTTTTCTTTAAAATTTCTTTTAAAATTCCGTCAACTGGAGATGGGACTTCAAGCATGACCTTATCTGTTTCAAGATCAACTAAATTTTCATCACGCGATACAGCATCGCCTACTTTTTTGTGCCATGTAGAAATAGTGGCATCAGCTACCGATTCGGGCAGCATGGGAACTTTTACTTCGGTTGTCATTACGGTTTTTCCTTCTTAAAAATTTAAAATGGCTCGGTTAATGCTTCAGCCAATATTTTGTTTTGTTCTCTTACGTGAACAGAATTATAACCTCCCGAAGGTGCCGCCATCGAAGGTCGTCCTACATATTTTAATGTTTGACCTGCTTCCAGGTTTTCACGTAAATTATGCTGAATACTATACCATGCGCCTTGATTAACAGGCTCTTCTTGACACCATATAATCGTTTTTAATGTTTTATAATCCGCCATGACTTCTTTAAAACGCGCTTGAGGGAATGGATAAAGTTGTTCAACACGCACGATAGCAACATGGTCTAATTTTAGCTCATTACGCTTTTCAAGCAAGTCATAATAGACCTTACCTGCACATAAAATGACACGATCCACATTAT
The DNA here is from genome assembly GCA_964453575.1 of uncultured Coxiellaceae bacterium. Classification (GTDB taxonomy): domain Bacteria; phylum Pseudomonadota; class Gammaproteobacteria; order DSM-16500; family DSM-16500; genus JABDBK01. Next base: position 25,268 of record CAYVRW010000022.1, on the reverse strand, counting down.
TGATATCTTGAGATGTTTCAGGGATGACTAATTGAAACTCACCATTCGCTAATTCATCTAACGTTGAAACAGCAAGCGGATTACGCAGCGGACTCTTAGGTGTCATGACGATAAGCGGTTTACGATAAGGTCTTATCATTTGACGACGCAGCATATGAAACATCTGCGCAGGTGTGCTTGGCACACAAACTTGCATATTATCTTGCGCGCATAATTGTAGATAACGCTCTAATCTAGCTGATGAATGCTCAGGTCCAATACCTTCTTGCCCATGAGGAAGCAGCATCACGAGTCCGGATAATCGACCCCATTTTTGTTCGCCTGAACTAATGAATTGATCGATGACCACTTGGGCACCATTCGCAAAATCCCCAAATTGCGCTTCCCATAACACTAAATTATTGGGAACCGTTGAAGCATATCCATATTCAAAAGCAAGCACGGCTTCTTCAGACAAAAGTGAATCCACAATATTAATTTGTGCTTGGTCTGCTTGGATATGGCTTAATGGAATATACAAATCACCGGTATTTTGATCATGTAAAACAGCATGTCTATGAGCAAAAGTACCACGGCCTGCATCCTGACCACACAAACGAATCGGATAACCCTCAGCTAATAAGGTTGCATAAGCCATCGTTTCACCATAACCCCAATTCAACGGCAGCTTACCTTCAGTCATTTTTTCTCTTGCTTCCATCATTTTTTTAACTTGGGCTTGTAAAACAAAACCTTCCGGCAGCTTTTCTAATTGCTTAGCGATTTCTTTAAGCTTTTTTAATGGAACACCTGTGTTAGCTTTCTCAGTCCATTTTTTTCCTACGAAAGGCGCCCATGCATTAGAAAATTCATAACTTTCTTGGTCTGTATCCGTCCAAAGATTAACTACACTCTTTCCTTCTTCAAGTCTTTTACGATAATTCTCGGCAAAATCTTTTTCTTTATTATTATTAATAATACCTTCGTCCATCAATTTCGCAGCATACAGGCTAGCAGGGGTAGGCATCGCTTTAATAATTTTATACATCATAGGTTGGGTTGCAGAAGGTTCATCTGCTTCATTATGACCATGCCGGCGATAACACACGAGATCAATCACGATATCTTTCTTAAATCGGGCACGAAATTCTGATGCTAATTGCCCCACAAAAAACACAGCCTCAGGATCATTGCCATTCACATGCAAAATGGGTGCCTGAACCATCTTGGCTACATCAGTACAATAAAGACTGGAACGTGCATCGTCAACATTGCTGGTGGTAAAACCAATTTGATTGTTAATTACGATATGGATAGAACCCCCTACCCAGAACCATCGTGCTTGCGACATCGCAAACGTTTCCATCACCACACCTTGGCCCGCAAATGCTGCATCGCCATGAATTTGAATAGGCATGACCCATTTACGCTCGATATCTTTTCTACGCCGCTGTCTTGCGCGCACTGAACCTTGCACGACAGGCGATACTATTTCTAAATGTGAAGGATTGAATGACAAAGCAACATGCATAGGACCATAAGGTGTTTTTATATCACTGGAAAAACCAAGATGATATTTCACATCCCCCGAACTTGCTTCATCAATTACTTGATCTTCAAAATGAGCAAAAATATCACTTGGTGCTTTGCCTAAAATATTAATTAATACATTTAATCGGCCACGGTGCGCCATACCAATGACAATATCTTTTAAACCGCTTTCAGCGCTACGATTGATCATGGCATCTAACATAGGTATTAAACTATCGCCGCCTTCCAGCGAAAATCGTTTTTGTCCTACATATTTCGTACCTAAATATTTTTCTAAACCTTCAGTCACGACCAGTCTTTGCAGTAAATTAATTTTTTCATCATTAGCTAAAGAAAAGTTATTCCATTTTTTTTCCATTTCCTGCTGGATCCAATTCACTTCCTCAAGCTGCATGATGTCCATGTATTCAATACCAATGCTTCCGCAATACACCTTACGCAAGGATTGATAAATCTCTTGCAGGGTAGCAGACGGCTTGTTGAGACCTTTATAGGAACCTACATCAAACACCGTATTCATATCTGCATCAGTAAAATTATAATATTTTAAATCCAACGTAGGATTGTATACCCCTTTGTAAACACCTAAAGGATCAATATTGGCATGCAAATGGCCTAAATTACGATAAGCAAAAATTAAATCGATAACTTTTTCTTGTTTATGTTTGTATGATGCATCGACTGAAGGAGCACGAGCCACGTTGTTTTTAACAGGCATTTTGGCAAGTTGCACAAAGTAGTTGCGAACATCCGCATGAGAAACATCAAAGTTTGAATTCGCCAAGCTATTAAAATAATTACGCCATTCTGTCGTTACTTGATCAGGTTCTTTAAGATAGGTTTCATAAAGTCCTTCTAAATACGTATCGCTTCCACCCGACAAATAGGATTCATCTTGTAATTCTTGCATTGTTTTTTGCTGTTTTATCATGGAATTATTCGCCTGCTTCGACCATTAAATCTTTAGTATGACTAATTGCTCTCGTTGGGTTTAAACCTTTTGGACAAACATCTACACAATTCATAATCCCGCGGCAACGAAATAAACTATAGGGATCAGCTAAATCAGCCAAACGTGCATTTTTTTCAGTATCGCGGCTATCCACTAAGAAACGATAAGCTTGTAATAAACCCGCTGGCCCTACGAATTTATCCGGGTTCCACCAAAATGACGGGCAAGATGTGGAGCAACAGGCGCATAAAATACATTCGTAAAGACCGTCCAGTTTTGCCCGTTCTGCAGGGGATTGTAAGCGTTCTTTGGCAGGCACAGGGTCGCGATTTTGCAGATAAGGATGCACACTCTCGTATTGTTGATAAAATTGCGTCATATCAACTACCAAATCACGTATCACGGGTAAGCCGGGCAAAGGTCGAATAACCACGGGTTCTTTCAAGGATGAAAGATGCGTTGTGCATGCCAAACCGTTTTTGCCATTGATATTCATGCCATCTGAACCGCAAACACCTTCTCGACAAGAACGTCTTAACGTCAAGGAATCATCAAATTTGTTTTTGATAACGAGTAATGCGTCCAAAACCATAAAACAATTATTTTCTTTGATATCAATATCAAATTCTTGCATATAAGGTTTTTTATCGGTTTCAGGATTGTAGCGATAAATTGAAAAGCGCATAGTATGAATCCTTTAATATTTTCTTTCTTGAGGTTGAATAGGATCAACTTCACGAGGTTTCATGTTAATAGGTCTAAATGCAATTTCTCCATCTGCAAAATATATTGAATGTTTCATCCAATGTTCATCATCTCGATTAGGGAAATCCATACGCGCATGCGCACCACGACTTTCGGTGCGATCATTGGCTAAAAAAGCTGTTGCAAGCGCGGTTGCCATTAAATTATCAAGTTCTAAAGCTTCAATACGGCTTGTATTATAGATTTGACTCTTATCGTTAATAGAACATTTTTGCAGACGTTCTTGCAGAGCTTTTAATTTATGGAAACCTTTTTCCATAGCATCACGAGTACGAAATACACCAAAATCTTCTTGCATGATTTTTTGCAGCGTTGCGCGAATCTCAGCAACGGTTTCACCGCCTTCATTGTGGTTCCAGCGATTTAAATTAGTAAATGCTTTTTCAATTTCCTCACGCGATGGATCACGGAAAGCTAATCCCATGCGTATGCTTTCTTGCACATGCTTGCCTGCTGCGCGGCCAAATACGACAAGATCTAATAATGAATTAGCACCTAGACGATTTGCTCCATGCACGGATACACAGGCACATTCGCCTGCAGCATAAAGGCCTTCAACAATATGATCTTTGCCATCTTTCACAGTAAGCACTTGGCCATGATAATTGGTTGGAATGCCGCCCATAATATAATGACAGGTAGGAATCACAGGGATAGGATCTTTAAGTGGATCAACGCCGGCAAAAGTAATTGCAAGATCACGAATACCAGGCAAACGTTCATTAATAACGTCTGCGCCCAAATGATCTAATTTAAGTAAAACATAATCGCCATTCGGGCCGCAGCCTCTGCCTTCACGTATTTCAATCATAATGGCGCGTGAAACAACATCGCGGCTTGCCAGGTCTTTTAAGTTAGGTGCATAACGTTCCATAAAACGCTCACCATCTTTATTCACAAAAAAACCACCTTCGCCGCGACTGCCTTCGGTAATTAACACACCTGCACCAGCAATCCCGGTTGGATGAAATTGCCAAAATTCCATATCTTGTAATGGAATGCCCACACGTAACGCCATACCAAAACCATCACCGGTATTAATATGTGCATTGGTAGTCGATTGAAAAATTCGCCCTGCTCCGCCTGTTGCTAAAATCACCGCTCTCGCTTGAAAAAAAGCAACTTCACCTGTTTCAATGGACATAGCAAGAACGCCGGCTATCCCTTTATCGGTGTTAACCAAATCAATGGCAAACCATTCATTAAAAAACATGGTCTTTGCTTCAATGTTTTTTTGATACAACGTATGTAACATCGCATGACCCGTACGGTCTGCCGCACAACAAGTACGATGCACTAGTTCTTTGCCATAATTACGTGATTGTCCGCCGAATGCCCGTTGATAAATCTTACCATCTTCTAAACGCGAAAAAGGTAATCCCATGTGTTCTAATTCATAAATCGATTGGGGAGCTTCTTTACACATATATTCAATAGCATCCTGGTCACCGATAAAATCAGCGCCCTTGACTGTGTCATACATATGAAAACGCCAGTCATCGCTGCCATCGGTATTCCCTAATGCAGCATTAATGCCACCTTGTGCAGAGACCGTATGCGAACGTGTTGGAAAAACTTTGGAAATAACAGCGACATTTAATCCCGATTGCGCAAGCTCTAAAGATGCCCGCAACCCAGCCCCGCCGCCGCCAATAATAACCGTATCAAATGTGTAAGTAGCTAAAGTTGCTATATTCATTTAATTAAACACCCCACAAGATTAATATTGCAGCAATAAAAAAAGCTACTAATGCTAATAATACCAAAACATATAAAGTTAACCGGATCGCGGCACATTTCACATAATCGGTGATAACTGTCCAAACCCCTATCCATGCGTGATATAGAAGCAAGAAAAACACGATGAGAGTTACGATTTTCATCCAACTATGAGAGAAAAGAACAGACCAGCTGGTATAATCAATTCCTGACTGACACGCCAAAAAAACCACTATGCCTATTGTATAGATGGCCATAATCAAAGCTGAAATATGCTGGATCAGCCAATCACGCAAACCTTGATGATTTACACTGTATACTGCTTTTACCATAACCAAATACCCGTCATTATGATGAACAAAATACTTACAATCATAGTTATCATGGACATTAATCGACCACTTTTAAGCTCCTCGCCAATATGCAGATCCATCAGCAAATGTCTTAATCCTGCTATGAAATGGTAGATAAAAGCTGATAACATGCCCCAAACTACGAATTTCATGAGGGGAGTCGATAAAAAATCTTTTAAATTATCGAAATCCTGCTGAGACGCTAATGATAGCTGCAATCCCCAAAGACAAAGCGGGATAAGCAAGAAGAGTATAATTCCAGAAATACGGTGCAAAATTGATACAATTGCCGGTATTGGAAACCGAATTGTAAATAAATTTAAGTTTATTGGTCTATGATTACTCACAGCGCGAGGATTCCTTCTAAAGTTTGTGTTTATAAAAGCCAGCACGAACAAAATAATCCCGATTATAACCAGCAAGATAGGCCAAAGCAATCAGAAGCATTAGAATACTGGGACCATTTCCAGTAGAATAATTCGGTAGTGCCCCAGCGATCCCCGCTAAAGAAGGTTAGCTATTCATTTTTACGCTCCAAACAGCACATCCCTGTGCTTGGTGTTGTCATCCTGACAACAAGTCGCTAAAAATGAATAGCTAACCTTCTTTAGCGGGAATTGCTGGTATTATACAATTTGACAAGCACCATTTGAATTCATATAGTTGCGCCTTCCAGATGGAGACTATCATGGCTGAACAAAAAGCAAAATTAAGCATAAAAGACATAAACGTGGAACTGGACATACTAGCGGGCACCTTAGGTCCTGAAGTCATTGATGTTAGCATGCTATTTAAAACAGGCTATTTCACTTATGATCCAGGCTTTTTGTCAACAGCCTCTTGTGAATCTAAAATCACCTTTATTGACGGCGAAAAAGGTATTTTACTCTACCGAGGTTACCCTATCGATCAACTCGCTATGGAATCAAGCTTCGTCGAGGTTTGCTACCTTTTACTTCATGGCAATCTACCCAAAAAAGTTGAATTCAATGAATTTTGCAAGGCCATCAATCGCCATACCATGGTCCATGAGCAAATTCGTAATTTTTTCAATGGATTTAGACGCGATGCGCACCCGATGGCAGTGATGGTGGGTGTAGTCGGCGCCCTTTCTGCTTTTTATCATGATAAATTGAACATAAAAGACCCCGAACACAGGGCCATTTCTGCTTTACGACTTGTCGCCAAAATGCCCACTATTGCTGCCATGTGTTACAAATATTCGGTTGGGCAGCCATTTATGCCGCCTAAAAACAACATGACTTATGCAGAAAACTTTCTGTATATGATGTTTGGCACGCCTTGTGAAGAGTATGTTCCTAATCCTGTATTAGCCCGTGCACTTGATAGAATTTTTATTTTACATGCTGATCATGAACAAAACGCCTCGACTTCTACAGTTAGATTAGCCGGTTCTACTGGCGCAAATCCATTTGCCTGTGTATCAGCAGGCATTGCTGCGCTTTGGGGGCCTGCACATGGCGGCGCCAATGAAGCCGCACTCAACATGTTGCATGAAATCGGTGATATCTCGCAAATTCCTAAATACATCGCCCGCGCTAAAGATCCTAATGATAATTTCCGGCTTATGGGATTTGGTCATCGCGTTTATAAAAACTATGACCCTAGAGCAAAAGTCATGCGCGAAACCTGTTACGAAGTGTTAGAAGCCGTGGGCGTGCACGATGACCCATTCTTTAAAATTGCGATGGAACTTGAAAAAATTGCACTCGAAGACCCCTATTTCATTGAAAGAAAACTTTATCCTAACGTTGATTTCTATTCCGGGATTACCTTACGTGCTATTGGCATACCACCCAACATGTTCACCGTGATTTTTGCACTTGCGAGAACCATTGGCTGGATAGCCCATTGGAATGAAATGATCAGCAGCCCTTATCGCTTGAGCCGTCCACGACAACTTTATACAGGACCGACTGAGAGGGATTATGTTCCTATGAACATGAGAAAGAAGGAAGAAGTAATTTAAAAAGCAAAAACCTTCTTTGCGAACTATCTTAATAATATAAAAAAAGAGCCTGAGCCTACACCTGATGTAGGCCCAAAACAATATAGGGCCCGTTCATGCTAAGAAAAAATACTTACACAGAATCATTAACCATCAAAAATGAAAATTTTCAACGTAAACTAAAAGCAGCCTTAGCATACGCAAAAAATATTTGCATACTCGGATCCAGCAATAAAATTGATGATATTCGAAAAACCAATGGTTGGAGTATATGTCAATCTCGATACAATAAACCTGATGGACAATATGCGAGATTTTCCGATGGCCATTTTTCTGACGAAGCAGATTTTAGCGCTAATACAGAATTCGATCCAAAAACTGGAAACCTCAACACTAAAGTAGCAGGATACAGGTTTTATTTAATGTCAGAATCCAATCTAAACCCTTGGTCAATTGAACTAGCCATAAACTCGGCAAATACCGGATACGATTATCGTGTTATCAGCCTAGATGGTCGAAGAACAGAAACAGGCATTATACCGTGGGATGCATTACCAAATGATGCACCAAAAGCAGCAAAAGATATTTTATCTAACCAAAAAACATTATTTGCTATATTGAAGTTTACAGCGAAGGCGGGACACACTCAAAATTGGTATTATCACCCTAGTAATAAAGTGAAAGAAGATATGGATATGTATACAGCTCTTGCTATTTTATCTCCTTATGAAAATCCTCTTCAAAATCCACAATTTTCATCCAACCCTTCTCTTGCTTCACTTTTTAATGATGCTTTATTAACAATAGGCAAACGGCAAGGTAATTGTGGCTCGCTCGCAAGATTAGTAAGTAAGTATTTGTGGGAACATCCAGATGGAATATTTAGGATTGAAGGTATTACTTTTGGCAGCGTAGACCACGTTGTAGTTGTGGTTAATCGTTCGGGAGATTTAAAAAATCCCGCGACCTGGGGTGATGATGCTTGGGTTATAGATGCTTGGTATGAAAACGGATTAATTTTTCCAGCAAAAGAATTCCATGAAAAATATGAATTAATCAAGCAATTTGCTTTAGAACAAATTAGAGAATGCAATAAGGTGGGGTTCATAATAAAAGACCATCCCAACACCGGAATGGATATTGATGATAGCAAATGGGAAATCAAGCCTCAAGAACAACCCTACCCTCGCTATGCACATAAACCCAAATGGAATGTTGAAGATTATTATATCCTGGAAAATATATATTCGCTGTCTAAAAATTTAACCGCTATAGATTCTCATAAAAAACATTTCAATGCTTGCTTAGAAGAAATAAAAACTTTTTATACGAACACAAAACATGCTTTTTTTAAAAATAAAAAAAATGAGCCTTTAGACGTTGCAGATCAGGAAAATTCCAATACAGACTCAAGCAAAAGGAAGTGCATGAAATCCTCGCCCTGTATTGCTTTAAAAAAATATTTCGGGATGTAATGGGTAATGATATGAATGGGTATATTATCCTGCGGGTTTAATAGAACAAGTTATAATATGCGGCCATCTATAATGGCAATTCATCAAGTCTTCCGGTTCAATAGTAACAATATAAATTCTATATTCATTTTCATGTTGCGCCAATAAACCTTGAATGCATTTTCCTTTGGTTATTTCATACCAACGAGGTGCGCCTTCAAAATCCTTTTCCATAAATTTTTCAGCAACTATTTGAATAGGCTTTGGGCTATATAAATCCCACCTTTTATCTTTTTCGCTCCTAATGGATGATAACCTGGCCCATCCACCTAAAGGCATTTCACTATTTTCATGTTCTCGTCTGCCCCATTTAACAAGTTTACATTCGCCGTTTTTTAATCTCACCGGAAGCATAGCTTGTGGGTGTTTAAAAGAAACAGTATGAATTTTATGTTGAAAATTAAAAATGACTGCTTCGGCCATGGGAATCCCCTTAAATTGTCTGACGATGACCATATGGCTTCCATGCGGGTGCAATAACATTTGGCATGTGAGAACGATGCATCATGGATACGGGAGCAATAGTAAATTCTCCATATCTATCGTTGATTTGATCAATTGCATCATATAATTTGCTTCGGTTCTCATTTACTTTTTTAAATAAATCTAATTGAAAACCTGAATCACTTGGGTCTAATGCTGTCACTTGAATTTGATAGATGGGTTCTCCATTCCAATGTTGCAATATTAAAAATTTGGCAAGTTGAAAAATTTCATGACTGTCATGGGTCGCCTGTATGCTTCGTCCCTTTCCTCCCAACCAACCAAGCTCACTATTTAATAATCCTGCAAAAAAGTGCTGTGCTCTGAATTGATGTTGCCTTAAACGCGCACCTAATTTTTCACACATATGCGTTAAATAAGCATCGATAACGGTTTCATTGGTTGTATTTGGCGGCATAACCTTACCATGCCCCATCGATTTAGGATTAGGTACCATGCTATGAATCGGGTCAGGATCAGCGCCTTGACACATATACCATATGCGTCTTCCAATATTTCCAAAGCGTTTGGCGAGTATACTAATGGGTAAATTGGTAATTTCACCACAAGTGCGCACGCCATGTTTTGCAAGAAATCCCCCTATTCCCGATTTTATGCCGCTTAATTCCGTCACAGGAACATCGAATAAGGTTTCTTTTGCATCCCAAGGAGGGATAACAACAAATCCATCCGGCTTTTTTAATTTTGCAGCATATTTGGCTGTTGTTTTATCACCACTGACCCCGACAGAACACAATAGACCTGATTTTTTAAAAACAATTTCCTTAGCCATCCAGCCCATTTTATCTGGGGAACCGTAAAGCGATTGACAGTGCGTTACATCAATAAATGCTTCATCCACTGAAAATATTTCGATATCGGGTGATAAGCTTGATAGTCCTGCCATGATTGCTGTGGATAGCTCTGCATACCTTTCAGGACGAGCTGGCACCTGAATTAAATGCTTACATAATCGTTTGGCCTCCTGCAATCTCATGCCCGTTTTAATCCCAAAGGAACGCGCTTCATAGGAACTCGTAATAATACAAGTTCCCTGCTTTCCATTAGTGATTGCGATGGCTCTGCCTTGCCATTCAGGATGATCCAATTGTTCGACTGAAGCAAAAAAAGCATTCATATCAACCAGAATGATTGCGCGATTCCATAATGTATTTTTTATAGTAGGTTTAGTAAACATTTTTTTGTCCGTTAACCTAGTCGTATTAATCCCGCATAAATACCTTGTATTTGGATACGTTCTGGCGCATAGGCCCTTGGTTTCATTTCAATGTTACTAGGAACCAAGGTGATCATCCCTTTTACCTTGAAAGAAATACGTTTTAACGTAGTATTCAATTGATCAATCAGCGCAACGACAATTTCTCCCTCATTTGCAAGATGCGTTTTTTTACAAATAATGTAATCGCCATCAAAAATACCATCTTCAATCATGGAATTTCCTTTGACCTGCAATGCAAATTTTTCGCTTCCATCCAGTAAATCTTTAATATCGATAATCTGATTGTCTTCAATAGCTTCGATAGGAAGTCCGGCAGAAATTTTTCCGATTAGCAGCAAATTTTTTTGAGGCAGCGTTATTGAAACTTTGCGGCCTATTTTTTTAAGCTCAATTCTGCCTTCTTTGTTTAATGCTCGAAGACTTCGAGTCACTAAACTCTTTGATTTAGGACTGATTTTCATTGCAGCTGTGATTTCTGAATATTTAGGAGATTGGCTGTGGAGCATCAAATATTCTGAAATAAATTTATACATGTTTTCTTGTAAGTCTGTGCTCATAAATAATTCACCTTTTGTTCACTATATTAAAATCATAAATGAACGCTTGGTGAACGATCAATGGATTTAAAAGAATTTTTTAAAAAATGAATTAGATTAGAATTAAGAGCGAAATTATGTTTACATAATGATCACCCTAGTATGATTATATTGAGTAATTTTATTCATTTTGGCGTGAGGCCGCAAAATCCATTCTGAAGTAAGCTTAAATAACTTAATCCTGATGATGTTGATGATGTTACACCAGTAGTAGGTGCTGTTGGTTTAAAAAGACGGCTATGGGGCGCCATAGATTTCATTTCATTACTATCATGTTTCACTACGCGCGCTGGCTGCATCGATTCTATATCTTGCAGGAATTCTGCTTTATTTTCTATTTCACTTAACTCAACCGCCGCATATAAATGAGCTAAAACTTCATGATATCTATCTTTATGTTCCTGACCTTTACTATCAAGATGATTGTAAATTTTTTTCATTTCATCAATGGCGTTTTTGACATCATTTGGATGTATCTTTCCATTATTGAGCAAAACAGAATTTATAATTACTGTATTGCAATTAAAATATTTTTTAAACTTTTCCATCAGCTCTGTTATCTTCTTCACAGCATCTTTTTGCAATGATGCAACTCTTGCTGAAACACAGTTTTTAATAGCTGATTCAATTTCATTTTGCATAGTTTCAACACTGCAATTTTTAGAAACTTTTTTCGCATCTTTAAAATCTTTTGCATAAACAGTGTAAACTTCCCAAAGAGCTTCCTGTTTTTTATTTTCTGGAATTTGATTCATCGCTTTTCTGAAAGAAACGATGTCTTCTTCAACCGTCTTTTTTTCATCTACAGGTTGTCTGCATAGCTGTAGATATTTAGCACGTATATCAGGATTTTCTATGAGAAAATCCATATAGTTTTTACCCCATTGCAGAGTCGATTCTCTATAAGCTTTAGATGTTTGACATTTAACATCATCAGTATGTATTCTCTTTAACGCAAAACGTTCGCGTGCGCCTAAATCGATACGAACCAAGTGTTGAATTTCACCTTTTTTATCCGGATCATTATCGGCATACACAGCCATAAATTGACCGGTATGAATGCTTTCATCACCTGCCAATGAACTACCATAAATAGCAGCTGCTAAATCTGATTTAAGCGAATGGGATAGTGAAGTTAAATGAGCTTCCAGCGTTGCATGAGAAAGTTTTTCTTTACTAATCGGTAAGTTAGGTGTTCTTTTTTCACCGAAAATGATTTCATCCCATGGTTTGGAATTTTTTACAAGAGGCTGAATAGATGCAACCACTTGTGTGCCATCTGCTTTGGTTACGCAGGCAGTGCTTGCAAAATTAATGACTTTATCTTTCCCAGGAGGAAGTTGGCTTCTTACAAAGTCAGCCGAACCCTCTAGGACACAAGTCCCCGGATCGTCTTGCTTAATTAAAAATGCTTGGCCTTTTTCGTCTTTATAAAAACCAGCGATTCTTTCATGACCTCCGCCCTTTAAAGGTCTATCAAAAAAATAGTTTTCTCCGTTTATTGAAATAGACAACTCTTTCGCTATTTTCTGAAAAAAAGCTGGGTTATATAGATCAATAAATGCTTGTAGTCGGTGTCCATCACTTTCTACAATGCGGGACTTTAAATAAAATACCATGCCATTGATATCTCCTTCCTTCTCTTTTGGCATTAAGTTAACTAAACGCTTGATAATACCGTCTGCTATGCCAATAACTCTCGAGAATTTTTCCACTCTTTCTATGTAGATGGCGAATTTTTTATAATCACCATTTTTGACGCATGCATCCAATAATTCTTCTAATTCACTGACACGCTGCATGTTTTTTTCAAAAAGATTATAATTCATCCCAGACATCAGTAAGCCGCTATCAACAGCTTTGTTTCCTGTTGGATTGATATTTAATCTAGCAATTCTTTCCTTTGCTGCATTTCTTTCTGAAATTAATATTTGATTTAATTTACGATTTAATATAGAAATTTTATTCAGTAACGTTTCATGGTATGCCTGAAGTTTTTCTAGTGAAAGCGTTCGCTTTAAGAAATCAACCTGCTGGTTCCATTTTTTTCTTTCTTCATATTCTTCGAGACGCTTGTCATCAGGCGCTAAAAAATAGGACATATTTTCATAAAGATGCAACAAGCTATCATTAAGTTTGCTTAGTTCTATTATTTCGCGCTCTTTAGCTTTGTCTCTGCCCATAATTTTTTGATGAAGCTCTTTTATATCTTCCATTAATTTATCAATATAGCGACAAATATAATCCGGCGAATGATGCTGCTGAAAAAAAGCGCTCCATTCATCACGCATTTCATCCGTCCAGAGTTTAAATTCATCCTCATATTCTTCACCTTTTCTTTTAAGCAATAGTTCTGCTTCTACGATAAGGTTTATAGATTCTGCCCTATAAGTTACTTCAATAAATTCTGGATGTTGCTGCAGAAAATTATCTTTACTTAAAGGACCTTTATCACTAAACTTAAGCTGGAAAACAAACCTGTCCAACTGCAAACTAGCCTTATTAAGGCGTTTTAAAGATGGCGATTCACCCAAAAATTTATATAAATTTTTGGGCATTGTTCCAACATTATGTTTATGCTCTTCTGAAGAGGTAAATTTATTATATTGTTCGCAAAGAGCTTGTGTTTGTTTAAATTGTTTTATTAAGTCTAATTCAGCTTTTAATCTGTCAATATCCCAATCTTGTTTTGCAAATTCTGCTCTAAATTGTTCTGGAGATAACGGTTTATCTGAAATACTATCGAATTTTTGTTGAATTTCTTTGCTCATTGCAATATATTTTTTTGCTGCTCTTTTAGGAACTTCCACAGCAAGTTTATTTAAAAGATCAATTTTCGCTTTAATTTCACTTATAAAGTATCTATGTTGCATTTTTTCGGTGTTTCTTTCGGATAATAACTTATCTTCTCTTTCAGTATATTCAGCAAACGATTTAAAAATACTAGGAATTGTACCCAATAGGGATATTTTGAATTTATTATCTGCGGACATAACTCGATCGATCCAGGATTGCATCAGTTCAGTCCGAAATGCATCTAATCTACAGCATTCAACATTATATTCGTCACTTATTCTAGTTAATTCTTCTTTAATTTTTTGGTAATTCTCCCGACGGGACCGAGGAAAAAGCTCCTCCTCAATATCAGTTTCTATCTCTCCCAATTTTAATAGATTCTTTCGTTGGGCAGATAATTTTTTATCATCTTCATACTCAGGATTCATGTTTAGTATGTTCAACTCTGCTTCAAACTGTTCTCTATATATGTAATTTAATTCCTTGAGATATAAAATCCCAATGATATTCATAAGCGTGATCAAAATCATAAATTTTCTTTTAGATGATGATTGGATATGATAAATGGATTCTATTGTCCTTAAATCCAGCTCATCTAACCTCTGCTGTTCCTCAACATTGCTTATCTTATTCATCATAAGATTTCTTAGATTTGTCAACGCGCTCATGCCCTCACGAAGATGCTTTATTCTATTTTTTAAATTTTCTGATAGATTTTTATTTTTTAAAACGTCAAGTTCTATTGCTCCTTTTTTTCTTCCTACTTCTTCCAATTGACATTGCGCAACTTCTCTCTTTTCAAATGAATCATAATCTTCTGAGAAGTCGTAGAATCCAAACCCAAATACTTTTAAATGCTTCGCCTTCTTAAGATAATACTTAAGTTTTCCTTCTAGCTTTTCTATTGATTGATTTACTTCTTTTAACTCACCCGACTCTTTCGCTTCTGTTATTTTTTCCAATCCCGCTAATTGTATTTCCAAAGTCTCCAACTTTTGCTGCGTGGCTTTTAGTCGTTTGTCTATGGATTTTTTTATTCCTTCCTGGTAATACTCACGAACTTTTCTCATTGAACGTAAAGAGACTTCTTTTTGCCTATTACCCGCAACCATAGGTTTTTTTTCTTCTTTTTTAACGATTGTGACTTTTTCGCTTCGTGAATAACTTCTAAGCATGTTAAATGACCTCGTTGAATGCATTCTAGTCTGATGGATTATCGCGCTGTTTTATTAAAATAATCTTAAATATAAACAATTTAAATTATAATGGTTAAAAATAGATCATTCTGAGAGATGCGAGCCATGAATCGTTGAAAAAAAATACAGGGTGTTTATAAATGAAAAGAAACTTTTGTTTGCACTTTGGCGATAAACCTTACAATCATTCATTGACACTCAGCGATCTTATTAAGCCTGACCAATCAAAGAAAATATTTAGTACGCTTTTTACGAAACCTTTTCTGCTTATCGATCTAACTACAATAGAAGATGATACGCTTCGTAACCAGGCCCAACATCATATTAAGGGTGTTGCGTTATTGATGGCATTAAAGCACGCTTCAGATCGACAGATAGAGGCATTTTTTACTCAAGTTTTTGCCAAAATATTGAAACAGCTAGCACTAGAAGGTGGCACAGACGAAGTTGTTGATGTATTATACTATTTATTGAAAGAAAGTGTATTTTTGGATAAAGATCGTTTTTTTGAGATTTTCAAATTTCAACAATTTTCATCGGAGGTAGAGAATAAAATGTCAACCGTCGCACAACAATTACAAGAGGAAGCAATAGAAAAGAACAAAATCGAAATTGCTAAACAACTTTTAAACGAAAAAATCGGCTTAAGTAATGCTGAATTAATAGCCCTAATAAAGCGTTTGACCGGATTGCCGGATGAGAAGATTCAAAAGCTGCCACTGACCCAATCGTGAACGTTGCCGTTTGCGATCCCGTTTGCGTCTTTTCTTAGGTGGATTAGGACACATTTTACATCAATTTACACCCCTCCTTTTGCTCCGCCGCTTGTATATTAAACAATTCCGTCGCAAATAGCGGCAGATCAGGGTCTTCTCTAAATAATCCAAGGGTTGGGCCATTTATTTTAGTATTAAATTCATTAAATTGAACATCATAACTTTGCTGCAACAATTCCATATTTATTTTAAATATTCTTAAGCTATCCCCTGCCAGATTCACAACAGCGCCAGAGGATGAAAGTGCAGCAATAGTATCGATATTAAGCCCCTCTTTATTAAATGTACCTTTGTTTAATTTAAAATGGGTGTTATTAACATCTTTATTATCTTTTACATAGACCCAAGTCGTGCTTAATTTATGATTCAGCATGGTACTCGATAAAAAATCAATCATTTTAATAATATTTTCTATTGTTTCAGGCTGGAGTGATCCAACAGATGTATATACAGGATTTATCTCAGAGGTTTTTTGCTCAGATCTTATAAACATGGAAGCCCCCTTATAATTTTTTATTTATAGGATACTACTGCTGGTTTACCGCAGAACAAAAAGCTTACGCCAAAATTCAGCATATAATCATTATGAGTATTACCCGTCGTTTGATAAACATCACGGAATTCAGCGCGCATTGCAATCGAAGGTCCCCAAAACAGCTGTGCTCCTAATCCTAGGTTCACATTACCTGGATGTTCACTGTCTGTACCGTTAGGAACCAAAGTAAGCAATCCTATGCCCCCTAAAATATAAGGCTCGAAATGTCCAAAAACGCCGAAACGATAAATACCGTCAACGTTGTATAAAACACCGTGCACCCCTCTGCCGCCTGATTCTTCCGATTGCCGTGTATTTAATACTCCTGCGCCTGCTTCAATTGCCCAGTGTTGACTTGCATTATAGGCAAGCGAAATATTTGGAAAAGCTGAGTTATCCAAGTCACGTTTATTATCAAAATGATAATAGGCATCTGCTAACGTGATAGTGACTGCGCCAGGTAGATTGCTCGCGTAACCGAGCTGACACATTAACATACAAGCGAAGAGGTAATATTTTTTTTTCATTGTAATATCCTTAAAAATGAGTGATGACATTCAATGTCATTCCAATCCGTTTGTCAACACTCGTGCAACTGCCTTTTTCCATCCCGCATATAAATATTCGCTTTGGGAAGATAACATTTTTGGACTGAACTCAGCATTTATTTTCCATAAATTTGATATTTCTTCCAATGAATGGTAAATACCCACTTGTAACCCTGCTAAATAAGCCGCTCCCAACGCACTTGTTTCAATACAGGCCGGACGTTGTACTTTTAACATTAAAATATCTGCCATAAATTGCAACAGCCAATTATTTGCTACCATTCCGCCATCAACGCGCAATATTTCAAGCGGCGTTTCACTATCATGACGCATGGCTTGTAACAAATCACGCGACTGATAACAAACTGATTCCAAAGCGGACCTTGCAATATGCGCGGGGCTGCTGTTTCTAGTTAAACCAAATAAGGCACCTCTTGCATCCGGGTCCCAATAAGGTGCGCCTAAACCGGTAAAACCTGGAATTAAATAAACACCTTCGGTATCGGACAGTTGTTGTGCTAGCGTTTCAGTCTCTTCCGCTGTTTTAATGAGGTTTAAGGTATCACGCAACCATTTAATAGTGGTACCTGCTGAAAAAATGCTGCCTTCCAGACCATAAGTCACTTGTCCTCGCAAGCGATAAGCAATAGTGCTTAACAATTTATGCTTAGAATGAATCAAACGCGATCCTGTATTCATCAACATAAAACAACCGGTTCCATAAGTACTTTTAACCATCCCTGGATGAAAACAAGCCTGCCCTACTGTCGCTGCTTGCTGATCACCCGCCACCCCTGTAATGGGAATAGCAGCCCCAAAAAGGGTTTCATCAGTTACGCCATAGTCATCACTTGAATCCAACACCTTGGGTAAAATCGCTTTAGGAATAGCAAATGCCGTTAAAATTTCATTGTCCCATTGTTGTTTAACAATATTAAATAATAAAGTACGCGAAGCATTGGTAGCATCGGTTGCATGCGTTTGGCCTTTGGTTAATTTCCATAATAAAAAAGTATCCACCGTTCCAAACAAAAGGTCACCTTTTTCTGCCAATTTGCGCGCATTTGTCACGTTATCTAACAACCACATGATTTTTGTGGCGGAAAAATAAGGATCCAATAAGAGTCCTGTTTTCTTTTGTAATTGATCTGCAATGGATAGCTGAGAAAGCTCGCGGCAACGCTCTGCGGTACGTCTATCTTGCCAAACAATAGCATGATAAATAGGTTTTCCTGTGGTTTTATCCCACATAATAGTCGTTTCACGTTGATTGGAAATACCAATGGCCGCTATTTGTTTTCCTGTTAAATGAGCTTTTTGTAAGGCTTCACGACAGCATAATACGGTATTTTGCCAAATTTCATCGGGGTTTTGTTCTACCCAACCCGGCTTTGGATAATATTGGGTTAAATCAATTTGATGTTGACTGACAGGAGTTCCATCACGATTAAAAATAATAGCTCGACTGCTTGTGGTACCTTGGTCGATGGCTAACAAATACACAGACATGATTTATACCTTAGTAGCATTAAGATGGGATAGAGTATAAAATTTATCGATCAATGAATACAATGAGCAAGATGATGGATTATACGGATATTTTCATCATAGGCGGTGGGATTAACGGCGTTGCGATTGCTGCAGATGCTGCTGGGCGCGGTCTATCCGTCAAGTTATGTGAAAAAAATGATTTGGCTTCAGGTACCTCTTCTACAAGCAGTAAACTCATCCATGGCGGATTACGTTATTTAGAATACTATGAATTTGGTCTGGTTAAAAAAGCACTTCATGAGCGTGAAATTCTGCTTTTTAGAGCTCCTTTTTTAGTAAAACCTTTAGAATTCGTCATGCCTTATGAAAAACATTTACGTCCCGCACGTATGATTCGAGCTGGATTATTTCTCTATGATCATTTAAGCAAACGCATATCCTTGTCACGTTCGAGTGCCATTACATTTAAAAATGATGAACGAGGTCGTGCATTACAACCTCATTTAACCAAAGGTTTTTCTTATTACGATTGTTTTACTGATGATGCACGTTTAGTACTATTAAATGCGTTATCGGCAAAAGAACATGGTGCAATCATTTGCACTCACACAGAATTTATTTCTGCCGAGCGTGAACGTGAGTATTGGAAAATAACATTAAGAAATGGATTAAATAACGAAGTTTTTTTCCATTATTCAAAAATATTACTCAATGTTGCGGGCCCGTGGGTCAAAGAAACCCATAAAAAAATCATAGGTTCGGAATTAAGATTTAATATTAGCTTAGACAAAGGCAGCCACATTGTTGTACCTAAATTATATGAGGGAGATTTTGCATACATTTTACAAAATAGCGATAAACGTATTGTTTTTGCTATTCCCTATCTTGACGACTATACATTAATCGGAACAACCGATGTACATTATGAAGGTGATTTAAATCATATTACCATTTCTCCGGAAGAAGAAAATTATTTATGCACTATCATCAATCATTATTTTCAACATTCGATTAGTAAAAAAGATATTATTTGGTCTTATTCGGGTGTTCGATGTTTACAAGCACAAAAAGGGCATTCCGCTGCGACGACCACACGTGATTTTCAATGTTTAACTGAAAATAAGGATAATCTTCCTCTCGTCACTTTAATTGGCGGAAAACTAACTACTCATCGCGTTCTTGCGGAATATATTGTCAATCAATTCAAATCTTATTTTCCAAAGATGAAACCGGCCTGGACTGCAATGACCCCACTTCCTGGAGGAGAAGAAAAAACTCAACATGATTATGCTTGGTTACCCAAAGAGCTTGTATTGCGTTATATAAAAAATTATGGAACGCGTATCAAAATTTTACTCGAAAATGCTCATTCACTCGCTGATTTAGGTGAAGATTTTTCACATGGTCTTTATCAAAAAGAAGTTGAATATCTTATTAAATATGAATGGGCTATGACTGCCGATGATATTTTATGGCGAAGGACAAAGTTAGGTTTGGTGTTTTCCGAAGAGGAGAAAAGAAAACTTCGGTCTTGGATGAAAGATAGAATTGAATTTATTTAAGTATAGGAATATAGTTAACCTGACTTTTTAGGACATTTTATAAGGAGATTTATCATGCAATTCAAAAAATCAATTCTTTTCATTTCACTCATAAGCATAGCGATAACAGCAAACGCTAGTTTACTAACCTATAATTACACGGATGAAGATTCATCAGTACGCGTTACTTCAGGCAAGCTGAAACCTTGTTCCAAGTCAGCCGGCAAATACACGCCTAAAAGAGATGCATCTGGAAACCCTGGCGTATCTTCAGCGAATGATAATGAAATCAAATTATTATGCCTCACAACGGTAGGTAACACATGCACAGCAAATATCTACGCAACACAAGATTGCAGCGGCCCTGAAGTTGGCTATGCTTCACTTGATTTAACATCAAAAGCAGTTACCAGTGTTACATCAACGAATCCCAGATATGTTTTCCTTTCGGAAAATGGCGGCACGGTGTTGAAAGTTAAGTACTCGAGTTAATCAAGATTCCTCCCCAAACGTTTATTATGAAAGATAGCGTCGGGGAGGCACTATCACTTATAATGAAGATAAACAAAGTGCCTGGTTTAATTGCTGATAACAAAACAGAAAAAGAAGTTTTTTCTTTTGAGGAAAAATCTATCACTACCGATGGATTTGTACTTACTGAAGGAATAAATACCTGGAATAATACCCATACAAAGCATAAAACATTAGCTCTGTTTGATCCATGGCGAGAGGAATTTAAGAAATCACACCCTAGGGTTTTTTCACTCTTGCGCCGCGAAATTCTTAACCCTATTTTAGAAGAAGGAGTGATTAAGAGTAACGAACAACGTGAGCATAAAGGTGAGTTTTTTCTCACACACGAAGCCATCGCACTGCTTGTAAAACATAAAATTATTGATAATCCTTCGCCAAAATATGATAAAAGTAATATATTTGTCCTGCATGAAGACAAGCATGATTTTGCTGCCCTGCTAGACTCTTTGTCTCTCGATAAGCATGGTAAAAGCGCCAAAATAATACACATCATAAGCGTTCATGCTAGAGCCCTTTATCTAAGAAATATTCATGGAACCATTTATGGATTATTCATTGACTCTCAACCATTGACGAATGATATTCCGACATTAGTTAAAGACTGTTCGCAAGCATTACCTGGATCAATGATGTTCTACAATACAGCTCAGCTTCAAGTAGATCATTTTAGTTGTGCTACATTTGCGATCAAATGTTTAATGTATTTTTCTAAACATGGTGAAGAAGTATTTAATGCTATTAATAAACAACACTATCTAGAAAAAAAAGAAAAAAATATTTATGCATTACTGCCCAATATATTACCGGCTCCTTTATGGAAACTTACTCAACGCACACAGCCAGATAAAGTTTTTTTGGAAGAGATTGTCAGTGAAAATAAAAAAATGAACTTAGAGAACTATTTAAAGAATCATTTAACTCTTTTTTTGAATCATCATTATAACCTTTCCGCTATTCGTAAAAAATATCATTATATTGATCAACTTGAAAAATTTTTAGAAGCTCAGTTAAGAGATCATGATTCAACGTTTACAAAGCAATTACCGCCTGAATTGCAGAGCATCGTCGATAATCTTGGTGGGACAGGAATTAAACGATATCCCACTTCATCTGAAAACCATACACATCAGCATTGCCTGTGACAGTACCTTTAGTGGTAGTCAATTGACCACCAACCTGTTGCGCAACATCAATAGGCACTGAATCCGTAAAGAAATGCGTCCAACTTATATCAAATCCAATGTTTTTAGTTGGCTGAAAATGTGTACCCAAAGCAACCGCTACACGATCACTGTCTGGCAATTGCAAGTTTCTATCTTCATTATTGGATGGGGTTTCGTCATAACCTCCCCCAGCTCGTAAGAACCATCGTTCATTGACATGATAATTAGCACCTACTGCATAATTCCAGGTATTACGATAGTTTTGTGGAATAACCACAGTGATGTTATTAGTGATATCCACATTGTCATCAATACCTGATACATTATATAAGATTACATCCTTAAAAATGCTCCACTGAGTATAATTAACAGTAGCCATGATATCCAAACAGCGATGCACTGCACTGAAAAAACTTAGCGTGGTTGTGGCAGGTACGGTGGCGGTTGTTCTTAAATTATCATTCGATATTTCAGCAGGTAAAGTATCATCTAGGAAGTTAGCAAGCGGTCCCGTAAATTTACTCGTTCCGGTAAAATCATGGGTAACTTTTGATTGATAAGCCAAACCTATACGTGTCTGCGGTGTAAATTGATAAAGGATACCCGCATGATACCCTACCCCATGCCCTGATAATGAATTATTCGCAAATGAATCTAACATGGAATCAAACACTGTCGCGACAAGATTAAATTGAGCCTCGGAATATTCTATATCAGCACCAGCACCTATCGACAAATGCTGATTGAAAGCAAAAGCTAAAGATGGTGCAATATCAAACACTTTTAACGATGTTTTAGTTGCTGAATATCGAACAATGGATTGATCTCCGTAATTCGTTTGCAAACCGAAAGGCACAACCAAGCTTAAGCCAAATACCAGATTCTCAAAAATCGGTGCTGCATAATGCACACCCGGTACAAAATTAAGCGTACCGCCTTGGGCTTTGGTAGCCATAGGCAAATTATCTTCAATTTTTTCAACTGCAATCGTACCATCAAATAAAAAATCAATGGTAATGGGAACAACAGCCAATACTAATTCTTGATTAGGGATGCGCACTAAACCTGCTGGATTATAATAAGCGGTACTTGCATCTTCAGCGATAGCTGCACGGCCTGCGTGATAATTACCCACGCTTGCGCCATCTTGCTCCCATAATTGAAATGCGGCTGCAAGTACGCCACTTGAATGACCTAATGCTCCAGTTACTGCCATTAAAAAGAAAAGTTGCTTAAGTATTCGATTCTTTTTCATGAATCCTTCCTTTTTGGATTTCTTCATTTGAGTGATGTAGAATACCGGATTTCAATAACAATACAACTATTATTACAAGGAGATTTACGATGGCAGAAACCCCTTCAAATATGCTGACTTTGGGCACAAAAGCACCTGATTTTACGTTACCTGATACAGTTACCAATCACATGGTTTCGCTTGCTAATGTTCGTTCTAACAAAGCAACCGTCATTATGTTTATTTGTAATCATTGTCCTTATGTAAAATTAATACAAAATAAAATCATTGAAGTGGCCAAATCTTATCAAAAAAAGGATATTAGTTTTATCGCGATCAATTCTAACGATGTAAAAAATTATCCTGCAGACAGTCCAGAGAATATGCACAAAAATGCTGAGCATTTAGGTTTTACCTTTCCTTACTTGTTTGATGAAAGCCAGGAAGTCGCGCGGGCTTATCAAGCCGCTTGTACACCTGATTTTTATGTATTTGATGGTAATTTATCATGTGTTTATCGAGGAAGATTTGATGATGCAACGCCAGGAAATGGAAAAGTCTCTACAGGCAGTGATTTAACCCATGCGCTTGATGCGTTGATTGCGGGAGGTAAAGTTAATCAAGATCAAAAACCTAGTGTGGGGTGTAATATTAAATGGAAAAAATAATAATGTCGTCATATGAATCGATTTTTTTATACTGAGACATAAATTTCTTAAATTGATAATTTTTAAAAAAGAACTCCGATGTAAAATTTTGTGACTGCCCCGGAAAAAGCCGTGAACTCATCACAATAACATCGGGTTTTTTTAACATCATATCATTCACAATAAGCTTATTAAAATAATCTAAGTATTCCCTGCTTTTCGCATTATTAATGCGATTTAATCCAGGAAAAAACCAATAGCATTGTATGCGCTGCACATCTTTTAGATTCAAATAATCCACTGCTGGGTAAGGAGAGGGGTTGTTTGACAAAAAATACACGCTACTTATATTTTTTAATTCAGATAAATGCTGCATGATTTTAAATTCATTTTGTTTTTTATAAGCTACGCTTTCATGGTTAATAAGATAATAATAATTTAAGGGAAAAATACTCAAACATGAAACTGCCAGAATAGAAATTACTTTAAATAACCCTATAAATCTATATATCATTTGCACCGCTAAAAGTGTAGCAAAACCTATGGCTGGATATAAATGATAAGCCCAATTCGATTTTTGCAATACATAAACCATCAAAAAACCCATGGTATAAATAACCAGTATATTTTCTAATTTATGATGTGGAATAAAATAAAGTGAAATAAAGTAAATCAATAAAATGATAAATACACATCGAATACCTACACTTGACCATGCTGTGTTCATATCAAAATAGGAATAATAAAAAGGTACGTACGGTAAAATGTCAGCGAAATAACTACTATGAAAAATCGCGATGGATAATAAATAAATGATGGGAATTGAAATAATAATTTTATTTTCTAAGGTCAATTTACGTGAATACAATAAACAAATAAAAAAAGGCAGAAAAAAGTAAGGTTTTATGCAAAAGCCTATGCCAGCCATCACGGCTATCAGCACTCTAATAAACTTATTTATAGAAATATCATATAAACTTGCAACAGAAAGATAAACATAAGGCATGATCAAAATCATCATAATATGTTCGCGCTGCGCGAAACTAACGCCTGGCAACAACAATACCCATGCTGTTGCTGGGAGTAAAATTGAGGGTATTTTTGAGGTTTTTTTAATAATGGTATTGCATACAAACAAGCTTATAAATATAAGCAAAAATATATAAATGCGGCAACTTAAGATAAAATTCATTGAAAATAGCTTTGCAGCCAATACAGGTATAGCATAAATATAGAATATTATGGGCGGATTTGATTCAAATATATCAACTCCATATTTCCCGCCATGCAGCATGCGATCACTGACATGCATGAGCATGCTGACGTCCATATTAAATAGGCTATTTATTTGAATAGCATAGGCAACCAGCCCTATCAGCGGTACTGTGGAAATTGTTATAATGCGGGAAACATTCATTCGCATTATAATATGCTATACATGGAGATTCTACAATGGATTGGACATTTTTATTACACATTCTTTTTATTATTCAACGCTCGATTTCATTTCTAGGTGTGTTGATTATTTTATCAGGCATCCTATTGGCTATTTATCAATACGCATCCCAATATTTTAAAGGACAAATCGTATCAGAAAATGCTGCCGTAAATGCCATACGATTAAATCTGGGAAGAACGCTTCTCTTAGGCCTGGAATTTATTGTTGCTGCTGATTTAATAGGTACG
>CAYVRW010000021.1:0-27336 GCA_964453575.1 uncultured Coxiellaceae bacterium | reverse complement strand
CCGAAAAGCGCGGTGGGAGAAGGGATACTCGGGCTAGCGCGGTGAAAAGCTACTTGTGGGTAATGATATGGCTGTCATTTGACCCTTGTCTTTACATTATTTACATTAACATTCCGTATGACGACATTAGGTACATCCCAAAAATTACTATAAAAGTTAATTTGGACTCAATTTCGATTTTTTATCTAATTGTTGAATCTCTTTATAGCGATTTTCATATGAGACATCTTTGATAGTTGAAAAAGTTTTTTCTAATTCTTGAGTAAGTACTATTTTATCCTTTGCTGGACTTTTCAGAAAAGCTGGATCAGCAAAACAAGCATCTATCAATGCCTGAGCTTGTGCATCCCATTGCTTTGATCTACTAACCAGTTTCACAAATTCAATAACAATTTTTTCGGTTATAGGAGGTTTAATAGAAATAGTAGGGGTACCTCGAGATAAACTGTCAAAAAGCAATTCTCTAATAACAATATCTGAGTTTCTATTAAGAAGGTCTAGTAATCCAGGCATATGAAAAACATGTGTTCCGCTAGATTCATCTTTCTCGGTTAAAATTAATCTAGTATTTTTAGGAGGATTTTTACATTCTATGATTTTATCACCATAAAGCTCTGTTCCATGAGTAACGACATAAACATTATCCTTTTTTAATAAGGTTTCTAATATTCTAAGAGGTACATAAGCTAAACATCTTGGAAAAATTTGTTTACCTTCAAATTCTCCATATTCCATGTAAGCAAGAGGTTTATATGCAGAAACACATAGCACATCTCCATACAATATTTCATCTTTTATTTCTTTTGGTTGATTAAACATAAGAGAGTCCTCACATCCATATTAATAATTATAAACTATAAATACATTGAGTGCCCGATAGTGCGGAGTAACAAAAAAAACAGTTAAGTGAACATTAGACAACATTGATGAAATTTTCTATTCAACAAGATCGTATAAGTACCTAAATGCAAAATAAGCCTCTTTTTGGTAATTTATTAAACAGTTATTATAACCCAATGAAAGTATTAATAATTAATGCAGTATATTGACAAGGTGACACATAAGTTACACTTTATTTATCCTAATTTAACTTATTTATGAGGCTTATATGCCAACCAAAAACCCTCGAATTAATATTACGTTAGAAGAATCAACAGCCGATCTTCTGGCAAGCTTAGCCGAACATGAACACAAATCCATTTCCAGCCTTGCGAAAGAGCTTGTATTAGAAGCATTAGAGCGGCGTGAGGATATGACGCTTTCAGCGATTGCTGAAATTCGTGATACTAAAGATGCAAGAAGGATAAAGCATGACGAAGAATAATTAATTTTTGATACAACAATTACATTAAACGACACTGGCCGCTTGTTGGCTTCGGCAAGTAAGATCGTAAAAAAGTCTCAATTTTGTCGTACATCTTATTTTTTGCCAATTGTAATGCAACTTCAAACTGATTAATGCATTGTTGGTTTTGATCATTATTACTTTCAACTTTAACCAGCTGTTCTATATAGGGAAACAATTGCTGCACGACTTCTAACTTACCAGTATATGCGGCAATGGTAAGAGCTGTCTGTTTTGAGCTTCCGCAAAAATTAACAAGTTCACTGACTAATCCTAGAGATGATGCTTTGTGTATAATTAGCTTCACCACCTCTATATGGCCTTCACAGCTAGCATGCATAAGCGCGGTCCAACCTTTATCGTCGGATTGTATAAGATCCGCAGCAGCCGTTTTTTCATTTTCTAATATGTGTTTGACAATATCTATTCGATTACATCGAGCCGCTACCATCAAGGGGGAACGTAGGCAACCATCATCAGGGAGTTCATTAACCCCCCCATGCATCAAAAAATTATAGTGATAATTATTGTGGGGAGGCAAAGAGTGAGATGTAAGTTCAAATAATTTTACACTTGCATAACGGGCAGCTTCCATGATAGGACTATCGAAACAACCATGATCATGACTATTTCTCGATTCACCAAAATATAGTATTTTATGATCAAATAAAAATTGTAATACTTTATCATTATGTTTCTTAGCATAGTAAGGATTTATAGTTATGTTGGATATTGAATATCTAGTGTTCAAACGTACTCCAATATTAAGATAATAATTGATTTCTAAATATCCTATTTTATAAGCTAATGCTTCATACTTTTCTACCGATTCAACAAAAACAGGGCTAAGATTTCCATTGCTGTCTAAAGTAGCATTACTTTGAATTGCTGATATTATAATTTTTAGAATACCTGCACTGTACCGGTAGCAAATTGTTTTGAGTTTATCACGAATAGATTGATGTAACTCAGGTAATAGAAAAATTTCTGGAATTAAAAGTAGTTCAAATGCAGGATTCACCTTTGTATCATTCTTTAAACTATTTTTTAAATCAAGATACAAAGGAGACGAAACCCTATCCAGAACATTTAAAATGTCATTGCCCTTTTTCAGATCGAGAATTTCCTTTTCATTCGGATAACGAGCTATAACAATGGATTCTTCTTTATCAATAATGGGTTTATCTACAATATCAGGATGTGACATAAATTGAATAAAACGAGAGAAACAAGTCTGCTGAACTTGAATTTTGCTAAGCCGATTTGCTTCTGGTGAAATCTTCGATAGATTAATTAAATCAGGGAGAAATAAATATTGCGTAATATTTCCTTCCTGACCGTGTTTAGCTTCATTAAAAAACATGAGCTTCAGTTTATTGGGTCCAAACATATATATTCACTTTTTTAGTATAATTTTTTAACAGTTAAACGCTAACTAGCTAATACGAATATTCATTCCGCCGCATGTCGTGCATACGACGGATTCTGATTTTATTACATCATGCTGCATGGCTGCTCAGGCTCTCTCATGGCGTGTCTTTCTTCTTTTATTTCAGGATTATTTGGAATTCGCTTGGAAAACAAAGCTAACAAATAAGCCTGTCTATCTAATTCCATATAATCGGAATGATAACTTCGTGATAATACCTTGCGATAAGCCAATTGTAACGTGTTTAAATCCACTTTTTCGGATAGTATGGGGAATAAATCACTGCATACGCCTTCTTTTATATATAAAGTTATAAAATAATTAAAGAATTCTCGACAAATATCTTCATTTTTTATTTGTGAAAATACTCGCTTCAAGCATTCCTTAATCGATTTGACAAGCTCAACACCAATAGAACTATTACACATTCTCAGCATTTCACGTACTTTTGGTAAGATATAAGTAATAAGTTCTTCGTCTGTCATTATCGACACACAACCTTCCAATAATGTACAATAATGGCACTTATGAATCTTGTAAGATGGTTTACTCTGAAAGGATTCTCCTATACTTTTAAAGTCACCTCTATTGAATTGATCGGAAAATAATTTACTTCGCTGTTGCTCTATCTTACAAATTGACTCAATATTTTGTATGGCATGCTGCGCGAATTGCATTAAAATATTTCGAAATTCAGGATCTGACGCGTTATCCGTTTTGAGGCATTTGGGTAAGCTATATATGACTCTCTCATCATCCAGATGTGCTTGAAGAAATTTCAAAGACTTTATTCTAAGCTGCATGGGATAAACATCCATAGGAAGATCGGAGAATTTTTTAAAGGTTTCCAAATGTAATTTCTGTTCTAAAGTATGTTTTTTACGCTCGCTTTCCAAAATCTCGTTTTCAATAAAATGTTCCACCTGAGCTTTCGTCATATGCGATATATGTAAATTATAATAGTTACGTTGTTGTAAGCAATTTTCATTATTCTCATAAACGATTTTTTCAACTGCTTGATAAAAAACATCGTTTACATATCCGTTTTTAGAACGCAATGCTTTTAAAAATGTTAGAATATTATCCGCTGTCGAATCAGTTAAATTTATAGATAAGTGTCTTAAAAGCCGTTCTGAAATTTTATCATTCTCTTCTTTATTAAATCGACTAATCAATGCAAGGTATGGCACGAATGCTATGTCTCTATCCATCAGTTGACGATAATAATGTTGCTCTCCTTTATCTATACTTCCTTCGAGATTGGAAAAACGAGACTCAAGATCAGGCTGAATGCTTCGTCTTAATGCATCGGTACTCATTTTGTCGACGCACTTCAATATCAGTGTACTTAAAAAATTATATTCTTCACCTCGCTTATATAATTTTTGTAATTCGGGGACTACCCTTGCTTCTAATATGTCAGCGTCTAATTTTTCAATGCATTTCAGCGATGCTTTAAGGATGAAATTTGGAAGTAATCTATTTGTTAGTACCGCTTGCTCATATATCTGAAGTAATCCGGGTACTAATTTTTCTTCCACCATCTTAGCATTCATTTTTTCAGCGCAAATCAATAATAGTTCTTCGCTAACGTGAGGCGTTCTTTCTTGTCCACAAAATTTAAATAATGAGGGCAAAAGAGTTTCTAGACATTCTAAGCTGACTTTATTGAAAATGATGGGCATCGCTTGATATGTATCATATTCAAAATCATTTCTATTTTTGTCGAGAAAAGGCTTGAAGTAAGGTAATACCATTTTTTCTATTTGTTCGGAGGTAGCATGACTTAATATATGTTCCATCTGTCCGTGCGAGATAAAGCATTTTTTTCTTGGATCATTCATATAGTTCATTATTTTTTTTAAGAACCATTCATATTTGCCAGCAGCAATCACAATTTCAATTGTTTCATCCGATGGACTTAAGTCTTCATCGCGCCATTTTAATGATTTTTTTAAAATGGGTAAAATAGTGGGTGTAGTATAAAAACGAAATGACATTTCTGGCCTCCTTAGCCGTTTAAAAAAGTATGGTCGTGGTTGTTTTAAGCGACTTGGTGACAGGATGTCACCCACAATACATGGATGTATTTTTTGGAGCGAAAAACAACCACGACTATACTTTTTAAACCTATAGAATTAAACATCCATCTTCGCCGTAAATTTAATAAGCAAAGCATTTGGCATTATTTTCATTATAAAAACAAGAATTTTATTTAATAAACCGCTTACAATCACTCGTTTATTTTTCATCAAACCTGTATAAGCAATTTCCGCAACGCTTTCTGCAGACATGATAGGAATAGGGCCGCTAGTCAAACTGCTATGTCCAGCACGTTCATGAAATGTCGATTTAGTAACACCAGGGCAGAGTGCTGAAATGCTTATGCCATCGTTTTTATATTCTTCATGCAGTGCTTCTGATAAAGATAAAACATAAGCTTTAGTCGCATAATACATGGCCATAAAAGGTCCGGGGACATAGGCTGCAATAGAGGCAACGTTAAGGATTTTCCCTTGTTTATTCTTTAGCATATACGGCAAAATGGCATAACTTAACTCGGTGAGAAATTGCATATTCACTGCCATCATATCTTGCACATCGATTGCTTGCATTTCCGTAAATTTTTTAGAAATACCAAAACCTGCGTTATTTATCAAAACATCGAGTGTTGGAATTTCATTGCTAAATGCATTCAAAATAATATTCACACTCTCGGTTTTACTCACATCAACCGATAATATTTTTGCATCACACTGATAACGTTTCGCTAAATCATTTTTTAGATTTTCTAATTCATGCGTCGTACGTGCAATTAAAAGTAAGGAATATCCTTGTTTTGCAAATGTTTCGGCAAGTGCTTTTCCTATGCCTCTTGAAGCACCTGTTATTAACGCTGTTTTTTTCATTATCATTTCTCTTGTTATAGTTTAGGTGTGTGCAGTTCCAGTGAGGTATCGATGCCCTCTAACCACGAAGCAGACATTTTAATATAATCTGATTTACCATTGTATTCGATCAAATCACCTTTTTTGGAAGGTTCTTTGGATTTAGCACTATGCCATTCACGCCATGCCGTATGATGTCGAGCAATACTTTTATCTAAAGCTTGCAGCCCTGTTACGCTTCCTATGATAATGTAATCATCTTTGCTATGAGTTGCAATTTTTAATCGTTGGCTAGGCGTAATATTCATTTTTTTTTCCATACCAGATGCAATACGCTCATAGATAGTCGCATACGAAGACATACATTTCTTAGGGTCTTTTACTTTTATACTAAAACTATGAATGCCATCATGAATTTTTTCTTCTTTATTTAAAATGTCCCATCGAATGACAGCTCCTCCTGGAGGTAATTCTAATAGATGCACATGATCATCATCTGACGTGATTTTCACAATCTCAGCGATAGGCTGCCTAGATAACACACTTACTTCAGACTCCATATTGCTAATAGCTTCCGTACATAATTTAAGTATACTATTAAGTTGACTGCGAACCATGTACTGTCTTTGATGGGCATTAGCACTTTTTGTGTCGTCATTTAGATTATCTTGATCAGTAAGCGGCGGCGGTATATCAAGCGTAATAGTATCGGTTAATTTTTCAGGTAAGCAAGTTAAATCCGTGGTATTAAGACTGATTTCCAGCATTAAATCTTCCATAATTCTTTTGAATTTATTTGCAGTCACTTGAATATCTTGCAGACGATCAATGTCAGAATCTTTGAGATCAAAATATTGTACCCCCTCAACTAATTTTTCAATACTAGGGATAAGAATACGAATTTTATTATAGATTTTATTGTATTCAGATAACAGTCCTTGCACCATCGTCATTTGTTTTGATAATTCTGCTGCTTCTCTTTTATGAATGAGTGTTGCATAAGGTTCGGATACGTAACCAATAGGAGTACCTATCAGTTCTGCCTTATTAAACTGATCAATGAAAGCAAATAAATCTTCGATATTACTTGCAACACCGGGTAAGCCCAATTCAACACCTGAGTATTCCAAACTGATGTCTGTTAATGTTTGTTTGGTCGAAGTGTTTTTTAGAAAAGAAGGCCCAGCTGAAATTTTTGCATGAGACGTCAGCTTAGCTTCTAGGGATTGTTTAATTTGTAGGGCTTCTTCTTGATTAGTATTAGTAAAATTAATTAATGCATAAATAATTTTACCGTACATCACTTGACTCACGTATTGATCACCATGTGCTTCTACAAAAGTACTTCGACGATTTACTAAATTATCAATACATTCTGGCGAAACTTTAGCGTCAGGAGGCATGGTTTGCACAGAACCAATTTTCTTTCCTTTAATCAATAGAGTCACATTTTGCTTACTTAATTTGGCTTTTTTAAATAATAAGGATTCAGAAGTTAAATTGCTTGGGCCGAGTGCTGCAGGTGTTATACAAGCATTGAGATCTAGGGCCTGAGAAAGATCAGTATAGTCACTGACAATAACCACTTCATATTGCGTATCACCGCTTTGGATGGGAACAAGCTTAGGTTCTAGACATTTGTTATCGGCGGGTGTTGAAATATCGCTTGTTTTACATTCTTTTGGCATAATTATGCCGCGACCTTTGTGGGAACCGGTAATAGAATCAATTCCATCACCTAATGAGAATATAAACCTGTTTGCAGTCATATGCGCTCTCTTAAGTCCTTTAGACAAATCATATATGAAACAGTATGTTCTATAAAGCTGAATTCACCTTTCACTATCATGAGATGATGGTAAAATCGATATAGAAAACTGGAGAATGATTTTATGGATAGCTGGAAACAATACCATGGAAATGGTGCTAATCAAGGGCAAATAGATCTCAATACTTCTGTAGTTAATAAACCTAAATGGTCGATTGAAGTAGGTAAAGCAGGGTATGTGTCTCCTGTGATAGGTTCTGATAGAGTTATTTATATAGGTTTGCTAAACGGGGAATTAATCGCAGTTAATCCCAATGGAAACATCAAGTGGAAACGTACTGTAACGAGTCATCCAGATTATGCTGGCATTATTACAGGCGCGCCAGCTATCGATAATGAAGGAAATATCTATATTATCACCACTATTGATATGACTATAAAAGATCGCAGAAGTGAGTCATCAAAAGCGATACCTCTGCGTCGTAGTACTTTGCATAGCTTTACTCCTGCGGGTAATCAACGTTGGTCTTATCGTTTTCCAGTGAATGCCTCTGGTTTAGGAGCCTACACTGGTTCTTCTCCGAAAGTATGGGGTGATCAGCATATTTTTATTGTCGTACCTGCCATCTATCCATCCACAACAAGTAAAATTGAACTATTAGTGATTAATCAATCGGGTAATCTTATTCATAAAACAGAAGTGACCCATTATATACACCCCTCAGAAGAAATATTATCTTCCTGGGATTTTATGAAAAACCCTGGAGATTTTGATGCTGCAACAAGTTGGCCTGAAGCTACACTTTCTGTCGTGGATTTTAATCATCATAGCCATCAACCTATCATTGTCATTGAAGACAATTACAAAACATTGGCGGCTTACCGATGGAATTTTCCAATGCTGACTCCACTTTGGTCTCATTGTGCAGATCAAGCACGTCAACGAACGACACCTGCGGTTTTTGCAAATAATGAATTGTTATTAGGCGGTAAAGAGGGTGTCATTTGTTGTTATAATTTAAAAAATGGTACTGAAACGCATAAGCCTTGGTATCAGGCACATAATTACGTATTAAATTCGCCTATTTTACACCAAAGTCATATCTATTTCGTGGCCGGTAACGAACTTGTGATGCTTAATATGAATTTTGAAATTCAGGAACGTTATATCTTACCGGGCAAATGTTTAGGTTCTCTGGCATTCTCAGCTAATCATATCTATGCAAGCACCTCTGATGGTTTATATACCTTTTCCTTAAATTTAAAAAATGTTCATGGAAATGCTGATATCGTGGGCGGGCTATCTACACCTGCCATTGGTCATGATGGGACTGTTTATGTGATTGATAGAGAAGGGGTATTATTTGCTCTTTAAACAAATAACTCAGGCCTGTACTCAAAATGCATCGTATCATAATGATACCATCTGCCGCCCCAGCTAAAGCCTTCCTTCTCAAAAATCTCGACGATTTCCATAGGAATTTTATTGCGTAACGTAAGATGGGTTAAGGTGCGTTTAGATTTCATGTAATCCCATAACCAATAATTGGAATAATCAAGATTGATATCAATCGCTATACCGAAACTATGCATACTTAAATAGTCTTCTTTTGCCACATTGCGCCAATAATAACTGCTTGCAGGTTTATCAACATATTTATGAAATTCGGGCGGCAGTTTTTCTAATGCTTCCGATATACGGGCTAATTTTTTATCAACACCATTGACGGTAGTCACTTTTAAGGGATATTTTTTGCCAAAAACATGCGGCATCCAATAAATAGTCACCAGTTTTGTTCTCACTTCTTCAGGCGAATTACCATACATTTTTCTAAAAAACACCTCATAAGCATCTCGTCTTATATCATCGCGGGAAATACTGCCTATAGAAAGATCTACATCATTTGCGGAGGCGATTATATAATCAATGAGTGGGAAATGCCGGATCAGCATGCGTTTACCATCGGTCCAGCCTATATAACTATTAGTGACTTCTTCGATGGTCTCTGGATAAGCTAATTGTAATCGTTTAAATTCGTCGTTTTCTCTGGCAAATACTTTAGATATAAACAATAGATAAATGAATAAAACAACCATCAATAAACATTTTTTGTCCATAGTTCATTCTCTACGAATCCATTCCTAGAGTTAGTATAACGCTAATTAATTACAGTGTCAGCTTGGCTTTTTTTTGTAGGATCTTTACTTTATCTTGATCAGTGAGCCGTGTTTTAAACACAATGTCCCATAGCGGACTCGTAACACCAAAATTTTTCTCTTGATCCAAAAAATGATGGGACATGTGATGTTGTTTTACATGCCTCACCATCATTGCATCCATTTTCATTCGGTGGGTACTGGCATGCGTAAATTCATAAAGCACATATCCTATAATTAAACCAGCAACCATAGGTTGTGCATAAGCTCCAAACAGCCATGTTAATAGATAATAACCTAATATTGCTGTGGGTAGACTTACTAATATAAGCGTTTGATACTTTCTTTTATCATGTATAAATTCATGATGTGACAAATGCAATATAGCGTGCAGCCTTTTTAATTTTTCATTTTTGAACTTAAAATGAAAAGCAAAGCGGTGCATCACATATTCAAGCAAACTCCATAAAAATAATCCTGCAAAAACCCCTAAACAAACTATCACCATAGAATGTTTTTGAGAAGAGAGGTATAAAAAATAGATAGCTATAGGTATAAATACAATATTAAGCGTCAGTGCACTGGTATAAGCCATTTTTTCAAGCAAAGGATTTTTAAAATACCGCGTATTTGACTGTTTGACTGCCCTTGATTGAGTCATAAGTGCTCCATGCAATATCAGATCTATTAAAGTATAAAGATATTCATAAATTGAGTATATGGCTAAATCCCAATCATATAAAAAAATAAATAATATTAAAATCCTATTGATTTAAGAATACGTTAAGCAATTTACGTTATTGTCATTAATGATGTTCAAAAATATTTATCAAGATAAGGAGTATCGCATGGTGGCATCGAGCAACGTAGAAACAACATTACAAACCATTGAGTATAATCCACCACAATTGAATGAATTAATCGTTCGGGCAAAGAAAAATCTTAGGTCAAATTATAAGAATAACAAACCAGCTAGACTGGCGCTTATTTCACTATTAGAAAATTTAGCTGACAGAATATATAAATACGTTAGTTTAGGCCATGAATCAGCCATACCAGATTTGTATGATGTTTATTTAGGCGCATGGGTTTATTGCATGGAATCCATAGCGAATGAGTATCGATTATTCAATCCCGCTCATAAAGAAGGATATTTATTTAATTCTGGTAGTACACTTTATGAAATCTTGCTAACTAATTTATGTATTACTAAAAACCATCAGATTACAGAAAAAACAAAATTGTATTAT
The DNA here is from genome assembly GCA_964453575.1 of uncultured Coxiellaceae bacterium. Classification (GTDB taxonomy): domain Bacteria; phylum Pseudomonadota; class Gammaproteobacteria; order DSM-16500; family DSM-16500; genus JABDBK01. Next base: position 16,499 of record CAYVRW010000021.1, on the reverse strand, counting down.
TTATGCAAATTTTACCATTTTTTATTTCAAAGCACCTATCCTAGCGAATTATTTATTGCTAACACTCAACTTCCTCACATAAAAGAAGAACTTATAAAAATGATGCGCGCAATTGTGATGAGTGAGCGTGAGGAGCAAACACGGCTATTAACCGCTATTCCCTCTGAAAAATCGATCACCGAAGGCATGAGTCAACTATTTCAACAATACATAGGCACATCTAAGCATAAAAATCCTAAGCGCATGATGCTCGCTAAACTTGCGGTGGCGATAACACACAGTAAAGCTTCTTGCCCTACCGATAGCACCGATAGCTTGCAAATCATACCTCGATCAGCGCGTGTTAAAATTGGCATGCTTATTTATATCATGGAAACCATTAAAAATTCTTATCCATTGCGCAGCCCTGAGAATAGTCTTTTATATAGTTTATGCGAAAAAATATTAGGCAATAGTTATAATCATTTGAGCAATGAGATTAAATTATCCTGTCTTTTAGCGTTTGAACTGCATTTAAACAATGAAAAAAATCGTGAGCTGCTTGAAATTGAATTTAATAAAAGTTTGTTAGATGAGGGAATTTCGCGTCCCATGTATCTTGACCTTATCATAAGACCTATTTCAATCAATCTCAGTAAAATGATAACTAAATTTGCGCCGAATGACAGTATGCTGCCATTCTCAAAAGTTACATTAACTGCATCTGCTTTAGGAGCAATGATTATGGCTGCACCCGGTTATGGTGCAGGCTACGCTGTGGGTTATGGCGTAAGCTTAACGGACCAATTAGGAAGTCGTAAACGTACTATCAGTCGTTCGACAGGTTATGCTATGCAAGTCGCATTAGGCATGAGTAGTTGTTATTACGGATATTACGCTGCAGATATTTTTCTAACTGCAGGCCTTGAACGTATGTTTGCTAAGATTTTTGAAACATTGGCCATTATTATTGGCGGCACTTCTGCAGGCGCTATGAGTTTTATCATTTATGATCTGTCATTTACCACCGCTTTAGCGTTATGTAGATTATGTTTACATTTAAACAAAAATATTCCTTCTGATCGTGTTCAACCAGCGGATTTGTTATTTATTAAAACTTTATTAGAGCTGCCGCCCGAAGTATTTTCAGACACAAATAAAGATACGCTCAGAAAAATTACTGATCTACCTTTGTCGACTTCGGATTTTGGACTGTTATCCTATAAAAATCAAACAACACCACCGAAAACAGCCCCCGAACAAGAGGCCCCTGTTTTGATGTTGAAGAATTAAAACTTTCGCAAAAAAGTGCTTATTACCATTAAACCTGCCGTCAAAAAGGCAGATTTTTTAGCTTGCAGTGAAGTAAATATATTTTTTGATGATAATGCAACTGCTGTGCACTGTGGCGGTTTTTTAACCATAACCCCCAATTTATCATTAATAATTTCACTAGCAGAATAGCAGACATTGTTAACGCATATGCTATTGTTATCATTTGGGAAAGTCATGTGCACATTTCTAGGAATGAGAACAGCGGGAATCTTGCACTCATTGGCGGTTTGTAACAATACACCAGGTGAATCTGATTTAAGCATAAAACCAGAGGCGTGCCTATTATCAAAAATATTATTATCTAGACCTCCCATGAAATCACCCAACCAATATGGATTCATTTGCGTAAGTATTTGGCGCGATTCTCTTCTGATAGGATCAATTTTATCCATATTAGGCTGTGGAATTTCTCGTACTCCACTTAAAAGGTGCCCCCAAAAGGTAGTTGCAGCTCTTCTTTGTGTACTGGAAACACCAGGATTGAATAATGTTCGAACAGACGACTCCATATTAATGATCTCCCTATTACAATTTTCGATTTACGGATTGTTTATTATTCCACTATCATGAGATGTTTATAATCAAGGATTTATTATGTCAATATTATATACCTATTCTTTATTAATTAAAGAAAATCATTTAGATGCATTTGGTCATGTGAATAATGCAACTTATCTTACCTTATTTGAAGAAGCCCGCTGGAATTTTGTCACCAAAAACGGTTACGGTATGCAAAAAATGATAGAAACAGGGCTAGGTCCGGTTATTCTGGAAATAAAAATACGTTTTTTAAAAGAATTGCTGCTAGGTGACGAAATGACTATTCAAACACAATTATTATCTTACAAAGGAAAAGTGGGCGTTATCCAGCAAAAAATGTTACGCGGTACAGAAATTTGTTGCGAAGCTGAATTTACGATAGGACTGTTTAATCTTAAAGATCGTAAAATGATAACACCCACGCCAGAATGGTTAAAAGCAATAGGAATAGATGAGAACTCAAGTAATATGCATACATAAATAAGTTGAAAATTTACAATAAAACATAGGACATGCATAAAAAGCCGCGATGCCTGCTAAAAATCCAAAAAGATGCGCTTCAAATGAGGTTTTTATATCAGATGGAAATAACTGAAATAAAAATCCGCCAAAATAATAAACGCATACCATAGCAGGCGCGATGGTAAGTACCGATATTTGTTGAAAATAGGCATTAACTAATAAAAATGACCAATAACCCATGATTAAACCACTAGCACCGATATGAAAACCGCCTCGTCCAAACACCCATGTCAATAAGCCGCTCAATACTATAATAGTTACACTTACACAATAAAAAGTAGGGTAGCCAAGTAATAAAACAAAACTTCCTAAAATAAATAAGGGGATAGAATTAAAAAATATGTGATTAAAGTTGCCATGAATAAAAGGATAAAAGAAAATGCCTAAACTTGAAAACCATTTTCTAGGATAGACACCTAGAATAATTAAACGGCCGCCAAGCGCCCAATTAAGGATATGAATACACCACAATCCTGCGATTAACGAAAGAACAAAGGGTAAATTTTGTTGCACTGATAACACAGTCGTACTCAATTGATTAGCAATTTCGGTAAACATTTTTTGTATCCAAGATAAAATCTAAAGAGCAAATAGTTGACTTATCACAGCCCCTAATAAACCGCCTAAAAAAGGCCCTAATACAGGCACCCATGCATAATGCCAGTCAGAACCTTGCTTGTCTTTAATAGGCAATATGGCATGTGCCAATCGCGGCCCAAAATCACGCGCTGGATTAATGGCATAACCCGTTGGGCCGCCTAATGATAAACCAATGCCCCAGACTAAAACACCTACTAAATAGGGGCCAAGACCACTTGCCGGCCCGCTCATTGTTGCTTTACCGAATAATGCAGCCACACCCACTATGAGTACCATGGTTCCAATAATTTCACTAAGCAAATTGCAGGGATAATTACGAATAGCAGGTGCCGTACAAAATACCATGCGCTTTAAATCAGCATCTTCAGTGATAGACCAATGAGGTAAATAAGCAAGCCAAACAATAATCGCCCCTAAAAATGCACCTGCAACTTGTGCACCCATAAACCACAAAGTCGTTTCTAAACTGTATTGCTGTAAATAATATTTGGCTAAAGTAAGCGCAGGGTTAATATCAGCATTGATAGAACCTGCCGATTGTGCAACAAAAACGCCCATGACCACAGCAATAAACCAACCTGTAGCAATAGCCAGCCAACCTCCAAATTCGCCTTTAGATCGCTTTAACAGAGTGCTTGCCACAACGCCATCACCAAAAACAATCAATGTCAAAGTACCTAAAAATTCACCGTAATATGCTGCTTCCATGTTTGTTCTCTTTAAAAATTTTGAAGTTTAACATGATAAAAGGATTTCGTCACATTGACCTATCCAATTCATGATTAATAAGCACCACACATTGTGACGCAAATAGCATCTTCTTTCCTACACTTATAGTCTTAAGACCCTGTCGTTTAAGGCTTTTGACGCTATTTTTAGGCATTGCTAAATGATCGCTTAATATAAAAACAGGATCATCACCCAGATTCATTTTTCTAATATCTGTACCTTTGCGATCCAGCAGATAAACGGGACGTATTTCTAATAAGGGCTTTACACATTTTTCAAAGCCAAACCCGCTAATTTGCAGACCAGGCGCAATACTTTGCGTTTCATCTTTTTGCAAATTTTGACTATTTTTTAATGCCTTTTCAATCAATTCGAGCACAGCATCTTCATGAAAACCTGCAATCGATAAACCTTCGTAACCGGATAACTTAATAGTGCGCGGAAAATCCTCAGAACTTTCAAGAATAACAAAGACTTCCACATCTTCTCTAAACCCATTGGAAATAAAAAAAGCATTGATAACAGAATGCGCAATTACTTCAAAGTGGTCTTTGGCGCCTATGTTTGATCGAATCCGTTCAAAGCGGGTGGTTCCTTTACGTGCTCTTATGATAAATGTTCGCATAGGGTCATCTTAATAAGTTATCTTTTGCAATTTGACTTTATTTGTTTAGAATAAGCAAGGTTTCCATAACAAAATACCTGGAGAAATGATAATGAATGCTCGAGAAGATTCAACAACAGATAGAATTAAAGCAGAGCAATATGAGCTATTATTAAAGAAAAATAAAGAATTAGAACAATCATTACAGCAAGAAATCAAAGAAAAAAATGAGATAAAACTTAAATTAAAACAGGAAAAAGAGGCTCTGCTCCAGTCATTAGGAGATTCAACCCATTGGGCTAGAATAAATAACGAACAAAAAAATACTCTGGAAAAAACACACGATGAATTAACAAAAGTCCAAGAGGAAAATACAGCACAAAAAAGACAACTCCTAAAATTAGCAGCATTACAAAAAGACCATGATATCCTTAAAAGAGATAAAAATAACTTAAAAAAACAGTTTGATAACTTAAATAATCATCATGATGAGCTGAAGAAAACATTCACTAATTTAAAAACAAAGTATCAAAAAATTCAACTGCAATTAAATGCAAAACCTCCCACATGGAAAACTGTTAGAAAATATTTTTTACGAGCAGCAGCTGCGACCTCAGGCGTATTATTAGTCATGACAGGAATGAGTGCGGCCACCGCTGTGTTAGGAATTCCAGCCCTTGTTATGGGAGCTGCAATTTTATTAGGTGGTCTTGTTTATGGAGGATACAAAGCCTTTCAATCTTGTTATCCTCCTTCAACTCAAAGTGATCAAGATGCGGGTGATTCCTTGCCACCACAAAAACCTGATGATTCATTAAGATTGTCTGGGCCAAATCGGCGCTTATATTCGACTGTGTCTCCTGCTAATAACTTTCAAATGCAGCAAGATCCAAGCGAGCATGGTCGATTAAGAAGAACTGATGCAACAAGAGAACTTAAGTCTATTGCAGAAGAGCCTGGCGCTGAAGATTCTCAATCATTAGACGTGTCCAATTCCAGTTTGCGACCGAGATGACCCAAGCGTGAACGTTACCATTTGCGGGCATGCAAACGGTAACGTTCACGATAATGCATCACCAAATATGCAATTGAAATACGCTAATAAGAATTTCGATACCGATTAACACAATAATAATCGTTTCAAGTATCGTCGAGTGCCTGTGTTGCAACTGCGTATTCAAAATATCTAATAATTCCTGTAAAACATCTAGTTTTTGATTAAGCGCTGTGACACGTGCTGGTATATCTAAAAATTTACTGGTCATCGTATAATACATTTCAAGATTAGGATTTCGCCAAAAAAATTCAGGCGTATCTAAGAATTCGCTATTAAGATTAATCGAACTGCGTGCTAAAAATAGGTCGCCCATACGTCTAAAAATAGCGCGTCTTGATAAGGATATCGAGCCATAATGTGCAATGTCCCTAGGCAAAATATTATTTTTTTTAACCGTTTCTTGAATCGCAGCTTCGTAAGCTTCTAATTTTATGGATTGAGCTAATCCATAGGAAATGGCTAATTTAATTTGTGGATCAGTCGATTCTAAGGTAATGATATCTAATTTAAAACGTTCATGAGTGACAATATTTGTTTCTTCACCTAGTTGAAAACTAAAAAAATCCATTTCTGTATTCGTTAATGGTTCACGCGAATAAGCTTTGATGTAATGAATCCATTTTTGTTCAGCGCGTTTGGTTAATCCCCAGCAAACAAAACAGCCATGATTAAAAATAAAAAGTTCTGATCCATACCGTAGGTTTTTAAGATATAAAACATCGCGCAACAGCTTGATCTGGTAATCTTTACGATCCAATGAATTAGCTAATGCAGTCAGATCATAACCCACCGCTGTGCAAAAAGAGACGCATCTTGTGCGCTTTGGTTTTAATTTGATTACCATAAGACCACCTTTCCATGTAGCCTTTATTCTTAATTATACCATGTCCATGTTTTTTTTAATTCTGACATCCCAAGATATAGCGCCAGTGTGGTGGAATTGTTACCATCAATAGTATGGTTGTTATGGAGAATGCTCAGGATGAGAAAACCTTTGGTACTTTGTCAGTTATTTGCGCTAACCATCTTGCTATCTAACCCTGTATTTGTTTTTGCAGCTCCCACAAAACCTAAATGTTGTCCTCATAAAACTAAAGACACCCCAGTGCTGGTTGAAAATAGCCCTGTCGTTGACCGTTATATCAACGAACAAATGATTCCGCCCAATTATGTGGGCATTGCGTTTTATAAGCCTAATTTTATACTGCCTTATTATTACACAGGCTCACCGGATAATGCAGCATATGAAGGCAATACCCCCAATGATGAATCGCTTAATCACGGTGAATTTAAATTTCAATTCAGCGTTAAAGTTCCCATGTGGAAAAACCTTTTCAATACCACTACTTCACTTTTTGCTGCTTATACCCAGCTTTCTTACTGGCAAGTGTACAATAAAACATCATTTATGCGTGAAAATGATTATGAACCGGAGTTCTATTTAGAAACGCCGGTGAAATGGCATTTGACTAAAGGTTGGCATGTTAACTTTATGAATGTAGGGGTCAATCACGTTTCAAATGGCTTTGGCACGGATTTACAACGAAGCTGGAACCGCTTGTATGTCGATGCGGTTACATCGACTGACCATTGGATGTTTAGCATAAGACCATGGGTAGTCCTTTCTAAAAACGGTAATAATCCTGATATAGCGCAGTATTTAGGCTATGCCCGCTTTTTACTGGCTTATAAATGTCAGCAACAAGTTATTGCATTGGAAGCCCATAGTATTTTTGAACAAAGCGCAAGACGCGCAACAGGGCAGTTAACTTGGAGTTTTCCTATCACACGTTATATCAAAGGTTATGTACAAGGATTTACTGGATATGGACAAAGTTTAATCGAATACAACCATCGTACGAATAGCATAGGTGTAGGCTTTGCGTTGAGTGATTGGGTATGAGGTAATTGATGACTTAGCCTGTTCCTTTTTGATAATATGTGCGCACTCAAAAATCGGAACTTAAGACTATGGTTATCCAACCCAAAATTCGCGGATTTATCTGCACAACAGCACATCCAGTAGGATGCGCCAAAGCAGTCGAAGAACAAATTAATTTCATTAAAAAACATGGCAAGTTTACAGGGCCTAAAAATGTCCTAGTGATTGGCGCCTCTACTGGCTACGGTTTAGCAAGTCGTATTGCAGCAACTTATGGAGCAGGCGCAAAAACCATAGGCGTTTTTTATGAAAAAGAAGCTGAAAATAATCGTACTGCTTCTGCGGGATGGTATAACACCGCGGCCTTTGAACAATTTGCACATCGCGATCATTTTTATGCAAAAAGTATTAATGGTGATGCGTTTTCAAATGATATAAAAAATAGAACTATCGATTTAATCAAAAAAGATTTAGGAAAAATTGATTTAATCGTTTATAGCTTGGCATCTCCTAGACGAATTCATCCTGATACAGGTGTTGTTTATTCCTCTGTGTTAAAACCTATTAATCAATCTTTCACAAGCAAAACTGTTGATCCATTGCGTAAAGAAGTCAAAGAGATTTCTTTAGAATCTGCTAATCAAGATGAAATAAATAACACGGTTGCAGTGATGGGCGGTGAAGATTGGAAAATGTGGATAGATTTATTAGCTAAAGAAAACTTATTAGCAGATGGTGTAATCACCTTAGCTTATGATTACATTGGGCCTGAGCTTACGCATCCTATTTATAAAAATGGTACCATAGGTAAAGCCAAAGAAGATTTGCATAAAACTGCACATCAATTAAATACACAATTGCAAAAATATCACGGCCAAGCATTATTATCTGTCAATAAAGCATTAGTCACGCAAGCAAGTGCTGCGATTCCGGTGGTACCGCTTTATATTTCATTGCTTTATAAATTAATGAAAGCGAAAGGAACGCATGAAGGGTGCATAGAACAAATCAGCCGTTTATTTAAAGATAAGCTTTATGCATCCCATGCTGAACGTGATGCAGAAGGGCGCATTCGTATGGATGATTTGGAAATGCAGCCGGATGTACAGCAAAAAATTCGTGAATTATGGCCGAAAGTGACCTCAGAAAATCTGGATGAACTTACTGATATCAAAGGGTATCTGTCAGAGTTTCATCATTTATTTGGTTTTGAGTTTGCGGATGTGGATTATAGCGCGGATGTATCACCTGAAGTGAGAATTCCGTCGTTGGAGTCTTAAACATCAAATTTTTTTCCACTCTCAATTAAAGCCTTCGCCTCATAAATAGGCAAAGGCTTTGAAAGATAAGAACCCTGTATTTCATCACAATTTTCTTTTATCAAAAACTTAACTTGCTCAGCAGTTTCAACTTCTTCAGCAATGACCTTAATACCTTGCGCATGACAAAATTGAATGATGGTTTGTACTATCGTGACGCTTTTTGCATCATGTGGAATTTTCGTAATAAAACATTTATTAATTTTTACATGCGAAGGTTTTAATTGTTGTAAATAATTAAATGAGCTGAAAGCAGTACCAAAATCATTTAAAATTATCGTAATTCCTCTGCCTTTAAGTTGAAACAAGACATCTAATGTATCTTGCGTATGGGTCAGCAATACTTTTTCAGAAATTTCCACTTGCAGCAGGGCAGGGTTAATGGAAAATTTATCGATAAGTTGATTGATAAGATTTAACATTTGTTGGGGTTTGTTGAATTGGCGATCAGAAAGATTAATAGCTACTGGTAATTTGTGCGTCATTAAGGAAAAATAATTACTTAAATTTAATAGAGCCCATTCATCAATAAAAATAGCCAAATCCGATTCTTCAGCAATATCCATAAATGAATCAGGTGATCGTAAACCATTTAAAGGCTCCAGCCATCTTAATACTGCTTCAAATCCAACGATATCGCCTGATTTTAGATCCACTCTGGGTTGATAAAAAAGCTTAAATTGATTTTCAGAAAGAGCATGTCTTAAAGAGCTTTCTGTTTTAATGTCTTCCGTTATCTTATTTTGAATTTTTTCATTATAAAATTGAATATAATTGCCGCCTAATGATTTTGCTTTTTTGAGAGCAATACCAGCATTTTTCAAAAGGGTTTCAGAATTTTTGCCATCATCCGGATAAATACTTACACCCATACTTGCTTTGGCATGAATGTTTTGCTCTTTAATAATAAACGGTTTTTGTAAAGTTACTGAAATTTTATCAAGTAAATACCTTAATTTTTCTATTTTTTTAAGATTATCAAAAATAAATCCGTAAACATCCATATCAAGATGCGCAATAATTTTAGCATCATGACCAAGTGATTGAATAAATTTAAAGGACAATTGTTTAAGTAAGATATCACCTATGTCCATTCCATAAGATTCAATGACCGATTTAAATTTATCTAAATCCACGATAACAACGGCTAATTTTTCTTCTGAATTAATATTTTCAATGCAAGTATTTAATAACAATTCAAAGCCCGCACGATTGCTTAAACCCGTCAAATCATCTTGATGTGTAGATGATTCTGGATCATTTAGTCTAACTATTTTTTGAATAATAGTACCAATAAGATTTGCAATTTTTTGAAAAACTTCCATGTCTTCTTTGTTTGGAACTTTGGTTTTACGATTAAAGAAATTCAATACACCAATGAGTTCGCCTTCATAAAAAATGGGTAATCCAAGTGCTGCATTTAAGCCTACGATTTTAGCTGCTTTGGTTCGATAATAGTTATCATTATTACCAAAATCGTTTTCTAAAATAGGGGCATTGGCTCGAATAACGACATCTGAAAAACCTACACCAGCTTTAACTACCATGTGATAAGTAATGTCATAAAATGGCGTGATAGCTTTACCTAATCGATGCCACAAACTCACACAGTACAGTGATTCATCAGCAGCGTTATGAACCCAAATTTCACCTTCATCCCAATCTAGTGATTGGCAAATCACTTTTAAAATGGAATTTAAAATAATTTCATCGCCATTTTCCAAGTTGTATACGCTAAGAACTTGCTCAAAAATAAAATGCCGTTGTTGAGCTCTAATGTAATTACTTATGTCTACTGCTGTCCCTAGAATTTTATCATTGACCAGTGCGCATCGGTTTTGTATATAACAAATGCTGCCGTCAGGTTTATATAATCGGTATTCAAGCAATATTCCTGAATTCGATGGTGAAAGTTGAGAAAGTGCATTTTTTACCATGGCAACATCATCAGGATGTATACGATCAAACCATGCTTGTGGATTTTGATAAAGTGTTTCGCGGGAGTGCCCCCACCATTTTTCTAGAACGGGATTCACATAAAGGATTTTATCAAGATTCGGTGAAAATTGATAAACCGCATAATTCACTTGATCAGCAGATTGAGTTAATGCATCTGGATTTAAGGAAAGTAATTTTTCATGCTCTTTTGAATGGAGTATTAAGTGGTCTCTTTCTTTCGCTATGGCTGATAATTGATCGGATAGCTTATCCATCGCGCATTCCTTGAGCAGTTAAAAACCCATAGAGTATTACTTATAGATTACACCGTTTCAGGTTTTTTTTCGAGTCTATAACTCATTGATAACTCATTGATTGATCAAATATTTATATATTATTGATCATAACGTAAACAATTATTAAGATAATGATATATAATAATTTAATAACTGATAAAAAAATTAGTTAGGAGGTATTATGCCAAGCTTAAAAAAAGAATATGAAACCTATCTTAACTTACTTAAAAAGCTAGATAAGGCTTATAAGAAATTAGAAAGCAAACAAATAGCTATTCAAGAATATTTGAGTGAACAAAGAGAATTATATAAAACGTTTGAGCTGCTTGGATTAGCGGCTAGTGGAATTCCTGTAAAATTACAGGATAAAAAAACGGATGTTAAAAAACTAAAAAGTACTATTGCGCAAACAACAAACCCCGAAGACACTCAGAAATTGGCAAAAGAATTGGAAAAACTCGAAAACGAAATCGTATCATTAGAAAAAGATTTAAAACAAAATGAACAAGATTATAAAAATACGGCAGGGCAAATCAGTATCCTGCATGATTTTTCAATGGCACATCTAAATGACAAGGGAGTCTCTCCTAAAAATTTTAATGCATACATAGACCAGGTTGAAAAGGCGATGAAGTTAAGAAAGGAGTGGATAGAACAAAGAACTGTAGTTTCAGGGGCTTCCGGAGTATCGGATGAGGATACAAGAGCGAAAGCCAGTGATTGGTTTGTAAAAAATGCGGGCCCATCACTTGCGGAACAAGTAAGTGCTGCTGGAAAGCAACTATTAGATAAGTACTGTGAGCGATTATATAAAGCTTATACTGAGGCAGCGGAAAATCAGTTAAAGCGATTAGGCGATAATCCAAAGCATCGAGAAAAATACGAAGATCACAAATATCATTTAAGTGATTTAGAAAAAATTGGAAGCCATGCTCCTACACACCAAAGAGCATCATCATCGGCTTCAACTTCTGACTATGTACCACAACCAGCAACTCCTTCCCATAGAAGATCATCGTCAGCTACTGACAGTAGTATAAGGAAATCATCCCATTCAAGGCAACTCTCTGCGGCTCATACAAGACTATCGCTTCATCCACCTAGATCATCACAAACTTCTACTCCTACAACTGAGAAAAAGGAGGAGAAAACTCCAAAGACCCCGGGAAGTAGCGGATAAGAGATGGCCGGTAATTTATATTACCGGCTCAAGAAGTTGTAGCTTCTAGTCACCCCTTCCTCCAAAACGCTTTTTTTTGGAGGAAGGGGCTGGGGGAAGGAGGTTCTTCCAATGCCTCAACAATCAAGTCAAGCACAAGGTAAGTTTCTTGTAAAATAGCATCATTCCAAAAACGAATAATTTTATAGCCTTTAGATTTTAAAAAATCACTACGTTGTTTATCATAATTATTCGCTTCCGCATGTTGACTTCCATCACATTCAATAATTAGCTTTTTTTCCAAACAAATAAAATCGATTACATAAGGGTGAATTAAATGTTGTCTTCGAAATTTGTATCCATTTAAACGTCTTGCTCTTAAAAAATACCATAGATGTATTTCTGCATCTGTCATGTTTTGTCGTAATGCACGAACGTGATTTAGTTTTGCATTTTTCATATGATTCCTTATTTTTTTTAATATTAAATTGTTATCACTGTTTCATAAAAAACAATCCTCCTTCCCCCATCCCCTTCCTCCAAAAAAAAGCGTTTTGGAGGAAGGGGCTGGGGGAAGGCACCGTGAATTTTACGAATTGGTTTGTTTATTGTGAGGGGAACCTAGAAACTAAAGACGAGTCTAAAATTTTTTTACAGCAATATTCATATTTTTTGCAGCTTTCAACATGACTTCATCTGCTGTTGCAAGATAAGGAATATTTTGTTGTTGGATAATACTAAGATGCAAAGCGTCTAACGTCCGCAGGGGAATAGCTGGTACGCTATCAATCAAATGAGAGGCAAAAGTACAATATTGGTCAGAAAATTTTTCCACCGAAAGGTAACCTCGATCGATATCATTTAAAAATGTCGCATATAATTGATGTTCTATCTTATCGCTGAAATCACCCATACGTTTGCGTCGAGAAAGAAGACAGCGCATTTCTGTGATAGTTAAACTGCTAATGATGGCGCGTCCGACAGATTGTATATAATCGGTAACTTCTTGCGTACCATCTTCGTTCAGATACCATTTTGCCAATACTGAAGTATCAAAATATACATTATCGCTCATCGCGCATATCCCGAAGTAATTTTTCAGAAGGTGTTTTAAGTTTTTTAGTTAAGCTATGTAACTCTTCGTGAGAAGGACGAAGTTGTTTCCCTTGTATTGGGACAATACGTGCTATAGCTTCTCCTCTTTTGGTGATAATGATTTCCCCAGATGTATCCAGCAGTGCTTCTAGATGACCCAGCGCACTGCGCATTTCTCGAATATTTAATGTCTGCATATATTCCTCATTGTGTCACAATTTTTATAATTGTAGCACATTAATAGTAAATAGTCAAGCGCCACCTCCACAAATTAGCTCTCACATAAGATAATCTTAGCAAAACGCATTTTTAAGCTCACAAGCCTCAACAATATCTTTCACCACACGTGTATGCGGATGGCTCATAAACGCATGCATGTTGGTTGAAATTAATGTTTTTTTCGTCACATCGGGAGCCTGACACATGCCAAAATACGATCCTATCGAATAAATTCCCCGGCTCATGGTATCAGCAGTATTATCATTAATGGTTGATGTTACAGTTAATTGATTAATTTTCTGAGCGATGGCTTCAAAACAATGTTTTTTAGACGCCTCATTTCTTTCACTTACGGCATACTGATTTCGTTCTGTCTTAAAAATAGTTATTATGTCAGCATATAATGTTTTAGTTTCCGTGCCATCACTTTCTTGTTTCTGTTGATCAATGTAATGATTTATTTTTTCATCTAATTGTTCAATAAACTTATCTTTTAAAGCAAGAGCTTTACAAACTTCCGATTCAATGGATTTAAAAATATTTTTGTATGAATAATTAACTATTAAGGAAGGAAAATTATATATATCATTAGCCATAAACATATCCAGTACAACTGGAGATTTTATAAGAGTATTGGCTAATAATAAAAGATCTTGTTTGGGAACATTTGAAGGTAAATTCATTAAAAATAAATTTATTTTAGGAAATGCAATAGCCTTCATGGCAGCCTCTTTTGCTGAAAGTCCTTCTTGATGCCATGCTGAATAAACCAAATATTCGACATTTTTTTCATGTTGTTCTTCTAGCAAAGCTAAGAACTTAGCTTGTGCTTTTTTGCTAAAATGAAAAAACCATGAAAAAAATAAATATTTTTGCTCTGACAAATTTTTTATATTATCTATCAAGTGATTAGACAACTCATCACGATAAAACTCATTTTTTTCTCCTCTAAATGCCGGCCAAGCTAACATGTTCTCGAATTTATCCCACCATAATCTGAAAGATTTCATTGATACTTTCTTCAAAACAAATAAAGCTATCTCTGCCGGTGCATTTTTTATTATATCTGCCAACTGACATGTCGATTTGAATTCTGCAGGTAATAATGCTTCCGCTAAGGTAAAAAACTGTTCTTTATCAAATTTAACAGCAGGAACGCATTGTCTTAAGATGCGACGAGATAGCCTTGGATAATCAGCATACGGAAAAGTGACCTGAGTTTTAGCTTGTAATAAATTCTCTAATATTTTTAATTCACCGGCAGTTAATATCAATTTAGAAGGTTTTTTCCCCTTATCATAACCTGATACAAACTCAATTTCGGATTTTTCATTTTTTCTTAATAAAATACTATAATCAGAAGAATAAAATGATTTGCAGCTTGATGAATATAAAGTAAAAGTGTATTGTTCTTTATGAAAGTCACAATGGGATAATAACTCTGACAAAACAAGTTGATCATTTTCATCAGCACAATTCAGCCAATTTAAAAATTCCTTCTTATATTTAGCCCCCATGAAGGATAAGGTGTTTGCACCAAAAGAATAGAGTAAATTTGAAAATTCATTATGACGCAAATATTTTTTTGGTAACCCAAGCGTATGAAAATTATTTTCTAATTCATTGCACAAGGTATATTTATAGGTTGCTGCAAAATCATCGCTTCCTAAATATTCATAAGGTTGCCGTAAAAAATCCACAAGATCATCCATGGTTTTAATACATTTTTGAAATATTTTTAATTCAATAAGTTTTTTTCTATGTTCATAAAAATTATTAACACTGGTATAAAATATATAATCCGCAGCTTGAGGAATTTGATTAAAATCATCCCATGAATTCATAGATGCCAAAATTTTATCGTGATCTCGCATCACCTTGAACCATAAAAAACAAATTTCGTCAGGTGATAAATTAAATTGTTTTGTTATTTTAAAATAATTTTCTGTATTAAGGACATCAAGTAATCCAGGATGTTTAATTGCAAAGGTAGTAAAATTAATCCAATAACTTGTAATATCCACATCGTGATGACGAATACCAAGCAAACTGTCGTATCTTTCTTTAGAAGCAGGTTCAGACAACACTTCATAAGCATGATGTATAAGTTTAAATTTATCACCAGCTTCCTTTTCTTTACCGGGGTTTTTGTCAGGATGCCATATTTTGGCTAATCTGCGATAAGCTTTCTTAACATCTTCAACAGTTGCGGTCGTTTTTAATTCTAATACTTCGTAATGATTCATGGTAATCCCAAAAGTTGAAAAAAAAGTATGGTAACATATAGAAACTGCTATAAATACTTCAAAAACCACTCTTTGCTCAAATCGGCCACCTGTTCCAACGTTCCAGGTTCTTCAAAAAGATGCGTAGCACCCGTAACTATTGCTAATTTTTTGACACAATGCATTTTTGTCATTGCATCTTCATTCATTTCAATAACTACCGTATCGTTTCCACCTACGATTAACAAAGTCGGTGCTTGCACGCGTGGTAAAAATTCACGCGCTAAATCAGGTCTTCCTCCTCGTGATACCACTGCATGAATGGTAGTTATTTCTTGCGCTGCAGCAACCAGGGCTGCACCGCCCCCTGTACTTGCGCCAAAATAGCCTATATCTAGCGCAAATTGCTTACTGCACCAATGCGTTACATCGATTAATCTTGACGCAAGAAGACCGATATCAAAACGCAGCTCGGCCGTACGTGCGTCAATGGCATCTTCTTCTGGAGTCAATAAATCAAACAATAAAGTCGCTAAATTGGCTTTGTTTAAAACATTAGCAACATAGCGGTTACGCACACTGAATCGACTACTGCCGCTGCCATGGACAAATAAAACCAAACCTGATGCTTTTTTGGGTATATATAGAAGTCCATCTAAATAAATGTCTCCGCTTGGAATTTGAACTGAATGTTGTATATCTGTAGCATAAGTTTTCATTACATATCCTTATGTTTAAACCTGAGTCAAAAATTAGCTCTATTTTTAGAGTAAAATAAAAGTATCAAGCATGGAGGTATTTATGTCAGCTTTCATGAAATTATTATCTTATCTTATTTTAACCATCGGCATTTTATTTCCCTACAAAATTTTCGCGGCTACTAATATACCTATTTTATGTTATCACAATTTAAATCCAACTAAACCCGGCAGCATGAACATGACGCCGCAAAAATTTGAGTCGCAAATCAAATGGCTTAAAGATAATGGATTAAACATTA
>CAYVRW010000020.1:0-27467 GCA_964453575.1 uncultured Coxiellaceae bacterium | reverse complement strand
ATAATAAGTATTTTTATAATAAATATAAGCCCATGCCAATACCGCATGACCATCGTGATCACTAAGAGAATTTGTGCAAGGAAAAGCGCTTTTTTGTTGTTCTTCTTTTGATAAAAATGGCGAAATTTTTGGTAACGTAAGCGGAAGAATAATACTATGTTGCTCGAGAGCTTGGCATAATAATTTTATATATGCTTCTTTATTTTTATCATCCGCGACAGTATTTTTAATGGGATATCGTTTCAACTTTACGTTACCGATATGTTTGCTCACTAGTTCGTATAAATCTTTTAATTCAGCTCCTCCTATGGTGATGACATTCTCCTTTTTTGCGAGTTGACGCCAAGATGTTTGATAGTGTTTATCTTTACGTGCCCGAGGATAACTCGTTGTGTTTGACGCGAGCCAATCAGCAGCGTTTTGAAGTGCATACAGACTGCAATTGGGTCCTCGTTGATTTACAGTCAGTGGTGCAGTTTCTGAAACATGAGAATGTTTTATTTCATCAGCGCTAAGTGTGTTTAAAATATCACCAAGCTTTTTTTTCTCAATCTCACCTGTTTCATTTTTAATAAAAACATCGAGATTTAATGAGGATTGCATAGTTAACTTATCCAAAGACGATTTATTGAAAATCAGTGGCATGATGTAATATACTTATTTTCTATTTGAATGGCAAATCAATTATTGAACTAAATCATAAAGACTAGACAAAGTATAACCATATTACGATGAAACCCTAATGAGTAAACACATGAATCACTTTCCTAACTGCCCAAAATGTAATTCAGAATACACGTATCAAGACAATGCACTTTTTATATGTCCAGAATGTGCTTACGAATGGTCAAATATGATTGAAGAAAAAACAGAAGAGACTTCTATAGTCATTAAAGATGCTAATGGAAACACGCTACAAAATGGTGACACTGTCACCGTCATAAAAGATCTCAAAGGTAAAGGTTCTTCATTAGTCGTAAAAGTTGGCACTAAAGTTAGAAATATTCGCTTGGTAAGTGGTGATCATGATGTCGATTGCAAAATCGATGGAATTGGTCCTATGAAACTTAAATCGCAGTTTGTAAAAAAAGTTTAAAAAAGCTCCATCTATCATTCGATAGAGCTTTTTTTCATTTTGACTATTTTTCAGCCGTCGTGGTTTTAGCTATATCGCCAGATTTTATTTTATTATTCTTTAATACTTGAAATAAATTTTCATAAACATTATTGGCACTCCATACATACCAACCCGCAGCTTTATTGGCATCTTCTACCGCACGTATTTCTTGTAACAAATATCTTTGTTTTTCTGCATTAGATGTTTTCTTAATATAATGAAAATTAGCAGCTTCAATAAATGCATGGATTTTAAACGGAGGTTTATTATCAAATTGTTTTGCTAAAGCATTTAAAGAGTTATTAACTGTTTTGTAAGGTTCTGCAGAATATTTTTGGAAAGGCCAAAAGTGTGATGGATAAACCATTGGATTGACACCATCGACGCTGTCTGCAAACATTTTGATATCTTGACCAATGTGCATGGATGGGTAATAGCCAACTTCACCGAAAATATCAATTTCCATAGGTATATTTTGTGCGTTAATTCTTTTCTTATACCATTTAATGATTTGATATACATCTTTTGCATGTTGTGGATTCGCAGGTTCTTTAGAGCTATAGCGAATATAATCAAGCTGAATAGAATCTGCGCCTGATTTAATAGCGTCATTGATGAGTTTTAATTTATCTTCCCAATGGGCTTGTGAGCGAATTTGTGCTGCATTGCCGCCATTAGAAAAAATGACAACTCGGACGACAACTTTCATACCAGCAGCTTTTACTTTAGCTAGTGCGGCGGCATAATGTGAACTATAATATTCATGATCGACAACGAACGTATTAATACCGGTAGCCTTTGCTTCTCTTAGTAAATAATTTAATTTTTCAGGTTTTTCTAAAGTGTATTGCGTAAGATAAATGCCTTTATCCCATGCATATACGTTAGAAATAAGACTGCAGACAAGCGTTGCTAACAATAGCTTTGATGGTAATTTCCACATGGCGACCACCTCGTTTGTTTAGTTGTTATACTTCTAGGCTAGCATAGGGAAAAGCAAAAAATTCGCCTGGAGATGCAAGAAAATTGCTATTTTTGATTTAAAAAGTATCATTAAAATCGTATTGTTATATAAAATAGTTACGCTGGGTAAAGTATGTGCGAATGAAAAAAAGAATTAATAATGAGCGATCTGTTTATATATTAGACATTTTGGGTTTAATGTTTATTACTATGCACAATTATGGAAGGACATAAAAATGGCACAATCATCGATTATATTACCGTATCAGAAACAATTTTCCATCGAATCTTTTATAGAAATAATGAACCAGGAACAAAATGCTTGTGAGGCTATGCAACAATTTGTCAATGATGACCATGATATATTTCTTAAAATGATGCAACTTGAGTCTTATCCTGAACAAATCACGATACTGCAAATTGCGGCGCAAAACGGTCGTAATGATGTTGTTAAATATATTATTGACGAAGCCATGAAATCTACTATTGGTAAACAAATTCTTACTGAACAATTGACACAAATTGATATGCATGATCGATCTATCATCCATTGGATTGCTCAGGTTAACAAAAACGAAGTTGCTCCCTGCTTGGCAGCTATACTTGATGCAGGTATTCAATTAGGTATCAATGATTACGTGAATATCAAAGAAGGGGTGTATGGATGTACACCCCTCATGATGGCAGCAAAGCAAGGTGCTATAGCCAACATTTCAGTTTTATTGAAGTACGGTGCTGATATGCAAGCAAGGTCCTGTAATAATGAATCTGTTTTAGATTTAATTAAATATACTGATCCAAAAATTTCTATAGCAACGATGAAATATTTTATTGAAAATACCGAAGATGGCAGCAATGCATTTAAAAAAATTCATGGCGAAGATTTTAATAAAATAGACCATGCAGATAGAGTTTTGCCGATATTGATAGCCATTGATTTAGATGCTGCATTACCTCTTGATTTAGCGCAATTGTCTGCACTTAAATTGACAACGATAAGTGCACTTATGGCAGATAATATGACTGAGGTAACACTGATGTTAGCAAATTTCAAGCAAATAGATTTTGCGAAAGCATTGCAAGCTTATAAAATGCAAGTTAAAAACGATAAATATCAATTAATTAATGATGCGTTTGATAAAGCCATGGAAAAAAGCTTAGAGTATAAACTATCAGAAAAAAATACTGCATTACTTGCGGAAGCTTTATTATTAGTTTCATTTCAGCTTCCTGAAGCCCATAAATTTGCAATTTTAATTTTTGCATTATTAATGAATGATGCGCCTGATTTAGCGCTGGAAGGATTTAAAAAAATCAATAAAACATATCTAGATTCGGATAACAAATTTATACTTATTCGCAATACTTTATTAACAATGATCAATATTAATCTAATAAAATTAGGCCCATGGGAATATAATATGTTCTATGGCATGTTTAGCTGTATATTTGAAAAAGGTTTTGTTGTTGCTGATAGGCAAGAGCGAAATGAGGCTCGTACTAAATTAAAAGTTCTGATGGATGATATCAGTGCGTCTAAAGATGTCGTTGATATTCAAATGGCTCTAAAAAAGATTGTGTCGGATAATAAAAATGTAAAACCATTGGAAGATTTGATATGGACGGAGGTGATGAGTGTGTTGGGAGATAACACAATATCATTATCCATAAATAACTTTTCAGCGCGCTAGCCCGAGTATCCCTTCTCCCACCGCGCTTTTCGGTGGGAGAAGAGCTTGCCCCGCACGTGTTGCGGGGTGCCCGATAGGGCGGATGAGGGTGCTTCCGATCTGCACACAGCTATTTACCAGGAACCCTCGTACCAAAAACTTCATCTTTTTTATGAGCACGAGGATCAGGCTTACCCCCTTTCACTTTCGGAAAGAACCCCGGAGATTTTTGAAAAACCTGAGAAGCTGATGGAGCAACAAAGGAATTTTTTAAAGAATTAATTATTTTCGATATTTCTTGAGCTGCAGCTTCTGAATCATCGATTAATTCATCGTTTATATAGAGAACATGTTTTTTTTGTTTTTTCTTATAAACCAATTCTGCATTAGAATTTGCTATTTTTAAATGGGTATTATAGAGATCATAATCTTCAGATTTATCGCTATCATCATTTTCGGCTCTAAAAAATGTTCTTAGATTCACTAAAACATTGATGGTTTCTTCAGGCTCGTTTCTTTCGTAATCGGTACTAACCTCCTCTGACTCCTCTGTTGGTTCCTCATTAAGATCATTGCTATCGAGTTGAAGTCGACGTGCTTCTTCACGATAAATTAAAGCGGCTTTTTGATTGGGTTTTTCTTTCTTCAGCTCCATGGCTGCATAAGCCAAGTATTGTTCAGAAAGATCTTTTTTCATGTCATCTGTATATTCTTCCTCTTCCTTTTGTCTTGCTAGTTGAATGTCGCGTTCAGCATTGTCATGTTGACCCATAATACGATAAACCATGGCCCGGTTATTAAGATCTAGTGCACTATTAGGACAAAGAAAAAGAGCGTTATTGAGGTCATCTAAGGCTTCTTTATAATTTCCTAATAAACATTGAACAAATCCTCTATTTGAAAAGAGTATGCTGCGGGCGTTGTTTGATAAAGTTTTCAAAGATAAAACAATCATCAGTGAAAGATCTTCTATTACATCCTTAAAATCACCATTAATAATTTTTGATCGAATATAATAAAAAACCGCTTCATCGCATTCACCAATGATTTTATTTCGGCAATCCATGGCTTTTTGATTATCAGGTTGAAGCCGAAGGGCTTCTTCACAATAAATTAAAGCGGCTTTGAAATTGGGTTTTTCTTTCTTTATTTCCACGGTGGTATAAGCCAAATATTCTTCAGACAAACGTATTTTTATCTCGTCGGTATATTCTTTTTCTTCATTTTCTCTTGCTATCAACATATCGCGTTCTGCGTTATCATGTTGATCTATGATGCGATAAAGTAGGGCTCGATTATTAAGCACAATGGTATCATCAGAACAAAGAAAAAGAGCGTTGTCGAAGTCATTTAAGGCTTCTTTATAATTTCCTAATAAGCAATGAACAATTCCTCTATTTGCAAAAACTTTACTAAGATCTGAGTTATTTAAGGTTTGCAAAGGTAAATCAAGAACTGATGATAAATCCTCAATGACTTTTTTATAATCTTTATTTGAGCCATTTAGAAGATGAGCAAAAACATTATTCTTACCCTTAGCAATGATTTTTTTCCGGCAATCTATGGCTTGTTGATTATCAGGTTGAAGCCTGAGAGCTTCTTCACAATAAAGGAAACCTACTTCATAGTTACCGCCCTCGATGCCAGCCTCAATCGCTGCAAGATTAACATAGGTTGCAGCAATATTTTTTTTATCTTGTGGTGAAAGTCGGGATTCAAGCAGAGCTATTTTTTGTATGTCAGCATCATCTGGGTCTTGAGCCAAACATTTTTGAACCATGACGCGATGTTGTATCGCTACTAAATCATTAGGATATCTTTTAATAAATTCATTAATAAAATTTAAATGGGCTTGATATTCTTTTCCTAATAAAAAACTAATTTCAATAAGCGTTAGACCAAGCTTTGGGCAGACTGGTTGTAGTTGTGAAAGATGCTGAAGATCTTTTAATGCGTCATTATAATATCCACCCGCAGCAAGGGCTATAAATCGTTTGCTGAGAATTTCTTCGTTGTCTGGTTCCAAGCTTAAGACTTTATCCAGGTTCTCTAATGTTTCTAAGTAATCCTTTGCTTGCCGGTTTACTTCTTTAATATTAACAAGCAAGCTTTCAAGTAAATATGTGCTCGGAGGATTAGCATCAGGTTTCTGTTTTTGTTCTAAATCAACCGTTTTTTGAGGAGAATAATTTTTTATATGTTCTTCCAATAATTTAACAACTTCTGCTGCTTTTGGACCAGTGATTTGTTTAGCGATCTCTAAAGCAGTACCTTTTGGCAAACCTCTTTGTGTACCATAATTTGGATCTGCTTTAGCTTCTAATAAAGCTTGGATTACTTTCGGTTTAACTGTATTAGTAAAAATCAATTTCCCATCTAGATCTGTAGCAAGCCCCATTTTTTGCAAAGCCGCAATCAGAGGAGTTAGGCCATTTTTATTTGGCGTATTGATAGTAGTTGCTCCTGCATCTTTAAGTGCAGTGATGGCCTTTGCATGACTAGATAAAGCAGCATAAAGAATAGGTGTGGTGCCATGAGCATTAGGAGTATCAAAAGTTGTCGCACCTAGATTCTTGAGAACAGTTATGACGTTTGCATGGCCTTTTCCAGAAGCAATTAAAACTGGAGTTATACCATTCTTATTAGGTGTATCTATCGTCGTTGCACCGGCAGCTTTAAGAGCAATGATGACTGCTTCATCACCAGTTTGCGCAGCAACAAAAACAGGAGTTACTCCATTATGATCAGGTGTGTTCACGCATGCACCTGCGGATGCTAAAATAGGTATGGCATCGGCATATCCCATATATGCTGCCATATGGAGAGGTGTTCTACCCCATTTATCTTGTGTATTAATATCTTTTGCAGCACCTTGTTCGTCAATCAAACTACGCATCATGGCAATGTTTCCATAAGCGGCTGCCCAATATAAAGGACTTCCTGTATATTCTTTATCAACACTTGGATACAAATTTGATGGTACGAGAATAGAACTTTTGGCTCGATACAAATTGTCATTTGCACCAGCTTTTAATAAAGCGACAAGGGCAGCTACATTCATTTTTTCCATAGCTATCTGAATAGGCCGTGCGCCATTTGAACTTTGCTGGTCTACATCTGCTTTAGCTTCAATCAGCGCAGTTATTAAATCGACCCGGTTATTAGCTGCTGCTTCGTAGAGAGGGGTAAAGCCCTGACTTCTTCCGGTATTTAATGCCATAACAACCCCTCATCAATAATGATCATAATTTAATCAGATGATTCTAAAAGAATTAATTTTGGATTTATTGTAGATTTTTTATATTAAGAAAGTATTAAAGGTATAAATTTATCCGACAAATAATGAAATAGTGGGTAAGTATTAATCAATCTAAACAGGTTTTTTATCAAGGTGCCATGCGCCGCGCCAATTTTCTGAGGGAGGGTTTAACTTATATTGCTCACAACGTGTGATGAATAATGGGCTTACACCATCATTTTTATAGATAACCATGCACTCTTTAAAATGGATAATAGCTTCATCCCATTGTCTGTTTTTATAAGCAGAAAATGCTTTTTCAAATGCAATTTTATAAGCTGCAATATCATAGTTAATCTTTTGATGATTTTCACCAATCAATTCATAAATATTGATAGCTTCACCTTTACCTTTAACATTTACGCAATCGATCATACGCAAAATAAATTGATCTTTTATGATATTATAGACATGTTCACTAACCAGAATTTTAGTATCAAAGTAATGGTTAATGTCTTGTAAGCGGCTTGCCAAATTAACCGCATCACCAAATGCTGTATAACTTAAACGTTCGCGAGAACCAAAATGACCTACCACTGCTTCACCAAAGTTAATTCCAATGCTGGTATGAAAGATGGGCTTATTTTCACTTCTCCAAATCCCATTTAAAATGTCAAGTTCCCGCATGCACAAGAGAGCGGCTTTTGCAGCTTTATGGCAGGGTTGTTCAACATCTAAGGGAGCTCCCCAAAAAGCCATGACGGAATCGCCTATGTATTTATCAATCGTACCAGATTGCTTTATAATAATAGACGTTAGTACATCAAAATAATCACAAATATGTATAGCTAGTAATTGTGGATCTGAAGTTTCAGCAATAGCAGTAAAATTATGAATATCAGTGAATAATATGGCTAGAGATTTTTTCTCTCCTCCTGTTTTAGCTTCATCACCCGCTTCAATGAGATCGCGAACCAAAGATGAAGGAATATATTTTTGAAATGAACGTAGTCCCTTTTTCATAGCATGTAAAGCTGATGCTATAGCATTTACTTCTCTAATACGCGAAGCGATTTTAGGTGTATGAGTTAATTCAAAATTTTTGATTTTGTCGATTTCACGAGTAATTTTTTTCATGGGTTTTACAATACGAGATATAATAGCAGAAACAATAAAAATGCTGAATATGAGCATCACAAATCCTATCAGCATGCCCATTTGTCTTGTATTGCGCAATGAATAAATATAATCGTCTCTAGGTGCTGCAATCCCTAAATACCATTTATTATCACCCAATTGAGCAAGCAAATTATAAGAAACCAAATATTGATTGTGATTATAATCAATCATAAAATTCAATTTACCTGTTTTTTTAAAATAATCATACGACGCAATAACCCATGGATGATTCGGTAATTGGTGGATATTCATAATGACATTATTTTTATCTTGAATAATATGAGGAAATGCAATTAAATTGTTTGATTGAGTCACAATAAAAACAACTCCATTTTTACTAAATCTCGCATCCTCTACCAGCTTTCTTAAAAACTCTAAACTAATATCAAATTTAATAACACCTAGTATATCTCCATGTTCCGATATAACAGGTGTTGCCACACTAATTCCCAATTCACGACTGAAATAATATTTATAAACATCTACCCAGGTCGTTTTTTTGTTTTTTATTGCTGCTGAATACCAGGGTCTTATGGTAAAGTTAATGACCGCTTCAGGGTGGTCTACTATTTTAAAAACTTTACCAGTAGGATGTTGATAAATATAATGATGATGTATTTTGTTATTAGCATGATAAACTAATTCTAAAGTTATACTTCCGTTCGGGTCTTTGCTTGCTAATACGACGTTATTGTTTTTATCGACCCAAGCAAACTTTTTTAATATATGAAGCAGCGGGCCTTCGTCATGTAAAATGATGTTTGCATATTTAAGCATTTCTTCATTATTGGAAGCATTCAAATCAACCACGCCGCTTTCAATAATGTCAGCAGCTGATTTGTTTTCTAACTCGATATTAGTGAAGTCTTGATTAATATCATGAAGAATGCGCGAAGATATTTGTTTCATCATATCGAATGCAAAAGTGGTGATATTAGTGGTGGCTTTTATGTACATTAATCCGATAAGACTAAGCATGGATATGCTAAGAAAAATTACAAAAATACTTAAAATGCTAAAGCGCAAGGTATATGTTCTTGATTTGATAAATTCTCTAAGTTTACTTAGCATATTACCTACCTTAAGAAATTATTTTTGTATTTTCCTCGAGTGATGAATAATGATTTTAAATAAACGTTTGATATAATTTTCTTGTACTTGATATTTATGAGATAAGGATTCATATAAACGCATTAATTTCATTTCACGTTTAACATCAAGTACTTTATTGCCGGTTTTATTTTTTAGTTTACCTATTTTAATTGATAATTTTTGACGGTCTGATAGTTTCTTAATAATGGAGGAATCGATGGCATCAATTTTTTTTCTTAACTGTTTAATAGTTAACATATCAATGCCCTCCATCAATTTCACTATCAAGCTTTAATAATTGCTTGATTAATTTATCCCTGACTTCTTTTGAGTAAGGATTATATCTTTGCATATCTAAAAATAATTGTAATCGATCATGAACAACCATGTGATTAATGTTAATTAAAGCTTGAAAATCAGGGGTAGATAATTCTTGTTGATGTAAATTAAGTGCTACCAGCCCTCTTCCAATAAAATGGACCAAACATTGAGATGTTGCCATTTGCTTATCATGTTCATCGGGTGTCGAAATAATGATTTTTAATCCCATTCGAGCAAATAAATCTTTGATGTAATCTTCGTCGGATTGAATAGGACAAAGTACTATTTTATGACCCGTAAGTCCGCCTGTTTTTTTAACTGAATCAGGGCCAAATAGTGGATGGGTTGCAATAAGAGGCTGGTTTTCTGAAAATATTTTTTTCATAATATTCACAGAATATACTTTAACAGAACAGCAATCTACTATAATAGTATGAGGTGTTATTAAATCTTTTATTTCATCACAACAATTTTCAAATTCAGAAATGGGAACCAGTAAAAACAACATATCCACTTTGGTCACTTCAGCTAGAGTAGATAATTTAATTTTTGAATTTACATCATGTAAAAAAGCCGTCTTATCATAAACTAAAACCTTACCATAAGGCAGCAGTGAGTTCGCCCATAATTTACCAAATCTTCCAAACCCTATAATGCCAAATTTCATAAATTATCCGGGTTGCTTTGTTATAATAAATGCAGTTAAATTGGGATGATAATCTTGAATATTTTTATCTATCAATTCTAAATGATATACCTCAGCAGAACGTGCTGGAGCAATAACAGCAGCTTCCTCTGAAAATCGTCCTTCAGCTAAATCTTTTGCTGCCTTTGCAGTATCTATCCATGGAACAAGTTCAACATGGTTTAATTTATTTTTTAAATAATTTTTACATTGGTTGAGCGCCTGTTGATGAGAGATAACCTTTTTAATTTTTTTTATATCAGTACCAGGTAATCCCAGTAAACATTGTTTAACATCAAGCCACAACTCATCAATAGGCGTAAATAAATATTTACCCATGGCTTCAAAAGCCGGTTTTACTAAACCCCCATGAATGTTAACCACAGGAAAGATACCGATATCAATTTTTCTTTGAGATAAAGCAGCAAGCACGCCTTCCATATCGATTAAATAAACTAATTCTGGAACAATTTTCATGTTATTTGCATAAAGCAATGCTGCTTCTTCCGAAAAAGAACCAGCCATACCTGAAACACCTATTAAAGTTTTCATAATTAACTATGTGCCTTATGTCGTAAATAATGGTCCATAATCACTAAAGCTGACATCGCATCCACGATAGGCACGGCCCTTGGTAACACACAAGGATCATGTCTTCCAGCTGCTTGTAATGAAACCGGTTTATGGTCTACATTAACTGTTTGCTGCTCTTTGCTAATGGTTGAAACAGGTTTAAAGGCAACTCTAAAATAAATATCTGCACCCGTTGAAATGCCCCCTAATGTTCCACCTGCAAAATTGGTTTTAAGTTTCAATTTACCATCTTCTACGATAAACGAATCATTATGCTCGCTGCCTCGCATGCTTACTCCATCAAATCCAGAGCCTATTTCAAAGCCTTTAACAGCGTTAATACTCAGCATGGCTTTGCCTAGATCAGAAGATAACTTATCAAAAACAGGTTCTCCTAGGCCCACAGGTACATTGCGAATAACACCTTTAATGATGCCACCTATAGAATCACCTTCAGCTTTTACTGCCTCAATAAGTTTAATCATTTCGATAGCTTTCTTCTGGTCTGGGCAACGAATGATATTTTTTTCTATGTCAGCAAGGGTTACATTATTATAATCAATATCAGTGCGTATATTTCCCACCTGTTCTACATAACTTAATATTTCAATATTTAATTTTTCTTTTAAATATTTTTTGGCAATGGCACCCGATGCAACCCTAGCCAAGGTTTCTCTTGCGCTAGCTCTGCCACTGCCGCGATAATCTCTCAAACCATATTTCATCGAATAAGTATAATCAGCATGCGATGGACGATACACTTTTTTTAATTCATTGTAATCTTCTGGACGCATATCACGATTGTAAGCTAAAAGAAGTATAGGAGTGCCAGTGGTCTTTCCTTCAAAAACGCCAGATAAAATATGAATAATATCTTCTTCTTTGCGAGGAGTTGTAATATCACTCTGTCCTGGTTTACGGCGATCAAGTTCGGTTTGAATGTCAGCTTCGGTAATAGCTAAACCTGGAGGACATCCGTCAACAATAACACCCACCGCACCGCCATGAGATTCACCGCATGTGGTAATTTTAAATAATTGTCCAAAACTGTTACCTGACATGAGGTGATCCTCCTATGATATCCTGAAAAGCTTTTTTAACCGTTTTAACAGGCACTGCATGTGCATAACGCTTATCATGTTGATACACCTCACCTATATTTTTTAATAGGACATAGTTTATTTTACCGCGTCTTGCTTTCTTATCGAGTGCTGTCGCCGCAATAATTTTATTTATGTTCCATTTTTTAAGCATATAACCTGATATATGCAATTTTTTCAATAGTGCTGCAATCCTGTTGTAATTTTCAGTAGATAACAATCCCATCAATTCAGCGATTTTTGCTTCTACTAATATGCCATAAGCAACTGCATAACCATGTAATAATTTGTATTGACTGACAAGCTCCAAGGCATGACCTATGGTATGACCTAAATTTAAAACCATACGTAAATTACTTTCTTTTTCATCTTGACTAACAATATGGCTTTTAATAGCAGCTGCTCTTTGTACTATGCTGACGAGTGTAGTAGTATCGTAATCCAAAATTCTATCTATGTTATTTTGAAAATAAGTTAAGCTTTTAGCATCGTTGGTAAGAAATACTTTTAATGCTTCTATTAAGCCATTAATAAGATGTTTTTGTGGCAAAGTGCGTAAGCAATTTATATCCGCAATAACAGCTTGGGGTTGCCAAAATGCACCAATAAGATTTTTGCCTTGCGCAGTATCGATACCAGTTTTACCACCAATGCTGCTATCGACCATGGCCAACAACGTTGTTGGAATTTGCATATAAGCTATACCGCGCATGTAAGTTGCAGCGATAAAACCTGCTAAATCACCCACCACGCCGCCACCTAGGGCTAAAATTAACGTATCTCTGCCACAATGCAGTTTCAACATTTGTTCTTCAAGTTTAATTTTCGTTTTAATACTTTTATATTTTTCACCTGCTGGAAATGATAATAATGAAACGTTATAGCCTTTAGTTTTTAATAATTTAGCAAAACGGGTTCCGTAATACTTTTTTACTTTATGATCTGTAATAACAATGATTTTTTCATAATCTTTTGGAGCCCATGATAGATTTTTATTACAAAAATCCTTTCCTATTAATATAGGATAGGAAATTACTTTGGCGGCTGGAATATTAACTGTAAGCTGCTTCATGATAATTTTCCTGCTAATTCTAATAAAAACTTTTCAGTATGTTCCCAGCTTAAGCAAGGGTCCGTAATGGATAAACCGCCAAGGTCAATATTTTCCGGTTTGTTAGCATCAACTTTTTGATTGCCTTCCTTGATAAAACTCTCAACCATAAATCCTTTCACTAATTTTTTTAATTCAGGTTTATCTTTGATGCTATCAATAACATCAAAAACAATATTCGGTTGTAAGCTTTGGTCTTTTTTCCCATTTATCAAACAGTTGTCATGGCTTGCATCAATCACCACGGACGGATTGATAATGTTATTGATATCCATATAATGTTTGACTTTTTCCAGGTGTTCCACTGAATAGTTAGGCGCATTATTGCTGCCGCGTAATACTAAATGCGCATGTGAATTACCATGGGTTTGTACTTCGTAACCATCAAATACTGCAACATGCGGATGTTGGGCTGCAATAACCCCGTTTACACCAATTTCAATAGAACCATGCGTAGGATTTTTCATACCGACAGCACAATCAATGGCTGATGCAAAGATTCGGTGTTCTTGATCTTCAGCACTTCGAGCGCCAATGGCAACCCAGGTTAATAGCTCTAAAAAACCTTTAGCATTATGGGTGAATAAAGCTTCATCTGCGATAGGAAGACCAATATCAATTACTTTGATCATCATATCTCTAACATACCTGATACCTTCTTCAATATCGGGATAAGCACAGGGGTCTGGCTGATTGACAGGTCCCGTCCAGCCTTTGGTAGTTCGTGGTTTTTGAATGTAAACCCGCATGACTAATTTAATCACATGCTTAACTTTCTCGTTTAAGGCAACTAAGCGATGAGCATAATCTAAGACAGCATCTTTAGGCCATGCCGAACAAGGACCGACGATCATTAATAATCGATTATCTTTGCTTTCAATAATATTCTTCACTTCCTGTCTATCATGTATGATACGCTTCATAGCAGATGAGCTCAGCGGATAGGATTGGATAATTTCCTCGAGAGGAGTAAGTTTTTTAATAATAGAAAAATTCATAATGACCTCGTTTTAAATAATTTTGTAATAACATCAATCATTTTCTGTGAACGGATTGATTTATTACTTAATAATTCAATTTGTTTAAGCCCTTGACCAATAAACATATCTAAGCCGCAAATAATTTTAGCTTTTCTTTTTTTTGCTTGTATTAATAGCTTGGTATTCATTGGGTTATAAACCATATCAAAAACAGTTTGATGTGGTTTAAAAATATAATTGGGTAAAGGCGTATTTTTAACATGGGGGTACATGCCCAGTGGCGTCGTATTTATAATCACATCAATTGATAAATCTTTTAATTGTGTGTAATCGATAACTTCTCCACCAAATGTTTTTGCTAACGCTACAGCCTTTTTTTTAGTTCTATTTAACCAAAATATATTGGCTCGATTTTGTTGTAGAACTAATGCTGCAGATCGGGAAGCGCCACCGCACCCTATTAATAAAACATTTTTTTTATGCAACGAAGTATTTCTTAATGCATATTTTACGCCGTCAACATCGGTGTTGTATCCGTAAAGTTTACCTTTCCTTTGAATAATAGTATTTGCGGCTTTTAAGCTTTTGACTTCTGGGCTGCAATGGTCTAAGTATTTGATGACTTTTTCTTTGAAAGGCATAGTCACTGCAGTTAAGCCAACGGATAATGTTTTTATAGATTTAATCATTGATACAAGATTTTTATTAGGAAATGCTAATAATACATAATTCAAGTTGAGCGCGTGATAAACGGAATTATGCAATAATGGACTTTGGGTGTGTTCCAGTGGAAAACCAATAACCATATTTAATTGTGTTTTTTGATTAATCATTTTTTAGGTGCTCCACAAGAATATTAACAGCTTTTATATATCCTTTTTCCTTTTTTCCCCAAATAACCTCAATACATGCAGGAGCAGTCACTGATATACTTCGCCATGCGTCTCGTTGTTTAATATCAGAAAGATGAACTTCCACAATAGGAAGCTTGGTATCTAGTAATGCATCATATAAAGCATAGCTATAATGTGTAAATGCTCCTGGATTAATAATAATTCCAACACAATGCTGAGATTCTAATTGTAATTTATCAATTAAATTTCCTTCGTGATTTGATTGATATGAAATAATCTCATAATTATGTTTTTTAGCTTCTTCTGCAGTTAATGCTTCAAGGGTTTGTAATGTCAGATTTCCATAGTGCTCAGGATTGCGTTTCCCAAGGAAATTTAAATTTGCACCATGCATTAATAAAATTTTATTCATAACATCACCCTTGCGCTTCTAATATTTGATTAACGGCTTCATTTATGGTTCCATCATTTTTGATGGTAAAGTTAGCCAATTTTTTGTAGGTTTTTTCTCGTTCATCCCAAAGTTTATTAAATGTTTCTAAGGGATTTTCATCGGGTGAAAAAAATGCGGGTCTGCCATTGATCATGATTCTTTCAAAAGTTATACTTTTGGGCGCAATAACATGTATGATAATATTTCCTCGAATCAATTTTTGATTTTCTTCATTCAGCAACGTCCCTCCTCCTAATGAAATAATAGAAGGTTTCGAAATAATAACTTCTTGCAAGGCTTTATTTTCGAGATTTCTAAAATAATCTTGCCCATGTTGCAACATGATTTGACGACATGATAATTTCTTTTGATTTTCACTCTCGAACATGTTTTCAATGTTTTTATCTATATCGATAAATGATTTATGAAGTCTGGCCGCAATTTCTTTACCAATCGCTGACTTTCCTACACTTTTAAAACCTATGAAAATAATATGATGGTTTTGGTGATTGAGTTTAGAGTTCATTTTTCACCTCCATCAATGCACCGATTGAACGCATGTTTTCTATATATGTTGGATAGGTTTTATTGATAGCTTCCGCATCTTCAATAATGGTTGACCCTTCTGCCAACATACCGGCAAGACTTAATGCCATGACGGTTCGATGATCGCCATATCCTTTAACTTGTGCGCCGCTAAGATTGCTTTGATAAATGGTTAATCCATCTTCATGTTCATCCACTTTCGCACCTAATAAACTTAAGCCTTCGGTCATGGAATGAATACGATCAGTTTCTTTGATGCGGGCTTGTTTAACATTATAAATTTCAGTTTTGCCAACAGCTTGTGTACCAATGACAGCTAAAGTAGGTAAAAGATCTGGGATATCATTAGCATCAATTTTTATACCTTTTAATTTTTTTCCGCCTTGAATAAATAATCGGTCTGGTTCTATAGTAATTTGTGCTCCCATTTCTTGTAAGATAGTCACTAATCGTTTATCACCCTGCGGGTCTTGCATATTTAATCCAGATAATTCAACACTACCTTCCATCATGGCAGCTGCTGCAATCAAATAGGAAGCGGATGAAAAATCTCCGGCAATAGATATCGTTATATTTTTATAACGTTGATTTCCTTTAATATGGTAAGTATCACTGTTGTTTTCCTTTTTATGGGTATATTGGATATTTTGCGATTTTAACCAATTCAAAGTCATTTCTACATATGGCCGTTCATGTAAATTTTTTACGGTAATTTCACTGTCGTTTGGCGCGCATGGTAATGAAATAAGTAAAGCAGATAAATATTGGGAAGTAATGCCATCAACTTCAGTGACGCCGCCTTTTAAATTTCCTGAAATAGCGACAGGTAATATACCTTCTTTTTCTACATATTCGACAGTCAGACCTAATTGTCTTAATGCATTAACTAACGAATGAATGGGCCTTGCTCGCATTTGCTCACCACAATTGACGATGATAGCTTCTTGTGAATTTTCACGAAATCCTAACAACGGCATGATAAATCGCGTGGTTATGCCTGAATTGCCGGTATTAATGGCTTTACAATGGGATTTAATAGGTAAACCATGACTATTGATATGGTATTGATCTTCATGAACAGTAATTTCTACGCCTAATTTTCTACAAACATTGACTGCATCATGTATATCATCTGAATCCAATACATTCATCAAAGTGGATTCACCTTTTGCAAGCAACGCAAAAATCAGGCCTCTAATACTTTGCGACTTAGAGCTTGGCGGGATGACTTTTCCATTCAATTTTAAACTTTGTTTTACTTTTAAATACAGCATACGAATACTCACTATAAAAAATGTACGATTACCTAACGCAAAATAGGTGCGTAAGAACTAAACCCTTGAAGGGTTTTTTGGGTAATAAAGATAAATTTTAGATGCGAGTATGTTTGGCCTTTGGGGCCAAAAATAAAAGGAATAAGCTTTTGAAAAATAACGACAAATAACATCCATCACCTGAGCGGTGACAGCGGTTACCATCTTTTGTCTGTCGTTATGTAAGTTCATGATTATCACAATTTAAGTAAATTTTGTATATTATTTATACGTTTTATCATTTTTTCTGATAATTGTCAAATAATTATAGCATAATTTATGCACTAAATTGTGACAGTCGGTATCTCAAATATCAATTCGAGCTAATGGTGTGTAATAAGATCCATTTTTTGATGGGCTGCTTTGATAATATACAATTTCATTCACCAGAAATTTTAGCTTATGAGGTAACTTAATCTTTTCAAAAGAAAAACTTTCAGGCGGAGCTTCTATAACATGCCCCAGGGTCAAATGCGGGCGATAAATACGTGTCTCAATTGGGTAATGGGTCGCGAGAATGCCCTGCCCTATGCGTTTTGAGAGCTGATTAAGCCTATCATCGGATAGAGGAGCCATGGAGATGACATGCGGACGAACATTGTCAGGAAACAGCCCTGGCGGGCCTAATTCAATTTCAAAGGATGGAATGCCACTTAGTTCATGACGTACATTTTCCATTAATGCAGGAATATCAGCGAGTGACAATTCTTTTAAAAATTGCAAAGTAATGTGGAGCTTATGCAACTTGCTCCACTTTACCTTTATCTGATCATTAGTTTTTAATAATTGAATAATGCTATTAATACTTTCTTGTATATCTTGTGGAATATCAATAGCAAAAAATGTTCGAATCATCGATTAGGCCTGTTCTTGTAATGGTATATGCTTTCGTTTAAAGCGAAATGACATGATATTATCAATCAATTTAGCGAACATACCATTACCCAAAACATTGGCACTCGTAATCACAGGATCAAATAAAATATATAAAGCAGTGATCAATGATAACATTTCACCATTAAATCCTAAACAACTTTCTAAAACAGGTAGCATAACTAAAATACCGCCGCCTGGAATAGCTGCCACTGAAAATTTAGCCAATACAAAATAGCATACAAATACAAGATAAGTCATTAAAGAAGGTTCGGATATTCCAAAACTTTTCATCACAGCATAAGCAAAAATAGAAATCGCAAAACAATCACCTACTAAATGAATATTAACAGTAGCAGGTACGACAGAACGTGCGATTTCTTTATTTTTAGCATTTGCTTCAGCACCTATAATTGTTAATGGCATGACAGAAGCACTGGACATAGTGCTAAATCCCGCCATCGCTGCAGGTAACATGTTCTTAATATTAATTAAAGATTCACGAAGTTTAAAACCATTTAATGCAGCATAAGCAAAGGTAATATAGCCATATTGGGCAAGCATTACGATCAAAAGTATGCTGGTATAATCTTTAAGAATAGTGTGAATAGTACCATCAAATTGCATTTTAACCACAAACCCTGCGACAAATAAGATAATCAAAATAGTAAAACTTTGTAATGTTTTCGCAATGATTTTCTCAAACTGGACAGATATTTTTTTTGCTAAGTCATGTTTAAATTTACCTAATAGTAAGCCCGCTAATATTCCTGCAAACATGGTTTTGTTATTAGCAATTAAACGAGGAAATTCAAAAGTCCATGCAGGTGTTAATCCCGTATTTTCCTTAGGTAATATTAGCGATAAGTTAAAATCATATATCCACATACCTACATAATGACCTAAGAAAGTAGATATAAAATTAGAAACACAGACGCAGAATAAGATGAGTGCAATGACCAGAGTTGCGCCGCGTGATAGCCCAACAATAGCGTTAAATAGTAGTCCAAATATAACGATAGGTAACAACATCAATATAAGCGATTTAACTGTTAAACTGAGTGCATAAATGATTTGCTTTGTTTCTAATGATAAATGGGGATTTAACAATAGGATTGAAGCAATGAGAATGATTAAAATGATGGGTAATTTTCGAAACATGTAAACGTCCATAACGATGGGTTATGTGATCAGATGGTTGGTATCATAGCAAATTAATGATATTTGATCAATATTTATTCGAAATAAAGGCTAACTTGCTGATTTTATTGCTATCATTTCAAACCGACAAACGCCGCTTAACATGGGTTAATGTCATAATTTCAGCTGCGATTTCTTCTATTGATCTTGTTGTGGTTTCTAAATAAGGAATATTTTCATTTTGAAATAAATTTTCAGCGTATTTTAATTCATCTTTACATGTTTTAAGTGCAGCATAAGTGCTATTTGGCCTGCGTTCTTGGCGAATAATTTGCAGCCTATCAGGATCGATAGAAAGACCAAATAATTTTTTTCTATGGTCTTCCAAAAAAACGGGTAACTTAATAGATGTCATATCATCCGTTGTTAAAGGATAATTAGCCGCATAAATTCCAAACTGTAAAGCAAGATATAAACAAGTAGGTGTTTTGCCGCAACGAGAAACGCCTAATAAAATAATATCTGCCTTAGCATAATTCATGGTATTCGCACCATCATCATACGCCAATGCGTAATTGACAGCGTTAATACGTTTCATATAATCCGAATAGTTTTTAACACCATGTGACAGCCCTATCATATGCGTTGATTTATGACCCAATTCATGTTCGAGTGGATTGATAAATTGTTGAAAAAAATCCATTACGAGCGCTGAACATTTTTGAAAAAGTTGACTTATATCATCGTTAATTAAAGTCGCAAAAATAATAGGACGTTCGCCATCATTTTGATAAGCTTGTTCGATACGCGCAATGGTTTGCTTCGCTTTAGCTTTAGTATTTACATAAGGAATCGTTTGATACTCAAAAGAAATCATATCGAATTGGCTTAATAAGCTGCGGCCTAATGTTTCGGCAGTGATTCCCGTGCCATCAGATATAAAAAATACAGTACGCGTCAAAATACATTCCTACTATTTATAAAACCACAATGCAATAATAACAATAATAGTATGTAATGGGTATAGATTGGCCGGAAGTATTTTGCTTACCTCTAGCCAATCTTCATTGCATTATCTCTAATAGTTACAAACTTTATGTCTTGGAACATAATGACCATTTCTATGGTATCCACCCACCCATTTGCATCCATGATATCGGTGATGATAACCGCATACTTTATGTCTTGGAACATAATGACCATATTTATTATGGTAGCCTCCAACCCATCTGCACTGATAGGCTTCAGAGATGCTTGCGGTGGATAACAGACCTATTGAAATAAAGAAAATAAACAATAACTTAATAAGATTATTTTTCATACAATTCTCCTCATTTTGTTATTGAATGAAATCTTTTCATTGTATACTTTACTATTATACATGACTTTCCATAGGCATATATTTTAGTACAAATTTTGAATAGGTATACTGTGAATACTTGTAAAATAACATTTTTTTTACTTTGTTTGTTTATTGCTACGCCACTTTATGC
Organism: uncultured Coxiellaceae bacterium; assembly: GCA_964453575.1. Classification (GTDB taxonomy): domain Bacteria; phylum Pseudomonadota; class Gammaproteobacteria; order DSM-16500; family DSM-16500; genus JABDBK01. The sequence continues at coordinate 6,786 of CAYVRW010000020.1, read as the reverse complement.
CCGATCGGGCCCTGAAGAAACAAGCGAATATCAGATTAAACCATTGGTGACAGGTCAACATTCGATGGTAGTGACCAATAATAAATGGGCCACAAAAGCCGCTCAAACCATGTTAGATAAAGGCGGAAATGCATTTGATGCAGCCATTGCTGCAGGATTTGTACTGGGTTTAACAGAACCGCAATCGTCAGGCATAGGCGGCGGTGGTTATGCTCTCATCTACTCAAAACAAAACCAACAATTGCTCGCTTACGATGGACGTGAAGTAGCTCCTCATTCCGTTGATTCTCGTTGGTTTTTAGATAAAAATGGAAAAAAATTAAAAATAAAAGATGCAATACTTAGTGCAAAATCCATAGGCGTACCTGCTGAAGTTTTACTTTTTTATAAACTGCATAAAGACAAGGGAAAATTGTCCTGGCAAACATTATTGCAACCCGCCATTACTTTAGCTTCGCAGGGCTTTCCTATGAGTCCGCGCTTACACAAACTTTTAAATTCAGATCGAGAAATTTTATTAAAAGATGCGCAAGTACGTGCTGTTTATTTTAATGGTGAAAATATTAAAAATGTAGGTGAAATCATTAAAAATCCCGCATATGCAGCGACGCTACGCAAAATAGCCAAAAATCCGCAAGATTTTTACCGAGGTTCATTGGCGCAGGAAATTATCCATGACATCAATACATCCGCAGGAAAAAATCTCTTCAATCAAGATGATTTTATCAATTATCAGATTGTTGTTCATCCTGCACTATGTTCAGATTATCGTGGTATTTATGAGATATGCAGTGTGCCGCCTTCCTGTAGCGGCGGTGTGACCGTGCAAGAATTATTGAGAATTTATGCCGACCGTTATCATGGCAAAAATTATCATGACAGCGCATGGATGTATTATTTCTTGGAAGCGAGTAAATTAGCTTACGCTGATCGTAATCAATATTTGGCAGACCCTGCATTTGTCAAGCAACCTCTAGACGGGTTGCTCGCAATAGATTATATAAAAAATCGCAGCGCTCTTATTAAATCTAACGCCTTAAAAACACCTGTGATGCCAGGAACTCCTAAAGGTATCGATCCTATTTATGCGCCTGATCAAAGTGAAAAAAAACCTGGTACAACTTCTATTGCTATTGTGGATAAAGAGGGAAATGCTATATCTATGACAATGACTGTTGAAAGCCAATTTGGCAGTCATGTTTTTACTCATGGGTTTTTTCTGAATAACGAACTGACCGATTTTTCCTTTGATGATAAAAATGCGGATGGTAAACTTATCGCTAATCGTATTGAACCAGGCAAACGTCCGCGATCTTCCACCAGTCCAACCATGGTTTTTGATAAACATCATCAATTACATGCTGTGACAGGGTCACCTGGCGGCAGCGAAATTATTTGTTACGTCGCTAAAAATTTAATTTTAATGCTGGATATGGGTATAAAACCAGATATCGCTGGCAGCTCTTTTAATCTCTGCGCTACGAATACGAATCCAGCGATTGAAAATTTTATTACACCCATCGCAGAAATACATTCTCTTGAGAAAAAAGGTGAAATAATCGTTTATCATCCCATGGTAAGCGGCATGACAAATATCTTGCGTAAACCAGAAGGCGGATGGTATGGTGCTGCAGATCCACGCCGCGAAGGAGTAGCGTTCGGACGTTAAAATAAACTTACAAAAGGATAGGTATGGTATTTTTTAAAAAAAGTTTTATCAAATATGCTTATCATTGGTTGACAGCTAGCAAAAGTGAATCTGTGCATCATTGTATGCCTGAAGCAAAAGATGACGACCAACAAGTTGCCATTTATTGTGTACATGGGACTGCTGATCATCCCAGCGCATTTTCAAACATAGTAAAACATATTAAATCAAAATTAGTACCTGAAGTGGAGTCTATTCATCAACCTTCATTTAACGGTCGATTTCAACTTCATGACATTGCTTTTTTTGCAAATCAATTAAAAAATAAAATCATTGCTAACAAACATAAAAAAATTATTCTTATTGGCCATTCAAGGGGCGCTCTTGTTGCAAGTTATTTTACAGAGTACTTAGCTAATGAAAATGATATAGAAGTCGATGTAACCATCAATATTTGCGGGCCATTCGGCGGTACAGATTGGGCTATGTATCCTTTAACCTATTCTGCATCGGTTAATCAAATGCGTTCCGAAAGTCCTTTTTTAAGAAATCTTACGCAAAAGATGAAATCCTCAGGAAATACTTACTATTATTTTTCAGCAAGCAAAGACGAGTTAGTCCTGCCAAGCCAAGCATTTATAAAGGAACATGCGAAATATGTTGTAGCATTAGATGGTGATCATTTTTCAATTATGCAATCAGTGCCTCTTGCAAATTATATAACAGACATTATTAATAATGTTATCCTAGAAAAGGCGGCTTATTTAGAGCAATCAAGCTATGTATTTGATCATCCTCGTCCTGATTGAAAAATAATCTTATTAATCAATAAAATAGCGCATCGATTTTATAGTGCATAAATTGACCAATTATGGTATAATTTTTGCACTTTAATAACGTCAGTAATATAACATGCGCCATAGAAATTTTGCAGAACAACTTGGCGAACTGGATAGAGTCCAAGTTCGTAAAAATGAATTAATTGACCTTACTCACAGGCCTTATTTGATTCTCTTTAGCATGTTATTAACTACACTAGCCAGTCATTTTTTACTTGGGCCCGGCCGATGGCTGCAAAGTCCTTTTTTAGGTCTCCAAGAATTTCATGCTAATGCATTGAAGAATTCAGAGATGGAAACATTAAATAAAGTCCAGTCAAGCATAGAAAAAACAATGCAGGAAGTTTTGGATATTGCAAACAAGAATCCTATAAGAAAAATTTTAATTAATACTCAGGTAAAAAATCCTTTAGAATGGTTTGATCATGGGGCTGCTTTATTAGATAACATTGCAATTCCATCAACTGATATTGAAAAGCGAAAAGATGAATATGTTCATATTATCCTTGCAATGGCACGATTAGTCGTCGAAAAAGAAAATGACGAGTATTATTTTGCAGATGAAGCTTGGAAAGGAAATGTTTTTAGTACAGCCAAGGGAAGGGCTAAAGAGGAAAAAATTGATGAATTAAGAAAAAAATCATTTACTGATTTGTCTAAACTCATTAAAACAAATTTTCAGAGAATAAATAGTAAAGCTTTACAGTATAAGAATGAAATGGATCGTTTTATTCAAAAAATTGAACATTCATCTTATGTCCAAGCACTCATTAATGCTAACTACCAATTTATGTTGGGCTTTGTAGCAGCTGTCTTTTTGGCACACATCTTATTGATTGAACCTATAGCGAATCGTTTCTATCGTAAATTATGTTCAACAAATTCTAATGCCCTAGAATGTAAATCAAATGATGTAGAAAATCAAATAACATTAGTGTTCAACGAAACCAAACGGTTGAGAAAAACAGTAAGGCGCCATACCTATGGCATGGCCTTTTTTACTGTGCTCGCTCTCAGTTTGTCTATCTATTATCAGCTTAAGAAAAAAGAAGATTCCCCTGCATTATATTTTTTTATTTTAAGTAACTTCGCAAATATTTGTGTTGATTTATTTCATGCAGGTATTGAAAAATATCAAAAATCATGTTTTGAAGATGAAATGAAAAAAATAAATATGAATTTTAACAAAGCTGTTTTTTGTACCGAATATAAATGGCAGTCATTAATGGGCGATTCAATTTCATCAAGTTTATTATTATTTTCACCAAACAAATTAAATAATTTATCCGGTCGTGCGATTGCTCAAGCTGTAAGATTAGTGTTAAAAGAATATGATGTTCAAATTATTTCATTTAAAAATAAATCATTGACGGTCAATCCTGAGAGTTTGTCTAATAATAAAATCGATAGTATTAATCGAGGAATCAAGGATAAATTAGCTGAATTACGTTTTCTGCAAGATTCAAAAACTGACAGAGTATCTGCGATTAATGATCATTATTTTTTTTCAACCTTGCCGCCTAGTACTACTGTGAAAAGAAAAAAGGCTGTTAAAAAAATTGAGCCTGCTCCAGATCTCGAACAAAAAGATCAGAAAGTAAAAAAAGCGCGTGTTGTTATTACATGGCCAGGTATTGGTACTTACGACAGTGAAGATCCTGCTTGTGAGATCAAAAAAATGAGCGGCTTAGAAAACCATTATGTTAAATTTAGCGTTCCTATTGAATCATTCGCGGGGCATATGGAACTCTATCATACTGGAAGAGGTAAGGTCGAAGAAGCGAATCTTGCAGAAGCAGCTCAAAATAAACAAGGATTGCAGCGTCGTGTCAGCGAGGAAATTGATGAAACAACAGGAGAAAGGGTTGTAATGACATGGCGTTGTAAATATAAAGGCAGTAAAGGCAAGGGCAACTTAAGAACATGGGGGCTGGAGCCAATGACGGTTCAAGATGGAGAACTTGTGAGGGTTCAGGCCTTAGATGTAAAACGTAACCCTTGTGACGCGCACCTTGTTGATTTCAGAGGTGTTGATTTTTACTCACATGAAACATTAGACCGACAACCCACCTATCTGCACAGAAGGCAATAATAAATTGGATTATTAATGATCAACCTCTTTAATTATTCTTGTTTCATGATATGATGAAAAAATCTTCCACTAGAAGGTTATTATGGATAATAACTCTCAGCTGCGACCCAGGATAATCTTATTTTTTTATCTCTTACAAACTATTCTTAATTGGCTATACACCGACTGGGTCAAATCTGTTGCTTATGAAACAGATAATGCCTGGTTCGTTATACTGCCTTTATTATTTTATTTTTACCTGGCTTTTGCGATTATTGCGGCCATCGGGCTTTTTTATCGTAAAACATTAGGTTTAATCTTGGCTTATTGTGTGCTTATGTTTGGTAATATCGTTGCTGTCGTTTCTTATAGTTTTGTTTATAACAAACATTACACCCTTGAAATGCTCATTATTCCATTAATCTTGATCAATTTATGTGTTCTTTTTTATATGGCATTTAGTCATTCTTATTACAAAGATGATTAACGTATTGATCAAACCATGTACAGCCATTAATTAAATCATTAAATAATTAAATAATTTATTGTATTGCCTTAAGCTTTATCCTAAAATTTTGCGCTTTAGTCTAAGAGCCGACGTAGCTCAGTTGGTAGAGCAACTGATTCGTAATCAGTAGGTCCGCAGTTCGATTCTGCGCGTCGGCAGTAGTAGAATCAATAAGTTAGCCCATGCCGACCCACTGTAAAAAATACAAATTGTAGTAAATTTGTAACCTATACAAATACTCAAAACTGGATTTTATACATAATTGGCGTAAACTGCATCGAAAATGAATAAAATCTCAAGAGAATGATCATGCTAAAAAATATAAAATCAATTTCACTCCTTCTATTTTTTTTTATTATCCCTATTAAATATATCTGTTTATGCAAATCTAGCTGCCCATTCTTATTGGGATTTGCAGCGAAAAGGTGCCAATATTTTTAATCAGCATATGACAAGCGAAATTTGGCATGAAGCCGCTAATGCGAATATTAAAATAATACGATTGGCTCCTGATAAATGGCATGGGAAGCAAAGAGATTTCCTTATTGGCAATGCAGATCATTACACTGGCCTTGTTGCAGAAGATTTAATTCAACTCAAGAAAGTATTAGCAGATGCAGATAATAACGGTGTTAAGGTTGTTTTGACAATGTTGAATTTACCAGGGAATCGTTGGAAACAACTTAACAATAATCGTGATGATAGTCGATTGTGGCGAGATGAGCGTTTTCAGCAACAAGCCATTCAATTCTGGAAAGACTTAGCGCAAGAGTTGAAAGGTAACCCAGCTATTGTGGGTTACAATATTATTAATGAACCCCATCCTGAAGTTGTATTTGGTTATAAAGATTTCACAACGCAAAATTTCAAAAAATTTTCCGAAAAGGTTTCAGGAACTCATGCTGATTTAACTCGTTTCTATCAAAAAATGGTTGATGCAGTACGTAAAGTTGACCCTGCGACGCCAATTGTTTTAGATGTTGGAATGTACGCTGATCCAAGAAGCTTTTCTTATTTCAAACCTGTACGTGGCGAGAATATTTTATATGCTTTTCATATGTATGAACCTTATCATTATACAAATAAAAAGTTAAATGATGGTAAATATGTTTATCCAGGAAATATGATTATAGGACTTAATCATAAAATTGTTTATATGGATAAGAATAAACTTCAGTCAACATATTTTCAGCCGGTCATTGATTGGCAGAGAAAATACCATATTCCTTCATCACAAATTTTTGCTGGAGAATTTGGTGGTAATAGATCAACTAAAGGGTTGGATAATTATTTTCATGATTTAATTTCTATATTTAACGAACAAGAATGGCACTGGGCGTTTTATTCATTCCGTGAAGATGCATGGGATGGCATGGATTATGAGCTTGGTTCTAAACCTTTAGGAGCCAAATATTGGGATGCTATTGCGAAAGGCGAACATCCCAAAGTCACGAGAGTACCCAATTCTGTCTGGACGACAATAAAACAGGGATTAAGTGATGAAGTGAGGTGAAAATTGTTGGCTAAAGACGCTTTTTTTCGTTAAATTAGGCCATATTAATCAATGAACTACAAAGGATAACAAAAACCCACAAAAGTCTATTGAGTCTACGGGGTCAGGCTTGTAAAATAAACTTTAATATGGGAAACAAAAAGGGAAAGATGGGGGTCAGGCTTGCGTAGTTGCTTTATCAATCTTTTTTTATAAAAAAGTATTCAT
>CAYVRW010000019.1:0-28366 GCA_964453575.1 uncultured Coxiellaceae bacterium | reverse complement strand
CGCGTCGGCAGTAATGAAATCAATAAGTTACAAAACTTTGTGATAAATATCTAAACAGCCTCAAAAACTCTGGAGTGCAGGATTAGAGAATAACAATCCAACATAATGAACGACTTCTAGAACAATCGATAGAAAGAAATTTACTAAACTGGCATCATTTATCAATTTATAATATATAAGGAAATAAATACGTATTTATGCCTACAATACTAAGAATAAAAGGAGATCGTTTTTTCTTTTTTAGTTTAGAAGGAAATGAGCCACCACATATTCATGTTGAACATGGTGATAACATAGCTAAATTTTGGTTACAACCAGTTAGTTTGGCAAGTTCATATGGATTTAGAAGTCACGAATTAGCAAGCTTAAGAGTGATTGTTGCAGAAAATAGCGTTTTATTTTTGGAGAAATGGTATGAGTTCTTTGGCAGTTAAATTTGATGATAGAGCAATTGATGTAAGTTTTACAAAAACTGCATTACATCTCGTCTTAGCTGATGGTAGAGAAATCTCTGCTCCATTGGAATGGTTCCCAAAATTACGTGATGCTAGTGAAAAAGAAAGAAATAACTGGCGTCTTATCGGCCATGGCATTGGTGTACATTGGCCAACTTTAGATGAAGATGTTGCCATTAAAACATTAATGCATGGTAGTGATTAAACTGGATTTTATAATATAACTCAGGTATTCAAGTGCAGTTCTGCGCGTAAAAATTGCAAATTGTAGCAAATTTGTAACCTATCAAATATTCAATAATGAATTTTATACATAATTGGCGTAAACTGCACCGAAAATGAATATAATCTCTAGAGAATGATCATGATAAAAAATATAAAATCAATTTCACTGCTGCTATTTGCTTTATTTCCTATATTTAATATTTCTGTTTTTGCAAATCAAACAGTCAATTCTTATTGGGATATCCAACGAAAAGGTGCCAATATTTTTAATCAACATTTGATTGGCAGAGAAAATACCATATTCCTTCATCACAAATTTTTGCTGAAGAATTTGGTGGTAATAGATCAACTAAAGGATTGGATAATTATTTTCATGATTTAATTTCTATATTTAACGAACAAGAATGGCACTGGGCGTTTTATTCATAAAAATAATACATTTGAAAAGCCTCCCCTATCAATAGAAGCCCAGCTTAAAAAGACCCCTGACCCTGATTTACGAAGCCATTGTAATCAACTGGGCAGTACTGTATATTTAGCTCATTATTTTCACAGAAAAAGAGTGTCGCTGAATAGGGTTAAATCGATGTTTATGTTTTTGGCCATGGATCTCATACTGCAATAAAATCTAGTAAGCGGTAAATCTGCGCCTCATATTCACCACACCTAAACGCAATTTTTTTATTATAAAATCAGGAGAAAAACTAATGCCTAAAAATGAATCTAACTCAAAATTATTCTATGTTCGTACGCAAGACCACTTCGGTAAGGAAGATGAATTTGCTATGGCGGCTTCTGTATGTCTCTATGACACAGAATCCAATCAAATGATTGCTCAAGGTCAAACAGGTTATGATCAATATTCGCAATTTATATCCTCATTTAGCACACATCAACCTTATTTTTCAACAGATGAAAAATTTGTTTTCTTACATATGACAAAATTAGGTTCGCCTATCTCTTCGGTAGAAAGAACAGAAAACTGGGTCATGATCTTTAAAATAGATTTAACAAACGAACTTCCGTTTCGTAGACTTCAAAAAATTGATGTCAAATTTATACCGGAAGAAAATCTTTCCGATGTAAAAAATCAACGAATTACTTATGAAATGAGAGAGAAAAAAATTATTTTCAACATTGAAGCTGATAATAAAATAGCAATAAACAGGATATAAAATATAAGGGGTCATAAAAAATTCGAGGAAGTGTTTTTAAGCATATTGCCTGCGATTGAATTGTTGATTATTTATGAAGCAAAAGTTTCGAAACGAATGTGTAACACATTGACATTTCTGTTTCTTCCGACTAAAAAGCTTTAGTCGGAAATTAATTATTTTCTAGGACTTCCGCCTATTTTCCCTTGAATTAACGTTTTACATGGATGAGTTTGAACCTGGCTCGTAGAAATCAATCGGCTTTTTTATCAGTAGGCTTAGTGAATTTATTAATGCTAAAATTAATGAAATCAATGGATCTTTCCGAATGAGAAGTGACTTGTAAACATAACAACATTATCATAAGAGCATACAATGAAGCTGATGCGCCATAGTCTTATAGTTATAGAACTTTTCATGTAGTATTGACCGTGCCATCTATCGAAAGGGTGGTCGCGGCCCGGCCGCATAATTGACCAATAATGACACTAACGCCACTCACGATCGCGATAACGTGAAATATATTTTGTGATTAATACTAAAGCTGCAAACCCAAATACGCACACTGACAAGGTGAAACTCCACAATGCAAATTTGTAGTAACTCATAAATTCATTCATGATCGTAATGCCAATCACAAAAAATAACATTTGCAAAAATCCAAGCATGGAAGACAGCAGACTATTCGAATAACCTTCAATAGTCATAATAAGTCTGAAAATGCATCCATTCGCAAGCCCCATGCCTAATGCATAAAAAAACAAAGAAATGCTTATATTTGTGATATTACTTGAATTAGTTAAAATGATTAGCAAGCCTATCAACATGAATAATATTCCAGTTTTTACAACATAGTAGAGTCGATACTTGCCCACAATAAATTGCATTAATATGCTTGATACGGTTAAGCCTCCAATGCTAATCAGTTGATAAATAATATAATGTGTATAATCAAGCTTAAGTTTATACAAAATTAAGTTGGGAGCCTGACTAATCCAAATTAACAAAGGTGTTACCACAAATCCTGAACAAAATACTCCTTTAATAAATTCTTTATTCTTAATAATTCTCCCGTATTCTTTCATGGTTTCCAAAAATCCAAGAGATGATTTTTTTGAATCATTCCTTGGCGTGAATCGATATAAACCAACCAGGGTTAATACTCCAATAAATGCTGTCAAAACAAAGACATACTGCCATGATGAAAATATCATAATAATACTTCCAACAGCAGGGCCGAGAAGCGGAGCAAGCAAACTCACATTCGCCATAAGAGCTATCAGCTTTATGGCATCTCTATCATTAAAATTCTCATGTATAATGGCATAACCAATAGCAATAATTGCCAATCCTGCTCCCTGAAGAAAACGCCATAGCATAAATTCGTGAATAGTCTGACTAAATATAATAATAATGGTGAATAGTAAAAATAAAAAATTTCCAAGGAGAATGACCTGCCGTTTACCATATTTCTGAGATAAAAATCCTGCAATTAAGATAAAAGCGCAACTCCCTAAAATATAAAAACTTAGCGATGCTGCCACATAATATTCAGGCACATGAAAATGCTGCACAACTTGAAGCATGCCTGGCATAATCATGTCATTGGCTGAATAAACTGCGAATTCATACAAGACTAAAAATAAAGCGAATAAATACATAAAAGGTTTTAATATTGTTTTCTATTGAAATTAACCCACTAATATATCTTTTTTAACCAATAATTGATAGCATAAATTTATCTATCCTACTCTCGAATTTCAATCGACGAAAACGGCTTATGCGACTATCAAGAGATTTGAAGTCATGCGCATGTTTAAAAAAGGCCAATTTAATGTTTGGATGTATGGAAGTCGTAATGAAGTAACCTTTATTAAACAATTATTTCATTTATATACCCATTACACACTAGCTTATCAAAAATATAAATAACTCGACTTGCTTATCATAAGCTAACATTCTTGGTTTTTCATTTTTTGTAAACAAAAAATTGTTTATTGCATCATAATCTTTTGACGTCGGATTTTTTGTCTGTGTTTTTATCTATGTTTAGATTTGATCCTCTTCTCTTTTGCTCGATTACAATATCCTTTTCAAAAATACCGATTTTTCTTATCTTATCCCTAACTATTCTATAAGATGTTGAGTCCCATAGACTATATGTTGTCTTTATTTTTAGAGCCGAATCTATACTTTTGAAGAGGAGGATTGCTTTTTGTAGGTTATTATAATCGGCATCATCAAGGATTTTTGTGATTTCTATTAATTTAGTATTTAATAATCTGCATTTGGTTATTGAGTTACTATCAGTCCTTTTTGAGATTCTGTCAATTTGAGCTTGAATTTCATTTTTAATTAATGTGTATGGATTATTTGACCCGGGATAAACATACATATCGTAATTGGGATCATTAAATAAATAATCATCCAATGTTTTAGTCGTGCTAGACGATCGTATATTAGGATAGTAATTTAGCGTTTCTGATAATGCTCTATCCCTCTTGTGTTGTGTGGCTATTTTTATCGCTTGAATGACGAATTTAGAACAGAAAGAATCTTTCGAAAAATTTTTTTCATGGAATGTTCGTTTTGGATTTAGTGTTGCTTTTCTGAAAAATGCACTTAAGGCCACTGAAATTTTCCATTTAATAGATTTATTTTCCTTTTCATTTCCAGCTATGCTGGCAATATTGTTAGCAACCTTCTGATCTTTAGGTCGGTATACTACAAATGCGCGATCCCCACCATCTCGTATAAAAACCTCGTCGATGGGCTCTTGTTTGTATCCCATGATCTTATTTCCTGTAATATGAGCAATAACAGGTTTGCCATCTTGTATCTTTGTGCATATTGCAGCGTGAGTTATATCATCATTTCCATGAGCTTCACCTATTAACGATTGTAGAAACATGATCAATTTTTGAGTAAAATTTGGACTAATAGATGCATGAATTAGGATGACATCGCCTGGATCTAAACCGGCTACCTCTTTCATATATTTGAGATTTCGTTTGTGTGCCATTATTGTTTGTATTTAATAAAATCGATTGATTATAACCCAAATAGCGATTAAGGAAAGTCTTTTATTTATATTTCAGCAAATTTATTTACTGTTACAAAAAACATAGACATACGTCATATGGGGCGCAACGATTTTAGGAGAACAGTTTGCCAACCAGGCAAATGATCGTCATTTGCCTCAGCAAAACTGGGTGCTGGACTGTAGCAGCCAAGAGCTCAATCGGCCTTATCTGCGGCAAAGCGCAAGCTAAGGCCCAAGCTTCTAAAATTGAACAAGCTTTGAAAAAGGATTAAACTGAATGCAGGATGGTTACTTCTGGAGCCTCTAGTATTTTTTATGAGACGTAATAAATTCAAATAACTTAAGGAGAATCAAATGTTGTTTGATCGACATGAAAAAGAAATTATGCAACATGAAACAACGCCAGAAAAAAAAGCCGAAATCGCCATTAAGAAATATGAAGATGAGATAACTGACGTTCTTTCAAGACTAAAAAAACTTGGCCAAACCAACATTACTTTCAGTGAAAAATTTAGCGGCTCATCATGAAATCCAGATCGTTTGCGAATTTCACGTAATCCTTCATTTTTCACACCATCAATCCTTAGCGGCCTTTTTTATGAAAACAACTCTTGCATCTAATTATTTTTTATAGCATTATTTCGAAGTTTTATTAATTATTATAAGGAATGTAAATAATGCCTAAAATCTTCGATCCAAAATATAAGCCGCAGAAATTAGCTGATTTATTAGTAAAAAATGATAGCAAAGTTAAACCTCGAGATGCAAAAGAATTAGTTGAAGGCCAAGATCAAAAAAATGCAAGCCAAGCTTTTTCAAATTCGAAAGATGCGGCAATAAACATACTTCCTACTGTCACAATATCAGGCATTAAAGGGATGATGGAACCTCCAAGTGGTGGCATAGGAGGAAATATTGCCAACGGCTTAGGATTTTTTATCGCTGTATCAGGTCTTATTTTAGATCCAATTAAAGCGCCTATTGCAGCAGTTATATCTGCCGAAGAAGCCTTGCGTGGCAGTATTCTAAAAGTAAAATCATTAGTCACTGAAGGTTCAAATCCGGAACAAAAGCATATTCAACATATTTATCATAGTTTTCTCGATAAAATGAATACCACGGCCAATCTTTTAATCGATTCCGGCCTAGAAACAAAAGAAAATTTATTAAATAAAATCCAATCGCATGAAATTGGAGAGCTCATTGGCTTAACAATATTATATTCAGCTTATCATTCAAGATATTATGACGGAGTACTTTTATCCAATGATTACACATTGATACGTGCAAACTGTCCTGAATTTTATTTACCTTTATACGATCAATTCATGATGCTAAAAGATTTAATTAAATCTGCATTGAAAATTCCTTTTTGGGCGAATGATATCAATCCATCAGCTTTGAAAAGAGATGCTATTAGTGCTAGCCAATGGATCTCCTATATTAAAGAAGGAAAGTTATTAATTCCTGCTGAAAATAATCAATTTTCCCCTGAAGAAATTAATTTGGTAAATAAGGTTATCCATCAAATTGCTACGTTGCGCGAAGCTGCAAAACTTGCACTTCCTGAGTCGGAAGAAGATGTCACAGCTAAGTTAAAAATGTGATCAACATAAATGGGAAAGGGGTCAAAACATATCGGCTTTGATCCCCGTGCAATGATGGCAATTTTATCATTATGATTATTTGAAAAACAGCTCTCTTTTTTGCAAGATATTTTCTGCATTAATTCCATCAAAGCAATTGTGTAATACTTTGATTCTTTATCTATAGTAACATGATACTATATTTCAATAATGGCACTAAGAAAGGAACTTATATGTTTAAAAAAATAGCATTTACAATGTATCCTGTTTTAGATCTTAACAGAGCTCGCGATTTTTACGAGAAAACGTTTGGATTGTCAGTCAGTAAAGTTTCTGCAGGCGGATCCTGGGTTGAGTATGACTTACCCGGAGGCGGGTGCTTTGCAATCACAACACTTGCAGAAGGCGTACGTCCCAACCCTAATGCAGGCGGAAGCGTTGGATTTGAAGTAGAAGATTTGGATGCATTAGTGACTAAACTGAAAAAAGATGGAGTAAAATTCAAGTTAGATATCTTTCCTTCTCCTGTTTGTCGAATGGCCGTTATACTCGATTCTGAAGGTAATACTGTCATACTTCATCAATTAAACAAAAAATAAAACACCTCAACTTTTTTTTTACAAAATATCGTATAAAATCTTCGCGATTTCTATCGTATGATCATTAGGTTTGTTAAAACCCTCAACATCCCACGCAGCTGATCTTAAACTCAAACAAAACGCCCAAGCTTTAATCCGTTCTAAATCAAAAGGCAACATTTCGGCGAGTATATTTAAACGAGTTTCAATGATATTTTGCATTGATGAATGCTTAGGAAAACAGTCAAAAGGATTAAAAATCATGGGTCCTATTTCAGCACAAGGGTCACCAATGTATCCATGAGGATCAATCACACTCCAAGAATTATTACCTTGTAAAATATTATCGTGATGCAGATCACCGTGTAAAATAATATCATTAGAAGAATCAGCGCAAAGCTCCTTGAAAATAAGTTCAGCGTTGTCAATGATGCTTGCATCAACGTGCCCTCGTAAAAAAGCAAAAGAGGAAGCATGCTCTGAAATATGCTGATAATTCATTTGATGTAAGGTATCAGTGGATTGCAAATCCAAAATAACTTGTGCAATTATTCGGGTTGCTTGTTCATCGTTTCCCGCTTTCACAAGAGATTTTATAGAATTTCCAGGCTCAATTTTTTCCATGAGGTATGCATTATTTTTTTTATCTATATGAAATATCAATGGCACACTTTTTTTATGCGCATTTAACCATTCCGCTTCCGCTATTAATTTAGCTGCAAGAGGAGCTGTTTTAAGTACAGCCAGCCCTGATGGCAATTTCACTACGGCAACAAAATTATAAGTCATATCCTTCACTGGTTGGATCATTTGGAAATTCCATTGTGCAGATAACCTTGCTAAGTGGGCTGAAAGATTACTAAGCCATGTTTTGCCTTCTTCACCATAAATAGAATGTATGTTATTGATAAAAGATGCATTTAAATTCATTAGATCAATAGCCTTATTTTTATAAATGATTTAATATATACCCATTTTTTAACAAGGAAAGTTATTAATTGCGTATCATTTTACTGTTAATTGTTTTTTGTGTACTCCCGTTTCGCATTTATGCCAGTTGGTATACTGGCGGTGCCGTATTGCTTCACCCTCTTCCTTATCATACGGTAGATTCTAATTATATCAAGCTTGGTTCATCAAAGCTAAACGTCCTTGCTAATGGTATAGCAATTAACGCAGGTTATAAATTTTGCTTAAATAAATACATGCTGGCTTCCGAGTTCGATATTGGCGGCTTTTCTGATGCTGATGGCAATATCGTTTATCAGAAGGTTAAACATTTCGTGAGTGCTTCCTATTATATGGCACTAAAGCAGAAATTTGGTTTTCATTTAACTCCTCATTTTGTGGGATATGGACTTCTTGGGTTGAGCGAAAATTCCATTGGTGATCGCATCTATAGCACAGCTCAATATTTTAATAGAAAACAGTTATCTTTTTTGTACGGTGGCGGGATGGAGTATTATACAAAACGAGACAATAAAGTTGCCTTATTTGCTGAATTTATTTATTTCACTCCTACTCATATGACTTTATACAGTGGCGGGGCTAACTCTTCGAACGCATATTCTTTATCAGTATATGGGCTAATCCCTCAGTTTGGGATGAGGTATTATTTTGATTAAAGTTTCTAAACTAATATTTGCACCGCTTAAAACAACGACAACATTTTTATGTTGATATTGCTTTGAAT
This sequence comes from uncultured Coxiellaceae bacterium, assembly GCA_964453575.1. Classification (GTDB taxonomy): domain Bacteria; phylum Pseudomonadota; class Gammaproteobacteria; order DSM-16500; family DSM-16500; genus JABDBK01. Next base: position 19,632 of record CAYVRW010000019.1, on the reverse strand, counting down.
TTTGTAAAAATGCAGCCAGTGCAACGCCTGATGCGCCCTCAACTAACAAATGCTGTGTTTTTAATAAGGTAATAATGGCATGTTTGATTTCATCTTCAGAAACCAATATATAATCATCAACAAATTGCTGACACATTTCAAAAGTCATAGAGCCAGGTTCGATGCCGCCTGCGGTTGCATCGGAAAGTGTGGGCAAGGTTTCCATATCAATGATTTGTCCTGCCTTAATCGATTCTGCCATCACAGGGGAATTTTTTGGTAGGCAGCCGATGATTTTTGTTTTTGGTGAAACTGTTTTAATAAATCCTGCAATTCCTGAAATTAAGCCGCCTCCCCCAATGGCAACAAATACAGCATCAATTTGCTTAAGTTGATTAATAAGTTCTAATCCTATCGTGCCCTGCCCACCAATGACTTGCAGATCATTGTAGGGAGACAGATAAATCATATGATGTTGCTTTGCATATTCAATCGCATATAGTTCAGTCTGCATGCAGTCTGAGCCATAAAATTCTAAAGGTACATCGTAATTCTTGATGTTATCTACTTTGGTAGAAGAAGCATTCTTTGGCACAAAAACTTTGCCGTGAATATTTAATTTATTTAAACCAAATGCAACGGCTGCTCCATGATTGCCTGATGAAGCAGTGACTATCCCCTGCTCTTTTTGCGATGATGATAGGCTCAATAATTTATTGATTGCACCTCGTACTTTAAAAGAGCCGGTATATTGCAGGTTTTCACATTTTAGGAAGACATTGGTTTTCGTTTCGCGGCTGAGTGCAGCTGAATAATCAAGTTGCGTTTCTCTAACATGGGAGCGTATTCGTTTTTCAGCTGCTAAAATTTCATCTTTAATATTAATCATAATAAATGACTTGTGTAAATTATATACTTCATTGTATCATTAAAAAAGAAAGTATGCTTCTTTATATACGTTGTATATAATTATACAAGTAATGATAGCGAAACAACCCCAATGAAATTTATTCTTGATTATGCCATTTTAAAGCGAAACAAAAACTTCAGACTTTTATTCGTAGGTCAAACGATTTCATTTTTCGGGACTATGATTACCAGTGTCGTACTTCCTTATCAAATATATCAATTAACCCATTCAACACTTATGGTTGGTTTATTGAGTCTTTCGCAACTGTTACCTTTGTTGTTTACTGCACTTATTGGGGGAGTTTTTGCTGATCGGTATCATAGACGTTATTTATTACTTTTTACAGAAACTATACTTGCAATTGGCTGTATTTTACTTGCATTAAATGCCAATCTTCCTCAACCGAAAATATGGGTATTGTTTGTTGTTGCTACGGTAATGTCAGCATTGACCGGCTTGCATCGTCCTGCATTAGACAGTATTAGACAGCAAATTATAGCTAAAGAGGATTTTCCCACAGCCAGTGCATTACTCATTTCCGCTATGAGTTTAACCATGATAGCAGGGCCTGCTGTAGGTGGCTTAATCATTGCAAATTTCGGAATCACTATTACTTATCTCATCGATTTGACTACTTTTTTTATTTCATTAGTAACAATCATTTTAATGTCTGATATTCCCTATCCAAAATGGCTGCATGATCAATCTACTATGGCTGCATTGGTGTCAGGGTTGCGTTATGCAAAATCACGCCAAGAACTTATGGGTACTTATTTTGTCGATTTTTTTGCAATGATTTTTGGTATGCCTAATGCATTATTTCCCGCGATTGCGCACGCTCACGGCGGTGCTAAAGTTTTAGGGTTACTTTATGCGGCGCCAGCAGCTGGAGCATTTCTGCTCTCACTTATGAGCGGTTGGACAAAACATATTACCTATCATGGTAGAGCTGTTGCTATTTCAGCAGGTTTATGGGGCGTTTCTATCATTTTCTTTGGTCTAGCTTCAAATCTATGGGTTGCTTTATTATTCCTAGCATTTGCAGGCGCCTTTGATGCGATCAGCGGCATATTTCGCAGCATTATATGGAATGACACTATTCCTAATGATTATCGAGGACGTTTAGCAGGAATTGAAATGATTAGTTATTTAAGCGGGCCCAAATTAGGTGATACAGAAGCCGGCTTAGTGGCTGCTGCATTTGGCGTGACATTTTCTATTGTATCAGGCGGCATATTATGTATTATAGGTGTGCTTGGATGTTGCTATATGTTCCCAAAATTTTTAAGTTATCGATCTAAAAATCACTAGGTGCTATCGTATGTCTAAAAGATTAGGTGAATGTTATTGTGGCGTAGTCAAATTTTATTGCGATGGCGATCCATTGTTCACTCAATATTGTCATTGTAATAAATGTCGTGAAGTAGCATCAACCTCAAAACGTGAAGCAGATAAACAAGGTTATGGTTGGACAGCGGGATATTTAACATCACGTTTTCATATAATCTCAGGAATTGATAACCTTGGTGAAATTGTTAGAAACAATGCAAAACTGTTGCTTTGTAGAACATGTCATAGTCTTATTTATGGCATTTCTCTTGATCCGAATAAACAGGCAGGCATTGGTATTAATGTCAATAATTTTCATTTGCCAGATTCGATGCCCGAATCTTTTAAACCGGTTAGGCATATTTGGTATGTAAATAGAATTGTTAATTTCAATGATAATCTGCCAAAATTTAAAGATGCTCCAAAAGAACAATTTGGTTCGGGTGAACTCATATGACGATGAGCTTTTTAGTGGCGTTAATTTTGGTATTTCGTCTTAAAAGTTTCAATGTTTTTTTGCTCTCTTAAATTTAGTAAGATACCACAACTTTAAAAAAGTACATTTCTGCAACAAAATTTGTTATGTTTTTATACCAAAAATACTACGAAATAGAAGGATAATAATGGAAATCTAATGGTTAATAATCTAAAATCACCCGCGTCGGTATTTTATAATAATATTCAAACCAAAAATTTATAAAAAAAATAAGGATTATCTATGCTCTCTCGATTTTTTAATTTTTTTAGACATGTAGAAAATGACAAACCTTCTATTCTTATGCAACAGCCACTTCAATCTGATGCAGTCAGTAATTTGATGACATTACCAAATGGATTGATTCTGTCTGGAGGAACCCTTAGAGAGTTGAACGATCCTGTAAATCTCGTGCTTTATGATCCTATTAACAAAACTCAAGTGGCTAGCCGTCGATTAGAATCTTGTGGTTATCCACGATTTATATGCATGTCAAATGAATGGATATTGATCAAATGCGATTATAGCGACTATCAATATGTTGTTAATGCCTCTACACTGCAGAGTGACAAAACATTAGAAGCTGAATTAAATATTCACAAATTAGATTTTTATAATGGAGTTTACTTAGGAAAACAACAATTTGCGACACTTTCCTGTGCCGATAAAGACAACCGATTTGGCGGTCCGTATGTTATCATGGTTCATGACTTATCAACTATGACATTTAATCAGCCTGCAAGTTCTATATTGACTGTTCCTGAAGAAGCATCTGCAGCAGGTATAGGAAGTATAGGCGCTTTTAAGGAATTACCTAATGGCCTATTTGCATGCCAAGTGTATGGACATAATACCTCCTGTTTTCAAGTTCTACTGTTTAAAAGAGACCCCGGCTCACCCATTCGATTTACTCACATAGATACACTATATCCTGAAGTACAACGTTCCTCAAGTAGCGCAGCTTCGGGCCATTTTGTTGGACTATCCGATGGAAGAATATTGACTTATCACGAATCTGGTAATCATTTTCAAATATGGCAAGATGGTAAGTGTGTAGATCAATGGAGTTGGCATAATGATGTGACTTGTGATGATGCAACTTTTAAAAACGGATTTTGGACTCATAATGTTATTCCTTTACCTGATGGAGAACATCTCATCATTCATCCTCTTGGTGAGAAACTATTTTTATTTAACATAAAAAATCGAGTAATGAAACCCGTTGATTTAGAAGATTTGGCATTAAGAGCATGGAACGTGAAGGTTTGCCCAAATGGTCAGGTTGCTTTGATAATGAGTGATAAACAGAATCAGAGTAAATTTTTACACATAGATTTGAAAGAAATGATACATTATCGTCAGGAAGTAACAAATCAACTTGATTCGGTAGGGTTATATCCAGATGTAAATAAACTTGTGACAAGTTATATATCAAATACTTCTTCGATTACTACAGAAGAAGAAAAACCGGCTACTAAATCATTTACCAGGGCACCCTAGTTTCGTGGTATTTACATTAAATATAATAATGTTTTCTATTAATAAGGTATTTTAAGATTAAAAAATTACTTCAAAAACCGCAAACCCTCAAAGTCATTTATCCGCCAGGTTTTGGTGAGGTTGCATTTCATGAAACAAAAGCTATTTTAGAAAACCTTTGGGCAGCCAAACCATTTAAAGGTGAAATTCTCTTATTAAAAACAGAGATTCGTATTCAACGTATTTATTTTTTTGCCATTACAGAACTGCTATTACGAAGCAAATGTTTATCCGATATACGTTTAATCATTTATAATGAAAAAACCATAGGAAAAAAAGCTTACGAAAAAGCTTGCCATTCCGTTCCATGGTCGATTTATATTAATAAATCCATGTCAGTTAAAATTAAAGTAAATTCTGTTGGAAGCCAAGCCTTTCACGAGGGGGCTCTTAAAGATATTCTAAGCAACATTATTCATCCGTATGCAGCTGAAATAGTAAATGATGGAGAAACTACATGTATTTATGCAGACCTTTATAAAGACAAACTCACGATCAGTATTTCTCTTGCGGGTGATCCACTTTATAAACGCGGTTACAGAGAAACATTCAACGCAAACGCGCCTTTGAGAGAAGATTTTGCCGCATGCTGTATACAAAAAGCCTTAGACTTTGCCAAAAAGATTCATCCGTTATTCTCTCCTAAAAATATTCTCATTCCTTTTTCAGGCACAGGTACCTTTGCTTTTGAATACCTACTGAATCATTTTCATATTCCATTAACATGTTTTGAGCGTGACTATGCCATACAGAAAATGTCTTTTTATAAAAAAGAATATGTTACTCAAATTATGCAAAAAGCAAATGATCATTGTACGCTGGCATTAAACGATTTGACTATTTACTGCATGGATAATTCAGTGAATGCAAACGAATCGCTTGCACATAATAGTCAACGATTTAATCATCAATTAATAAAACACCATTTTCCTGCTATAACGTTATCACCGCGTATGGTTGATTTTTTTAAAAATGATGATAGCTATGCAGGTGATATAGTTATCATGTTAAATCCACCTTACGGAATTCGATTGGCAAAAAATTCAGATACCTCGATTTTATATAAGAACATTGCAAAAAAGATTAATGGCATTGCTAATCACCGCACGAATCTGCTTGGACTTATCCTTTGCCCAAGCGAAGACGCGTGGTCACAATTTTGTAACCATCTGAAACATGCAACCTTAGAAACGTATCATTTTACGCAAGGAGGTTTAGATATTCGTGTTTGTCAGTTTTATACAGGTTTCTCTGGCCGTTTTTCCTAATGCTTCTAAATTTTCTTTGTCCTGATTAAACTGTGCCACGAGTGGCGAGATACATTGTTGATATCTATCTTTCGCTGCAGTATAATTTTTCACTCTTTCCTCAATACATCGTTCAAATTGTGCGGGTGTTGCGGGTTTATCGCGTATAAACTCATGGACGGCATCCCTAGAAAATGATGCGCTAAGACACCATTCTAAATAAGGATAAGGCTCCTCACCACATTGATTTACTAATGCTGTTTTATGATTTTCCTGAAGGTCTGTGTTAAATTGTTGCAGTCTCTTCTCAAATTTGGATTGTATTTTTCTAGTACTGCTCATGGATAACTCCTCTTAAATTTATTAAATTGTAATACTACCTGAAAAAACCCGAAAGGTATTTTAGGTGACAAAAATATGGAATTTTACAATGAGATATGCAAAAAAGAATGTTAAAAATCCCCATCCAGCTTTAAAAGTATAATCGAGTACTCTATTGGACATGTCTTTTTTGGCTTCCGCTACCATACCTAATTTAGTTTCAATAGCAACAACGCGCTTATCTATTGCATTGAATCGGTCATTCACCGCATTAAATCGATCATTGACTTCATGACGAAAATCATGAAATTCGGCACGAAAATCATTTATTTTTTCAATAACTCGATCAATTGCTTTGCTCGTTGCCATATCTACCTTTGTATCAATAAGTTCAGATTGAAGGTGAAATAAGTCTTTTGCATAATTTTTATCCATTTGTTAGCTCCATTGTATCATTAAAAAGGAAAATGTGACTACTGAATATTGAAAGAAACGGGAGAAGGAATGCATTATGCAGAAATAGTAGATTTGAGGCGCATAGCTTACTAGCCTTTTTAATATAGTCAAGTATAAATAATTTTTCAGTTGTTACTTTCCCCCTAATCTTTTTTAATTCAAAATAGCATAAACACTTTGGATTCTTCTTATGGAAAACAATGACCTGCATAAAGCCATCATCCACTGGGGTTATCATTATCTTTCATCTCATGGGTATATGTTAAAAAATAATTTGCCTGAAAAGGTGCAAAACACACCTTGGTCTTATGTAGTCCGATTTGCGACATCGGCAGGTTATATTTATTTAAAACATACCCCGCATTTACTTGCCATAGAAGCTAACATTCTTAAGATGCTGCGCGATCAATTTCATGCTTCTGTTCCCGAAGTTATTGCACACAACGCTGCATTAGATTGTTTTTTAATGAAAGATGCAGGCAGACCCTTGCGAGAAATATTAAAAAAACAATTCAATGCAGCATTATTTTGTAAGGCCATCGATCAATTCACGTCTATGCAGTTATCAGTTGCGGATCATGTTAATGCTTTTATTGAAATGGGGGTTCCCGATTGGCGATTAAATAAACTACCTGATTTATTCGCACAATTACTTACAAAAAAAGATTTATTAATAGAAGATGGATTATTAGAAAATGAAATCATAGCATTAGAAAAGTTGGTTCCCAAAGTGACTGGTTTATGTCATGAATTATCAGCTTATGCCATCAAGCAATCCATTGTTCAGCCTGATTTTAATGATAACAACACACTGATAGATGCATCTCAGAACCTTACAACCGTTGATTTGGGTGAAATAGTCATTTCGCACCCCTTTTTCTCATTGTTAAATGGTTTACAACAAATGGAGAAACATCATGGGCTCAAAAAAGATAATAGTGCTTATTTAAAAATAAAAGACGCATGTCTACATAATTATATGGCTTTTGAATCTAAAGAAAATTTATTGAAAGCCTTTGAATTTGCCCGTTCTTTGTGGCATGTCTATGGAGCATTAGCAGGACATCGTTTGATAGATGCATGCGGCAAATCAACAATTTTGTCATATCAGCATGGAAAATTTGTGAGTTCATTGAGAGAGCTTATAATCGTATAAATTATAGTCTGTAATAAATCATCAAAACCCATTAGCAATTCCATATCCGTATTTAATACGGATATGAAACTCTATTCAATTATGTCCTAATATATCGAAAAAAATAACACTGCATGCAAAACGATTGGAGAGATAACATGAGTTCTAGAATTATAGGTAAGATTGAGATAGAAAGCCAAAAAATGGCAAAAGATTTATTTGCCATAAGTCAATTTCCCGTCATTGAAGAAGAGTATTCCGAATTTGGCACAGGAACATGGCTTAATAACAGTTTAATGAATGCTAATGGCGATTATAAAAATACCAAATATCAAGATTCAGAATTTCCAGGTATTCGCACTAGCTTATGGGAAAAAGTTCCTTATATTACTAAGTTAATTGAAGATAATTTTAATTTAACTTATTTAAGAATGGTGAGAACAAGAAATCTTATTGATGGTATAGTAATTCCTCACAAAGATTTTGTTGAATTAGAACATGATAAATCACGATATGTACGTATTTTTATTCCGCTTGAAAATAATAATCAAGCATTTCACTCTGATGAATATAATGTATTTCAAATGCAAAAAGGCGAAATATGGATTTTAAATGCAGCCATCGTACATGCTGCAGCTAACTTTTCTAAAGAAAGCCGCGTTTTTCTTTGCTTAGATTTTCAACTTCCCGAAAATGAAACGGTGGAATCCATTTTTTTAAATAAAAATACCTACTGTACTACTCATCAACCCTTATTAGCACTACGAAAACCTATCTCTAATAATGAAATCGATGAACGATTGAATAAGTTTGTTGATATAATGAGTGAGGCTAATTTAAAAGAAATTATTTTAGAATTATCCACCATCCATTTTTTTTATCAAATTGGCGTAGGGAAATGTTATGATTGGCTTATTGCTATTGCTGAAAAAATCCATTCAAATACATTGATAGAAAAAGTTAAATCGTTACGAACTTATATGGTCTCTCATAGAACGCTTGGGGAGCGATATTCGTTTTAAATATTGATTCATTTATGATTGAATTTTGGTCAATTATTATCTTTTTTTCGTAAAATTCTTACTTGCATTGACACTAATCTATGGCAGAATAACCACTGCTTTTAAATTAATAAATAACAACACGAGGAACAAATAATGTCCTTATACACATTAACAAGCGGTAAACAAATTTCAGTGGAAGATGTAAGTAATATACTAGGAAGATTAGAAACATTAAAACAAAGAAATATTAGTGCCTATGCCCACCTTATAGCAAAATGTCTTAAGCCTGAAGTTATAATACCAGAGTTTGAACAAAGTTTTATTACTTCATCATCAATGGGTAATTCGAAAAAGATTGAAGAATATATAAAAGATGTCATATTAGATATGATAGCAAAAATAAAAGATGGGGAAAAATTAAAGGAATGGGCTTTTTGGACTGTGGAGCTCATGCATACAGTACAAGTTGCAGAATCAAAGGATACACCGGTGTTAGAGATGGCCAATGCTTTGGAAACCGCATTTTTATCTCCTAAACAACCACAAATACTCATGAATCCAGATTCTGGTTCCTACGTTGCTATTCCTGATATGTTAAAAAATTCTGTTCCATCGATTGAAAAAGCTGCTGAAGCACCTAACAATGCATCAGTTTCAGCTGAAATCCTGAGTTTTCTAGCAAACAATAAATATAAATTATTATTAGCAGCAGCAACAACGAGTTATATCATGTATGATCATTATCATGAAAATCGTCTAGGAAAAGTAGCTGATTCCATAAAAAATAATATGTTTAGTTTATGGCAGAAGTCAGCAGGTTCTTCCATGAACAAGAAAGAAGAAAATCAGGAAGATGAAATTAACTTTCGATTTGCGGGTACAGCTGGACTTTAAATCACGAAAATATAGGTTTCATACGGATATGAAACCTTCTTATTCTACGCTATTATAAAATGACCTTAAACACCCCGCGATAGACCCCCTTTTTTCCCGTTGCACTGAATTAGGTTTATCTTGCGTTGCACGATATATTTGTTCATATCCGAGTGCTGCAAAAATTCCACCGAGTTTTTCCGCTAGGTTAAATTGATGAAGCAAGTCATTCGTATCATAAAGATCAAGCCAAGGAGTAATGCATTGCAATTTTAGTTGATCAAGATCATTTTGGCTAACTTTGTGGAAGTATGTGATATTCCACAGACAACCCCTGAGCGACAAAAACGGATGAGTAAGCACTACTTCACCCCAATCAATAATATTAATAGCTCCTGTTTTCTGATCAAGCAGCATATTGTTATCATGAAAATCACAGTGGTTTATGGTTTCAGGAATTTTGTATGCCAATAAATCAGAACACAATGCTATGCATGTTGGATATAGTTGATGTAATTTATCAATCTCTTCTGCTGTTAAACCTTCATAAACTAATAATTCCTCTTGTTGTATTAGGTGATCATAGAGTGAAGCAAATTGACTAAGCCGCCAATCAAGGACGCCCATTTTGAGTAACTGTTCAGTTTTATCCTCTAATGAACGTTGGATCTTGGTGTAAGTGGTAATGCCTTCTTTAAGCATAGTAAGATCAATTTTTTCTTTGAAAAAATGACGCAATGAAATCTCACCCGCTGAAGTCATTAAAAAACAATGCAGCGTATTATGTTGGGCAACTAGTTTAGGAATATTTTGGAACCCTTGATCATGAAGAAATGCCAGCATTCTCGGTTCTAAAGACAGTGATTCTGGTACTTGTTTTAAATAAAAGGTTTCCAGTATTGTTTCGATTTGATAAACATCAGAATAAGATGTTTCTACAATTCTTTTTTGATTAAGAATAGGTATTTTTTGACTGTTTAAATAGCTGATGGCCCATTCTAGAGCTTGGCTAAGTGGATTCATATGATAAAATTCCTTGCATCATTAACAAGATATATTTATGATACGCAGCATTCATAAACTAGCCCATAATATAATTTAAATAAAATAAGGATATAATAAAATGAAATATTACATTGTTCTTGATCCTATATCTAGCGCCGACCCTCATTCTTTGTTTGCACAACCACGAAAGTTTGGTAAAGAAATTATTTTAACACAATTTCACATGCAATCCATGGCCAAACTTTTTAGCGATGAAGCACAAGCTTTACACTATGCAAGATCATTATCAAAACGAGGCCCGAAAGCAGGTGGATGTATTGCTCCTATTATTGAATGTGAGCGAGAAAAGCTTGCTGGATATGAAGAAAAGCATCAAAATTGTCGTGCTTTAGATGGAGACCCAGAAGTTACGAAAACTAATTTGATTAGTGAATCGGTCGCGTATTTCGAAGTACCTGCCAAAGCCATATCTGAAAACACCTTTCTTAAGGCATTTTTTCCTAAAGAAAACATGCCAAATATTGATATGAGACCTTATACATGGGGTTGTGTTTTATTATAGAAATGCGTTAGGAAGGCCGCGAAGGCGGTCTTCGTTATTTCTGTCGTATGTATTATATACCCATTATACCCCAAGATGCGAGATTTTAACGCCCAGATGACGAGAAGTTTAAATGTTCTGAATGAGAAAAAGCGCAGGAATAGCGCGCTATTTCGAGCTTTTTCGATTGAAGAACATTTAAAATTCGATGTCAGATGGGATGTTAAAAATCGCATCTTGGGGTGTAATGGGTATATATTCATTGGATTTAGCTGTTCTTATGTAATAAATCGGAAGTTGGCTTTTCCATTGCGTCAGTAAATGCTTTTATGACTTTCGGATCGGGTATTTCATCACGATATTCTAAAAATTTTACGTAAGTATCTGATGCAGTTTCATCAAGTCTATTAAGAATTCTAACATCAGGGCCCTTTGCCAACAATGCCAATATAATATTACTGTCACCTATTGATGCAGCCCGATGCATCACTGTATTACTCTCTGAGGTTTTATTTAAAGTATCTACATTTGTTTTTTCTAATATACTATGAAACATTTTAACAAATTTATTTTGTAATTCAGGTACATTTATACATTTAAATTTTTCTAATTTAGATAATATATAATGTAAGGGAGTTTCCATAATCGTTTTTTCGTTGTTATGAGAACCAGTACTTTTTTCTATGGAAATTTCATTTGGATTTGCATTTCGTGATAATAATGAACTTACCATAGGTTCATTGTCTTTGGTAATAGCATGTTTTAAATCTTGATTGAGACGCTGTTGATTTACTGAAGAAAAATATCGGAATGAATGGTGCATATCAAATTTTCGTGATGCAAATTGTTGTGCCATAGGTCTTGGTATAGATTTTAACATTCGTAACATTTTTTATCCTTATTTAATGGGTTATTCCGACTTTGCATTTTGCACAATTATACCTTAAAAAACAATTATAAAGATTCACTTTTTAAATGTTTTTTCATGATCTAATAACTATTGTTTCCTAACAGTACCACCGGCATAGCCCTCAAGCGTACCATCTGAATTAATAACGCGATGGCAACGTACAATATCATTATCTTAATTGAGTTACAACTTAGCCCTTGGAGAATCAACCCAATCACAGTCAGCAACGACCACTCCATTTTTATAGGCTTTTACAAAATTTCTTCTTTCATGACCAAAAAATGGTAATAGAACACTGTTTTTTCCAGGAACCTTACTATAAAAATGAATATATTTATATTTACTGATTCCAGTATTCGCTCCAAATACAATTCTTCCTTCAGCAATTTCAGATAATTTTTTGGTAATGTTCTCAATTCCTGCCGCTGTAGAACAACCGTTTAACACAATCGTTCCTTCTTTACTTACTAAAGGAAATGTTTTTGTCATCACAAATTTATTTTTATAATCTTCCCCTTCAAGACAGGAGTAGCGGTTCCTAATATTCTTCGGCCCCAGCCGCATGAAGGAATCATTACCATGGGCAGTAATCATTACAAGTTTTATCTCTTGATCTGAAGATAATAGTTCTTTTATTTCTTTTATAAGTCTTTCAATAGCTAGGATATTGCAAATTAATGCTCGAAATATAAGTAATTTTTGCGCAAGATCATCATAGTATTTTTCTGTAACATAACAATCTTTATCATAATATTTTTGCATCGAACCAAAGTATGGTGAATCAGGCGTATGATCATGTTTGCCAAAAAATAATATGGCCGCATGTTTTTTTGAGTCCTGAACTGTTTGACGAGTAAAATATTCTTTAAATTCTTTATTTTTTTCATCATATAATTGAATAACATTTACATCAGGCTGCATTACAAATAGGGCCCCTAGATTATGTAAATTTGGGGGAAGAACAGCACCGTATTTAATAAGTAAAATGAGAATATCTTTAAATTGATGGTTGATTTTTTTATCATCTTCATGGAAAGCTCTTAATACCGGCTCCAAAGCTAATTGTATGGGTGTTTTACCCTTTTTATTTTTAATACTAACTTGCGCCTTATATTCCAAAAGAAACTTGACTGTTTGAACATCCGCATTTCTAACGGCCCAATGTAAATAAGTTTCTCCTGAATGCTTATCTATCACTTGATTGATATCAGCTACTTTACTTATGAGTAACCAGGCGGCTTCACCATAAAGCCTTGCTTGCAATGCTTCAAAAAGAGGAGTCGGCATATTCAATATCTCTATAAATGTATAAATATTCGCCATTATAAACATGGAATATTAAGGATTTATTAACCAAAACAACTAAATATTTAGTTGACACCAACTAAATCTTTAGTTATCATACGCCTAAACTTAAACAATGGATTCAAATATGACTGAAAAACACTCATTAACACCCGTTGAGCTAGAATTGATGGAAATTTTGTGGAAAATTGGCAAAGGTACCGTGCGAGATGTCATGGCGCATTTACCTTCTCATAGAAGTTTGGCCTATACCTCCATATCCACTATTTTGCGAATATTACAGCAAAAAAATATTTTGCATGCTGAAAAAAAAGGAAAACAACATACTTATATTCCTGCATTTAGCAAAGAAATTTTTGCCTCTTATTCAGTCAAAAAAATGGTAAATCAAATTTTTTCTGGAAATTCTATGGGATTAGTAGCTTATTTAGTGGATAACAATCATTTATCTAAAGATGAAATAGCTGCTATACAAAAATTATTAGAGACTAAAAAGAAGGAGGTTTGTTAATGCTAAATTCACTCATTAGTTTACATTCCTATCTCATAGTTAATGCTGCCATCGGTATTGCATACGTTATCTCACGCATAAGCTTGAGTTTATCCGGTACTACACAATGGCAACGATTAAAATTCGCTCGTTATTCTCTAATTTTCACTGTGATTATTTTTCTATTGATGCCAAGTTTTTTAACCTTGGTGCCATCGCAATATCATTCTACTTTTCAAATAGAACCGATTTTACGAAGTGCTTCATCCGGATTTTTATCGCATAAATCAACGGTTGATATGCCCATACAAATAAGTTCAACTGAATATCATTTTTCGATCTATGATATTTTAATCTATACTTTATTATTAGGCATAGGTATATCTTTCATAAAATATATCAAAAATATGATGGTTCTAAATCAATTGCAAAAAGAATCATTTTGTCAGCATAAAATAAAAAATATTTCCATACTATTTAATAAAAAATGCAATATTCCTTTTTGTTGGGGATATCTGAATAATCATTTCATTTGTCTTCCTGATGCCATGTTAGAAAGAAATAACGATTTAACCATAGCAATTCGGCATGAATTACAACATATTCGTCAGGGTGACACTCATTGGTTACATGTGATGGCTATGATGAAAGCCATTTGTTTTTGGAATCCATTTGTAGGGTTATGGTCAAAATTATTGGAAGAATTACAGGAGTTGTCATGCGATGAAGCTATCGTTTTAAAAAATAAATCAATGCCCGCTGTGGTTTATGCAGAGTGTCTTATGAATGCAGCAGGTGTTTATTTAAATCAAGTCCCAGAAGCAGTTTTGGGCGTCCATAAGTTATCAAAATCATTTCTTTATAGGAGAATCAATATGTTATTTAATTATAAACCACATCAATCAAGAAAATTAGCAACGATTATTACTTATGCTTTATTATTGTTTACTTCAATCACCGCTGCAACAGCATTTAATGGGACAAGTAACACATCCCCACTTACGATGAAACAAGTTGCAGCGATTGTTCAAGAAAAACATATCGATAAAAACTTTTTGGTTGAGGTAAAACCAGAAGTTGTTAATGAAATCAATAATATTCGTGGCAGCGAACAAGCGCGATCTTTTATGCGTGCGTCTTTGCAAAGAATGAAAACATATCAACCCATTATTCAAACGACTTTCAAAAAAGAATCTGTTCCCAATGATTTACTTGTGATTCCTTTAGTTGAGTCAGGTTATCAACCGCTCGATCAAAGTAAAAATCCGATGTTAGCTGCGGGTATTTGGCAAATTATTCCAGAGACTGGTAAACATCTTGGCTTAGTCATTAATAAAACTCGCGATGATAGATTAAATACGCAATTAGCAACTAAAGCAGCTGTTGCCTATTTGAAGGCTAACTATGCTCAATTTAATGATTGGAGGCTTGCTTTAGCGGCTTATGAAATAGGTGAAATAAAGACTGATGAGTTGATTAAAGAAGCGCATTCACGTGATGTATGGGTTTTAGCAAACTCACCTTCTGCACCCGAGGGATTAAAGAAATTTTTAGCTAGATTAGATGCATCATTAATTATTATGCATGATCCTTCATTGGTGAATTAAATCAAGATCCATAAGACGCAGGCCACTGCGTCTTATGGTATTACCAATTAATTGAAAGAATAGGTTAAACCCGCACCTACAAAATCAGCACTGCCAACGGTAGTATCACCCACATGTTGAATACGATTGTATGATACATCTGCAGCAAGTTTAGGAGTAAAATGATAGCTCGCACCTACACCTGCGGTTGGAAGCCATGCATGTTCATTAGCATGAAGGCTATCACTACCCCCCCAACTACTATCAATCTTCAAATTATGGCTTTGCATGACGTAAGCCACACCTAATTTTCCATAAATATCCATATTCGAAGTCACTGGAATGATACCTTTTCCAACTAAATCTAAAGCATTGGTTTTCATAGTATAACCAAGGTCTAGGTAATCGTATGCGTCATAAATAATTACATTGTCTGTAACGTTATGGAATCTTGTCCAACCTAATTCTGTTGCGAAATACGAATTAAACTGATAACCAGCAAATACTCTTCCTGCTAAACCTGAGCCATCTAAACCATCTTCTGCTCCTGATTTTCCATAACCCAATTGTCCTCCAAAATAAGGTTTTGATTCTGCAAAAGCTGTTGTTGAAATAACAACCAATAAACTTAATGCAGCCACTCGTAGTTTTGTGTTTTTAATGATCATTTTTCGTACCTTTTGTTAAATTACAGGTCGGAAGTATATTAAATATTAATAATAAATCAATAAAAAATTATACATATTTAAGATTATTTTAATCTTTTTGTACACTTTTTGGGTATAATGGCTGATTTATTTATGCGCAAATGAGGGCTTTTACTATGCAACGGCAAGATGAGATGGCAAGGTTACGACTTGCAACTAACACGTACACGAAGATACTTGAGTTGTTTAACTATCATGGTATTTCGGTAAATATAAAGTCTGCTGCGGAATTAAATCAATTTATAAAATCACAAATAAAATTAAACCCTGATGATGTATTTAAAAAATTTAACATGGTTATTGAGTCGGTTAAATCTTTACAATTAAAGTCTGAACAAGTTGCTTCCTATATCATAAAGGAAGTAAATTTACTCATGGCAGAAGAAATGAAACCCTCTGTGTACTTACGTGAGGCTATTCATCAAAACTCCCTTTTTATTAAATCAAAATTACTAGAGGTGGATAGATCTTTATATTCTATTGCAGAAGAAACGGAAGAAAAAGAAGACGATATAAGAAGCCTATCAATTTAATTATCTTCTGATTCAAAAAAAATAATTTACATTTAAATTTATTCCGATTAAGATCGCGCCAAATAATAATTAAAAAGGGCATTCCCTTTGACTATGTGCATTATTCCTTCCTGGTTTTTTAGGACTGTGAGATGTAGTCGCCGATTCAGCATCGCCATTTTATAAAAGTAATAACAAGGACATTCCATGCTTAAACAATTACCTAAAACGTGCAATCTACATGCTTTCTCCTTTCTTTCATCCACCGATATTCGCAATACAACTACTGTCAACAAAGAAACAAAAAATTTATTGTCACATCCATTCGTATGGAAAAATCTTTTAAAAACCGAATTTTTTTTACCTCACTGGAAGGAAATGAAAGATCCAGAACAAAAGCATAGAGATTTAACAGAAGATGCTTGGAGGGAGCGAGAAAAATTTATTACCTATATAACTGCCGTTTTATTTTTACAGGAAATAAAAGAACGAGAAATTGCGCACATACCTCCTGTAACTCGAGAAATTTCTCTAGAAGTTATTCTGGACCAAATAGCTGAACATAAAGCTAAATTTAATAAGAGGTTGTATAAACTGGATGGAAGTTTGATATGTTCTTTTCAAGATTTTCTTAATAAATACGAAGAATATAAACAACGGTTTCCTGATATCGATGAAACCAAAATACGTGAAGCAGCGAAAAAAATCGTAGAAGGTAACCAAGAGTATTCAGGTAAATTAGATAAATTTTCTGAAATAATGACATACGCTTTATTTAAACTGGATTTGCCCATTTTAGCCCGCGGTATGCTTAATCATGCAAAATTAGATAAAGAATCATTAAATAAATTATTATCTATTGCATGCGGTTGTTTAAGTTTATCTACTGCCAAATTACTCATTGAGTTTGGCGCAGGTGTCAATGATAGGATACTTTTTGTTGATCCCTATGGCGAGATTTCGCAGGTAACATGTTTATGGAAGGCAGTGCGAGCTATTCGTGTGCAGTGCATAGTTAATGCTGAACCATCTATTGAAAAAGGAAAAGAATTGTTTCAATTGTTACTAGATAATGCGGCGGATCCTGATGTTAAATGCCTTGTCATACCTGAGGATGTAGATATAGAGGATATGCCTGCTGAAGATTTTGATACATTTAAGACATCCATTCGTGAATCATGCACTCGAACGAAAGCAGATAACATTGGCGGTAATTTTAATTACATACCTATAGAAATATTAGACCTTATTATTTCTGCACCAACATTACAACCTGATGAAATGCAAATGAACAAGATGCGCATTTAACAAACATTAATTAATTATTGCAAAACGATAATTTTTATAATATCTTACTCACCCATAAATCAATGGAGAATATGGGTGATGAACAAAATAACCAATGTTAGCTTAATTTTTAGACTATTATTTCAGGCAATTTTTATCGGACTTATTTTTACACAAATTGTGGGTTGGATATATGCGCCGATATACAATATTTACAATTTATTCAATGTGATACCTTATAGCTATCTAGGTTATGTAAAGCATGCACTTAATTTAAATGCTAAAATTGCTGGTTTTTTTGTAACGAGTATTCCTACCCTGTTTAAGTTGTTAACGCTTTATTTCTTGATAAAATTATTACGTTTATATGAAAACTTGATATTTTTTTCAGAAGAAAATGTTAGATATATTAAAAATGCAGGTTATTCATTGCTGATTCTTCAATTCATTAATCCGATATCTGAGTTTTTACTAGGATTTATTCTTACATGGGATAATCCCCCAGGATCACGTTTAGCACAAATATATCTAACAGACTGGAATATTGGGCTTATCCTTACTGCATTAATTATTATTCTTGCTTCATGGATCATGGCGGAAGGATGTAAATTACTTAACGAACAGAAACTGACCATTTAAGTTGAGGCCTAAATTATGCCTATTATCGTAAATTTAGATGTAATGCTTGCGAAACGTAAAATTCGTTCGAAAGAACTTGCGGAAGCCATTGGCATTACTGAACAAAATCTTTCTATTTTAAAAACAGGCAAAGCAAAAGCCATCCGATTTGCGACATTGGAAGCTATTTGTCAATATTTAGCCTGTGAGCCTGGAGATATTTTGGAATATAGCCAACAAGAAGAAAAAAATTCATCAATTGTGTTATTTAGGAGGTGATATTTAAATACAACATACTTATATGAAACATAAATTTTTCAACTAAATTAAGGAAATAACAGCATGAAAAGCATAAATTATTTAATGGTTCCCTTGGCATTTGTTTCATTTAATGCAGTAGCAAGTCAATCTCTTCCAGCAAAACAAGTTAATCTCCCTTTCTACGATGAAGCTATTCTTTCTAAAGAACATACCGGTTTAAAATTTAATTATGATATGAATGGAAATCCACAAGAAAAAATCGTCTGTAAATTATCACATATCTATAAAAGCTGGTTTGAATTTACTGATCAAGGGGCATACAGAATGTCTAATACTTTTGGTGGAGGTCAAACTGTTACTTTTACTAACAAAGGACAAGATCAGAGCCCAGATGAATCACATGTTGTCTATCATGCTGATGCGTGGGGTAACATAAAAATAAATGATACTGAATATAAAACATCTTATGCAACAGCTTCTTGTTTTTACGAAGTGGATAATTCAAAGAAGTCATAGTTTTTTCATATAAAAGATTGGCGAGGTGAGTGCTTCGCCAATTAAAAAATAAAACGAGGTTTCTTTATGTTTAAAAAAACAATACTTTCATTTTTTATTTTGGCAATTGCATCAAAAGCTGCTTTTGCAGATGGAAAATCTTATATAGGTGGCAGTGTGGGTGTTCATGATATAGGATACTCACAATACACAGGTGCTAAGGCAGGCGCTATCGGAAAAGTTTTTGGGGGATATGGTTATACTTTTAATAAATTTTATTTAGGCGGGGAATTAAATTTTGATATTGCCAGTAACCCAACCAATTATGCATTAGGTGGTAGTGTTATTCCGGGTCTTATGTTATCACCTAGCACTATGGTTTATGGACGCTTAGGTTTACAAGCTAATCATCCTAGTTATTCTAACAATACTATTCAATTTGGCAACCAATTGGGTTTAGGTTTGCAAACTAAGATATCAAAAAAGTGGGATGTTCGCGCCGAATACATAAGTGTCTCTAATGTAAATAAGCGTGATGACCAGCTTCTTGCAGGTTTGGTTTATAACTTCAATTAGACTTTCTTCAGTAAGGCTGTAGGGTGGGCAAAGGAGTGCAGCGACGTGCCCACCATAATGCCGAGCACCAA
>CAYVRW010000018.1:0-28464 GCA_964453575.1 uncultured Coxiellaceae bacterium | reverse complement strand
GCGTAGGTGCTACTACTTTAGATGAATATCGCAAATATATCGAAAAAGATGCAGCCTTAGAACGCAGGTTTCAGCGCATTTTAGTCGATGAACCTTCAGTCGCTGATACCATTGCGATTTTACGCGGCTTGAAAGAAAGATATGAATTGCACCATGGCGTAGAAATTACTGATTCTGCGTTGGTCGCGGCGGCTACCTTATCACATCGCTATATTTCCGATCGACAATTACCTGATAAAGCCATCGATTTAATTGATGAGGCTGCAAGTAATATTCGCATGGAAATTGATTCTAAACCTGAAGAGCTCGATCATTTAGACCGTAAAATTGTGCAACTTAAGATTGAACGCGAAGCTTTGAAAAAAGAATCGGATGAAGGCTCAAAAAAACGTTTAGTCAAACTTGAAGAAGAACTCAAGAAATTAGAAACAGAATCCAACCGCTTAGAAGATATTTGGAAAAATGAAAAAGCAGCGTTACAAGGTGCGACAACCATTAAAGAAGACTTAGAAAATGCGCGCCAGGAGTTTGAAACAGCGCGGCGTGCCGGCAATTTAACTCGCATGGCCGAATTACAATATGGCCGCATTCCAGAATTAGAAAAACAATTGGAAGCAGCCACTAAAGCAGAGCAGGAAACACCGCAATTGTTGCGCAGCAAAGTGACTGCGGAAGAAATTGCCGAAGTGGTATCGAAGTGGACCCATATTCCTGTTTCCAAAATGATGGAAAGTGAAAAAGAAAAACTTTTACATATGGAAGATGCGCTGCATAAACGCATTATAGGGCAAAGCCAGGCAGTTTCTGCAGTGTGTAATGCCATTCGACGCTCGCGTGCAGGCTTGTCCGATGCTAATAAGCCTATCGGTTCATTTTTATTTTTAGGCCCAACCGGCGTAGGTAAAACAGAGTTATGCAAAGCTTTGGCAAGTTTTTTATTTGATACCGAAGAAGCGATGATTCGTATTGATATGTCAGAGTTTATGGAAAAACATGCAGTAGCACGTCTTGTTGGCGCACCTCCAGGGTATGTGGGTTACGAAGAAGGCGGGTATTTAACAGAGCTCGTCCGACGTAAACCTTATTCAGTCATTTTATTAGATGAAGTGGAAAAAGCGCACCCTGATGTTTTTAATATTTTATTACAAGTGTTAGATGATGGCCGTTTAACTGATAGTCATGGCCGCACCGTGGATTTTCGCAATACTGTGATAGTGATGACATCTAATTTGGGTTCAGATCTAATCCAAGAAATTGCCAAAACCGGTGATTATTTTGCTATGAAAGAAGCCGTTTTAGGGGTGGTTGGCAAACACTTTAGGCCTGAATTTATGAATCGTATTGATGAAACGGTCGTGTTTCATCCGCTGGATGAGAAACAGATTAAAGCCATTGCTGATATCCAACTGCATCGATTGCGCGCGCGTTTAGCCGAGAAAGACATTGGCTTGAATATAGATCGTGAAGCATTGGATTATTTGGCGGTGACCGGTTATGATCCTGTTTACGGAGCAAGGCCTTTGAAACGTGCCATTCAACAACATGTTGAAAATCCATTAGCACAAGATATTTTGTCAGGTAAATTTGCACCTGGCGACAGTGTGAATGTTGGCTTTGAAAAAGGCCATATCATTTTCAAAAAGGCGACTGCCACGGTTTAAATACCAATAGAAGGAAGGAAAATCATGTATAAGCATATTTTGTTTGCAACGGATTTATCGGACGAATCAGACTTTCTTATCACCAAAGTGCGTGCTATGCGCGGCTATACCAATGCCAAATTAAGTTTGATCCATGTCGTCGAACCTATGCCAGGTTATAGCTATGCCTATTTGGGTATAGAAGATATCGAAGGCCAGTTAATCGAAGAATCACGTGTTGCATTAGCAAAACTAGGTACTGAATTAGTGGTCGATAAAAAAGACCAATTTGTTGAAGTAGGCCCTACTAAATCAAAAATTCAAGAAGTTGCGGCAAACATAGGCGTAGATCTCATCATCTGCGGCAGTCATGGTCGTCATGGTTTATCGTTGTTGTTAGGTTCTACCGCAAATGCTATTTTACACGGCGCAAAATGCGATGTATTAGTCGTCCGTTTACCAGAGTGATGCATGGAATATAAAGATTATTATAAAACATTAGGCGTTGCGCGTGATGCCACCACCGAGCAGGTGACGAAAGCTTATCGCAAATTAGCGCGCAAATATCATCCCGATGTCAGTAAAGAAGCGAATGCTGAAGAACAGTTCAAAGCCGTTCAAGAGGCCTATGAAGTCCTCAAAGACAGCAAAAAACGCGCGGCATACGATCAGTTAGGCAGTCAATGGCAAAGCGGTCAGGAATTTAGACCGCCGCCTAATTGGCAAGGTTTTGATTTTGGCGGCGGCGAAGAAAATTTGGGTGGATTTAGCGATTTCTTCGAGTCTATTTTTGGCGGCCGAGGCCATCCGCGGCAAGGCGGTTTTCATCATCAACGACCTTTCAGGCAACGTGGGCGTGATGAACATGCAAAAATCAGTATTCCCTTGGAAGAAGCTTTCCGTGGGGGTGATAAAACCATTCATTTGCAAGTCCCCGAAATGGATGCTCATGGCCGCATGCATCACAAAACACGCACCTTAAAAATTAAAATTCCCCAAGGTATTATATCGGGCCAGCAAATGCGTTTAACCAACCAGGGTGCGCCTGGTATTGGTCAAGCTCCAGCGGGTGATCTTTATTTAGAAATTGATATTGCACCGCATAAACTTTATACCTTACAAGGCAAGGATGTTTATTTGACCTTGCCTATTACACCGTGGGAAGCTGCATTAGGCGCAAAAATTCAAGTACCCACCTTGGGCGGCTCGGTGGATTTGAAAATTACCCCAGGCTCCCAAGCAGGGCAAAAACTTCGCCTAAAAGGCCGCGGTTTGCCTGCTAAACCTATGCCAGGTGATCAATATGTGATGCTGCAAATTGTAACGCCGCCGGCAAAAACAGAAACTGAACGTGCATTATATGAAAAGATGGCAAAAGATATTCCATTTAATCCGAGGGAACATTTGTTTTGAGGGAAGCTTAGGATGGCTGGCAAAGATATCACTGTGTTAAGTATGGAAGCTCAATCAGAGCTAAGCTTAGATGAACTCTGTGAAGTGTGTCATGTAACACATGAATTCATCCAGGAATTAATTGAATATGGCGCCCTTGAGCCAGAAGGCATTTCTATTGAAGTATGGCGTTTTAATCCCAATCATATGCATAGAATACAGGTGATAAAACGTTTACAAAACGATTTAGAAGTGAATCTCCCTGGCGCTGCATTGGCGATAGATTTGCTTGATCAATTAGAAACGATGCGCTCACAATTGGAGCTTTTGGAAAAACATGTTTTGATGGGTCGAAAACTCTAATTTCATTAGAATAATAATAGGAAAATAAAAATGTTAAAAAGAAAATTTAATCATGGAAAAAAACCACTTTACACCGCACTTGATAAGTCGAATAACATAAGAGTATGGCTTAAAGATGTAGCCAACGATATTATGGAAGATAACAGTGGCAGATATGTGATGGCTAAAGAAGCTTGTGCAAAACATACAAAGACCGAAATTACACATTATGAAATAGGAGCTAAACAAGTCCTATTTCCCCTGCCAACAAATCTTTCAATACAAGAAGTTGCCCAAGAACTAGAAAATAATGCTATTGAGATTATCATGGAAGATGAAGATGAAAAGAATCCCTTTTATGGTTGCCGGTTAAAATTAAAACCTCTTTTAACTTTTTTCTCTTGCAACTATCCCGTCCCACTTCCTCTAATGCCATTGACTTTTACGATCAATACTTCTGTCGAAGTCCCTCAATTACGCGGATTTAAGATTGAATTAGATGCAAGTCCGGCGCCTGTATCAAAGTGTAGGATTTCTTAATTAACGTGAATTCGATATAAGCATAATGCTTTTTATTATGCTTATATCAGAAGATCGTTATCCCGGAAAACGCTTTTTGTTTGTCCGGGATCCGCGTTACGAAATAGCACACTTAGATTTAGGTTTACTTGAGTTTGACGAGCTACCATCAACCTTTTGATCTTGAATTGATGGAGGGGCCATAATTCCGATAAATAATACTCTGTGACCGGACTGCTGTTGCACTGAAGGTAAGGCACGGTGAGCTGCAACTTTTGATTTGGGTGCACTTATAGGTTTGTCTGCTGAAGATGGAGGTACGTTTCCTGGAGTTGGATTAGACACAACTTTTGATTCGGACAGACTTGTAGGTTTGCTTGCCTGTTCATTAAATTTCTTGACTAGCTGTATTAAAGGTTCTCTAATTTTATTGAGATCATCTGCATCAGGTACTGTGTACGCCGAATTTGCGCGAATTTTATCGAAGTCTTCATAAACTTTGCCTACCAATTCTAAAATATCGTTTCTTTGACCTGGATTTAAGCGCTTTGATATCTGCCAGGTAGATGTGCATGATTTTCTCCAATACTTCGGATCTGAAGGGGGTGAATCATAAAAGTTAAATCTGCGCTGTAACACCATTAATAATCCATTAATATTTTCTAAATCTTTTTCGTTAAATGGTGGCGTCACATTATTGAATGTTGCATTACATTCATCTAAGTGCATTAACAGATTGTTAAACGGCTCATTATGTTTGGGTATCCTGGATTTCCATTTGTAATCCATATATATTTTGAAACAATAAGCCAACGTATAAAATAAGTTATTTTTATAAAGATATTGCATCTCAGGTTGATCCTTAATCTCAACATGCAAAGCTCTTATAACTTTAGTTACAAATGCATCATATTGAGTTTTATCAATGCTGTAACCATAGTATTCACGTAAAATGTTCTCAACAATTAAAAACAACGAATTGTTTAATTTTGAGTTTGCTTGATACTCTGACCCGAACCAGGATAACATCATGTTTTGAGCTTCATGCACATATCTTTTTATTCCTTCTTTGTTCATTCGCATATAAAAATCTCCCGAAAACGATTACTTAGCTATTTCTATAGAATGGGCATATTATATACAAAAACAGCTCAAAATAGCAAATTTATTGCACAACAAGCGCAAACTCATAAATCCATATAACCTATTGATTAGAAAGGGTTTTTATTTTTTTTACTAATATAGCTCTCATTTTTATGTATATTTATTGCGCTAAATTCGCTACAATAATCTCTTTTTCAGCAGAGTTTTTTATGCCAAACATTATTCAAAGTACATTAGAACATAAATTGTCATTATTCCTTGCTTATGCAGGCGAAAACGAACACTTCGACGAAGGAATATGCAATGGATTAGCTTTTATGAATTTTCGAGCAGATTTTTTAGGACTCGAAGAGCAGAACCTTATCCGCATGCAAAAACTTATGGATACCGACGATAGTGCTATCGAAGAAATGGCGAAATTATATAAAGACTACAAAGAAATACGCCAACGTCAGACAGAATCATTATTGTCATTAAATGCTGACTTGCAAAAGAAAACAAAACAACTGGATGCATTACAAAAAGCAGGTAAACATTCAGCAAATCTTCAACATGAAATTGATAGATTAAAAGCTATGCGAGATTTTTATTTCAACATCATAAATGAAATATTAGTATTAACTTTTGAACCTCATCAATTAGAAAAAATTCGTGAAGCAGAAGATATCTATGCTTATTTACATATGTTGGTAGCAGCTTCTGATCCATCGTACTATCATTATGAAGTCAAAGGGAACCCACAAAAAGCATACGTGGAACTTCTTCAGTTACTTGCTCCTATTGATGCAAAAGAATCAGACTTACAAGTCAATAAGGCTTTCGAAATAGCGTTTAATTTTACAGAACTTGAATTAGTGAATCTGTTTTCTAATGATAGAATTATTCATGTAGACGATTATATTGCTTTGGGCAGTGGTGGTCATGCTATGTATCTTTCTTATCGAGATGGAATTTTTCGTTTATTCGATCCAGGGCCGATTGACATTCAAGAAAATACTCCCGTTGCAGTGGTTGCCGCTATTAAAGAACGTTTTTATACACGTCATAAAGTTGATACTGAATACATGTCTATTGGTATCAGTGTTTTTGAAAAAGAAGAAAGTTATCCTAGACCTGAGGCTGTATCATTGATTGAAGATATACTTGCAGAGAGGGGGCCAGAACACAATGTTAACGAAACTAATAATTTAAAAGACCATACCTCTGCAGTTTTTATGGCAGCAAAGTTTGGTCATGCTTCAGTCATTGAGTTACTTACTAAAATGGGTAAACTTGATGTTAATGGATATACTGACCAGGGAAATATACCTGCTATTGTTGCTGCAGATTTTGGTTTTGAAGATGTCGTTGAAGTATTATTCGAATGCAAAGCGGATATCAATAAACAACATTTACGAACGAGTGAAACACCGCTGCATGCAGCAATTCAAAGTTCGCAATTATCAGTTATTAAAACACTTATTCATTGTGGAGCGCGTTTTGATATTAAAGATCAACATAACAAGACGCCTCTTGATTATGCCGATAAAAAAACAATATTATTTATCGAATTGCAAAATGACTTACAGAAAATAGAGGAAGCATTCAAAGTGGATACTTCAAACAGAGTCACTTTTCATTTTGCTAGCTCTGAAGAGGCTATTAAAGAAAAACAAAAAAAGTTAAGAGATGATTTTATGCTGAAGTTAGATCAATATGCTTCAATGTTTTCGAATTTAACATCGAAACTTCAGGTTTATCACTACTATCAACAATCGCCGGTGTTTGCCGATAAAACAGGCGCTTTGAATCCCATCGATGAAAAAATTAAGGCGCTAAAATCTCCTCGACCCCGCTAGGCATCGAGGGGATTTTAAAGCGGTATCGAAATGGATGGCTATTCTTCGACCTTTTTAAAACGACAATCAGAAGAAGGACCCTTGCAACTAGACATGCGTGCATCATGTCTCCAGGGCCCATCTGCAGGTTCAAAGCCGAACCTGACATAAATATCACTGGGACATAGAGAACCTTCGCAGTTTTTACTGTAATAACAGTAGACCGTGTTCATGTTATCTTTCCAGATAGAAACACCATCAAAATACATGCCATTGTATTGCTCTTTGCAGGTTTCTGCTTGAGCGTGCGATAAAAATAAGACACCGAGTATTAACAAGCTTACTTTATATATCAATTTCATCATCTTTCCTTAGTTTTTTAGTCCATACACAGTATAAGACGGAGTATTTTATTGTTCAAAGTTCTTTTCAACAAAATCCCAATTCACAATATCCCAAAACTTTTCAACATAAGTAGGACGCAGGTTTTTATAATCAATGTAATAAGCGTGCTCCCAAACATCGCAGGTTAAAAGAGCTTTTTTACCATGTTTCATAGGAAGATCAGCATTACTGGTGCTTAAAAGTTCCAGATCCCCTTGCGCATTTTTAACTAACCAACCCCAGCCTGAACCAAAGGTAGTAACAGCAGTTTGCGTAAAGCGTTTTTTGAACTCATCGAAAGACCCAAAGGCTTTGGTAATAGCATCGGCTAATTTGCCGCCTGGTTTGCCCCGGCCTTTAGGGGTCATGCAGTTCCAATAAAAAGTATGGTTCCAAACTTGAGCTGCATTATTAAAAATACCGCCGCTGGATTTCATAATGGTGTCTTCTAATGAGGCATCGGCAAATTCGGTATCTTTAATCAGATTGTTCAAATTATTTACATACGCTTGATGGTGTTTGCCATAGTGATACTCTAAAGTTTCTTTAGAAATAACGGGTTGCAACGCATCCAAGGCATAGGGAAGCGGGGGAAGTGTATGAGTCATGTGTCTCTCCTTTAAATTAATAGGCAAGTGTATGAAAGGTGGGATATTGAAAGCAAGGGGTGATTTTCCTAGTTTTTATTAAAAAGCCGGATTATTTAATATTTCCTTAATAATAATGTGAAAAAATATTAGTCAAAATAGCTAATTAGGAACAATACTATGTCATTAGATAGAAATAAATCATCTAACCTAGAACAGGGTGACCCATTAAAAACTGAATGTTTGGAGCTTCTTGACCTTTCAAGTTTTTTAAGTCTATTAAAAAGTAGTAAGAAGTTAAACTCAATTTATAAACAATCTCTTCCCAAGAAGGTCTCATTAACTGTCCAAGAATTTTTGAACTTATTATTGTTACAAGGAGTAAAAGAAATTGAAGTAGACGTAGATCTTTTTCGACAATTTCATCAAATCAATAATTTCTTTCCTGATTGGTATTTTTCATTATTAAAGCCAGTTAACCATGAAAAAAAATCGGATGTTCCAGACCTTTCAAAATATACTCCAAAGCAAACACAAGAGCTATCGGAGCATGTTGTTAAATATTATGAACATAGAGCTGCTAAATTTAATGAGTTACGTAAGCTGCCTGAAGCCATAGCTTGTTATAAAAAACTTCTTGAGACTGTTACTGACCCGAATCATCCGAAAAATAAATTTTATACTGAAATGATCGCAATGAATAAAAGGGCATTAGTTCGACGTTTTAGACGTGATTTACTAGATGAGATAAAAGTTTCATCCCATCATGCAACTCATTTTTCTCAATCAAATACCCAACAACCTAAACAATCATTTGCTGAAAAAGCATGGAATTTTTTTAGAAAACCTTAGGCCACCATGCTGGCAATGACAGAAGTTGAGCTTATCGTTATACTAGGCGGAAATTTCGGTATAAGGACATCACCATGCAACTCGGCTTCCTCAACATAATATTAGCCTTCCTCGAAGGCCTAGCGCTTATCTTATCTCCCTGTATTCTCCCTATTTTGCCTATTATTTTATCAGGATCCTTAGAAGGCAGTAAAAAAAGACCTTTAGGCATCATCTTAGGTTTTATCATTACCTTCGCCTTCTTTACCTTTTTTTCCCGAAAACTCGTGCTTGCTACAGGCATTGATTTAGAAGTGGTGAGATATATTTCTTATGCCTTATTAATCGCATTCGGCATTATCATGCTATCGACCCATCTAACTGAAAAATTCACTCGCGCCACGCAAAAATTAGCTAATGCAGGTTCTGATTTAACCTTATCCAATGATGCCGGCTTGCTGGGCGGTATTTTTTTTGGGAGCTTAGTAGGAATTATCTGGACGCCATGTGCAGGGCCTATACTTGCGGCGGTGATCGTGCAAACAGTCCTACAACAAACATCGTTCAGCAGTTTTTTAACTATTTTATCATTTGCCATAGGTGCTGCAGTACCCATGTTATTAATCGCATGGTTTGGCAGGGCCATTATCAACAAATTTAGTATGTTAAAAACACATACGGACCTTATACGAAAAATAATGGGCTTTATTATTATAGCAGCGGTAGCTTTCATGGCTTATGCAGACCAATTTCCCGCAGCGACACCGCAAACGACCACAGTTTTTCAGAGTCAAAATAAAGTCATTGATCGTTTAGAAAGCCCTTATCCTGCACCTGCTATTGAAAATATCGCAGCATGGATTAATTCAAAACCATTAATGTTAAGTGAGTTAAAAGGAAAAGTAGTACTTATCGATTTTTGGACGTATTCATGTATTAACTGCCTGCGTACCTTGCCTTATTTAAAAGATTGGTACGCAAAATATCATGATAAAGGTTTAGTGATTATTGGTGTGCATGCGCCGGAATTTGATTTTGAAAAAGATGTAGATAATGTCAAAAATGCAGTCCAAAGAAATGGAATTTTATACCCAGTTGCCTTAGATAATCGTTTCACTACCTGGCAAAATTATGCAAATCGTTATTGGCCGGCGCATTATTTAATTGATCAAGAAGGCAAAGTGGTTTACCGGCATTTTGGTGAAGGTGATTATGCGGTTACCGAAAATAATATTCGCTATTTATTAGAGTTAAATAAGATGAGCTCGAGCAAGGTGGAACCTGAGCCTGTCACTGATAATCAGACACCAGAAACCTATCTTGGCAGAGCAAGAGCAAACCAATATACGAGTCCTGAGCGTGTAATGGAAGGCCTCTCATCAGATTATACGTATCCTACCGATTTGCCTATGCATGCTTGGGCATTGCAAGGCCGCTGGAAAATTGGTTTAGATAGAATTACTTCCGCGAAAAAAGATGCTGCCATTAAAATTCATTTTAATGCCAGTAAGGTTTTTGTGGTGATGGGGAGTACGTTAGGACAATCTATTGAAGTGAAAGTTGAGTTAGATGGAAAACCGGTGCATGGTATTACCGTGGATCAGCATCGATTGTATGAAGCATTATCTTTTGAAAAACCAACCACAGGTATGTTGCAGCTTACGGCGAGTGAACCAGGGCTTGAGATATATACGTTTACATTCGGATAAAAAAAAAATACCGACTCTCTCTCCCCTCCAACGCTTTTTGTTGGAGGGGAGAGTTGGAGAGGGGAGGCGAGTCTATCGCACTCTCACATCTTTCCACGTGCCATCAGACTCCATGCAAGCCGTTCCATAGACTTTATGTGATCTGCCATTAGATATCACTGAGGTGCGATAATTACGGCAGTTTGGATTGCCATTGACGGTTATCATGCCGCTAACGGGAACAACGGTGTAAGTTGCACCTGTTTTGCTGTTAGTCCATTTAGTTGGAGTATTGGTACGTGCATTTTTTAAGGAAGAATAAGTAGCTGCTGTATCAGAGCTGTCCATAGAATGCCCTATCATACCGCCTACTAAACCGCCTACCACGGCTCCTACACCAATCCCAACTGCACTGCCGCCACCAATAGCAGCACCGGCTAAACCGCCAGCTACAGCGCCTGTTGCCACACCTATACCAGTGTTTTGACCTTGGGTGTTGGATGCGCAACCCACTAAACTAACAATGACCGAAAGTAATGCAATGTGAATGATAGTTTTGTTCATGATGCTTATCTCCAAGAAGTGCCATGTGAATAAGTTTTTATCTTAATCCATCCAATTGGATAAAAAAGATTAGTGAGTATCACGGGATGGTAAAAACATTTTACCTTGAAAGGGGAGACTAGGGGTATTTAGGGAAAATACCCATGTATTTACTTTTTTAGGTCAATTTAAAAGTGAATTCGTCTTTATCATCCAATAAAGGGTTAAAATTGGATAATTCAGTTTCATTAGCCTGAGTATTTTCTGGCATTGTAACAGTTATGGAAGAGGGGGGATTTTCAGATGGAAGGTCAGCAAAAGCCTCTTGCTCTATGCGTCGCTTTTCAGACTGCAAAAAAAATATATTTAAATTGGTAAACATTGTTTTGTCATCATCGTTCCGGGAAAATTTAGAAGAGAGGGGCGGCAGAAAATCATGGACATTATCATAATCTAAATCATTCTTCTTTTCATCAAGCTGAGTATTTTCTGGCATTGTAATTGTAGCGGAACACAAAGAATTTTGTGAATCAACCTCTTGCTCTATGTGTCGCTTTTTAGGTTTAGGTGGTGATGATGTTTCTTCATTTCTTTCCATTTTTTTTCTGGCATTATTTATTCTTCTTCGTCCATTGTCTATTGACTCGATTCGTCGTTCTATACCTTCATATTTAACCAATGATCTGTGGTAGCTAGCTTTGCGTATTTTAAGACCACCTGGAACTCTCACTTTTTCATTTTCATCAAGGTTGTTGTCATGTAACCAATATTGGTTTTCGATGGTAATTAACTCATTCTTTTTTTGTGTAAGTTTTGCGGCAGCGGGTGTCTGGATTCGTATTTTTTTACGCTTATCTATATCTACATCTATAGCAAATAATCTATTATTGCCAGCTTTTAGAATTGGAAGATTATCCTTAACTTTTACGTTAGGCTTTCCATATTCGCAATGATTGTGTGTATACTTAATTGGTTTGTCTTCTCTAGGATTCATGAAAAAAATTCCTCTTAGTTACTTTCGTTTAACAGTGCCTTGGTTAAATAAAGGAACAGGTGGTAGTGGTTTCTTTGAAGGCGTTGATGAGAATAAAATCAATGATTCCGCACCTTCTAGTGTATCTCTTGTTCGTTTACGGGATTCTTGTGAATCTAATAATTTTTTTAATTTTTTCTTTAAATCTACATAATCTAATGCAGGTTTTATGGTATTAGAATAAAAATCTGGATATTTTTTAAAGGTGTTTCGCGTTCTTTCAGAAAATCGGGCCACTAATACAGGGTTATATTCAAGAGCAATGGCAAAATCTATAAAAGCTTTATCTTTATTACCTTTATTCAAATGAATCAAGGCACACTGAAAATGGCAATTTGCAACGTTCTCTTTAAACTGAGCATAGCGTTCTGTATTATCTTGATCGTATTCCATGAACAGTGCCCGAGCCAACTTGTATGTAGCAAGAGCTCCGTCATAATGCTTATTTTCTTGAAGTATAACAGCTTGATCGTAAGCTTCTTGAGCTAATATATCACGATCTTCAATGTGATATGTTTTTTGTTCCATTGCTTCCCGTTTAAAGGTGGGTAGTAATTCTTTGTATATTTGTCTAGCGTACATAGGATATTTCCTCAAAGTTAATTTAATTTACATCACCGAACAACATCCGGGCGGGATCGGTTTTTGATCTTCGTCCTGGGCTCGTGATGAATAAGTAAAACTCTCGCCATTTTCATTGTGAAGTGTAATGTCATCAGATTCATACCCGGCTTTAGGCGAGAGCAGTTTTTGATCTTCTTCCTGAGCTCGTGGTGTAGGGGTAGGTGTTGATAATCGGAAAAAAGGGTGGTTGTTAGGTTCAACAGATAATGGTGAATAAGTATAGATCTCTCCATTCTCATTCTGAAATGCAACTTCATCAGATTTATTATCAGACTGGTTTTTATCATCAGATGCTTTATCAGACTTCTCGGGACTGCCGACGTAGATTATTGCACCTTTATTATCTCCCAAGCATTGAAAGCCTTCAGGACTAGGTATTAAGTAGTCTCCTACGTATTGAAATTCTTCTGGCTTAGGTGTAACCACTTGCTCTTTGGAATCATAATATATTGTTTTACTGTTAGAAGGGTCTTCAGTATGAATTTGTAATGTGCCTTTTTTGCGTTTCATAAATAAATTATCCTCGTTTTTTTAAGATCAAGAATTGTACAATGTTTTCCTTAAGGAAATATTAAATTAAATAAATCAATGAGTTAGACTCATATATGCCAATCTGTTTTACAGTTCAAAACCGAAATCA
Organism: uncultured Coxiellaceae bacterium; assembly: GCA_964453575.1. Classification (GTDB taxonomy): domain Bacteria; phylum Pseudomonadota; class Gammaproteobacteria; order DSM-16500; family DSM-16500; genus JABDBK01. Next base: position 15,320 of record CAYVRW010000018.1, on the reverse strand, counting down.
TCGTCTAAATCTGGAAATAAAGTGGGCAAACTTGGCGATGTAGGTTCATTATATCTAGGGGAAAACAAACCTAAATTAACAACCAATGCACTAGTATTGCTTACGCCATCATCATTCAATAGAGGAGACGGTGAGAATTCAAACTCATTAGTATAAGTATTTTCTGCCATCGAAGAATTTTCTGGGTTAAGAGTAGTATCAACCGTCTGTCTCGCAGGTGAATCTCTGAATAAAAATTCAGGTATTTCATTTTCAGAAGGTGTTGGGTATCCTGGTAGGTCAGGGTCAGTAAATGATCCAAAGTGATCTTTGTCAGGAGTTGGACATTCAGGAACAGTAAATGGCTTAGCTTGCTCAAGTTTTCTTTTTAATGAAGCTCTTGCAGTAAATGTTCTTTGGATTTGTACTTCCTCGCCTGTCGTTGGAAGTATAACAAATGATTGCCGGCCTTCTTTTCGAATCGTAAGACCCTTAGGAACTTTTTTTGTAGGCTCACCATATATGCAATAGTAGTTATCTGTTTCACCTTGAACTTTTTTCTCATCAGATTGTACAAGAGAACGATCTGTTGTAGGGATAAAATCTGAATTAGCCTTCTGTTTTATTCCGATTTTTCTTCTTACATCGACTAATCTCTGAATGCGCTCTTCTTTCCCATTAAATGTAACAAATGATTTACCGTCATCTTTTCGAATTGGAAGCCCACTCGGAATTTTTTTATTAGCGTATCCAAAAATACAATGTGAATTATTAGTGGTAAAGAGGGTTGATTCTGTCATTAATCTTCTTCTTGCCTCGTTTTTTTCTTCACTTTTTTCTCCTACTCCACTTTGTGCGCTAAAAAGTCGATGAACTCGTTCCCTTTTCCCTTCAAATATAACAAATGATTTTCTGCTCTCTTTTTCAATAGGAAGACCATTTGGAACCACCTTCTTAGGGTTTCTATAAAGGCAATATTGTTCACCATTGATCCCGGTAACTAATCTTCCTTCCGTTATTGCCTTTTTCTTTTTGACCGTTGACTTTGCAACATCTATTCTCTGAATTTGTTTTTCTTCACCTAAATGAGTAACAAATAATTTTGTTTTCTGTTTTCGAATTACTAGACCATTTGGAATCTTTTGATCAGGACAATTAAAAACGCAATACTCATCTTTTTTCGTCAATCTTTCTTCATTCTTTACTTCGTTGATTTTACTTTCTGCAGCGGCCTTTTTTTGGATTTCGAATACGGCATCAGTTTCTTTGTGGGTTCGTGCTTCTTCACTCGTCGTTGGAAGTCTATCAAGTGAGTGCTGTCTAACTTCGGAAATTTCAAGTTCATCCGGAACACTTTTATCCAGTTGGTGATGTAAGTGATCATTTGTTACATCTGGAAGTAAAGGTGAAAAACCATTGAATAAAGGTTTTTCTTCTTCATTACCAGGAGACAAATGAATTTCATTGGGATTCCAATCCGGTATCTCCAAAGGTTCGTGAAGCGTACTAGGTATTGGGGCTGGCAATGGCAGTTGGGGGATTATGGTATGCGGATATACAGCTGGAAGATCATCATTTACGCGCTGTTTTTTACGCATTCCGGTCAGTGTTTTTTTGGATGCGAAAATTGCATTACATCTTAGCTGGATTCGTATTTCTTTGCCAGTTTTTGGATCTGTAGTAAATAATTTTTTTTGCCCTTCTTTCCAATACGGAAGACCATTTTTAATCTTCTCATTAGGCTTTCCGTAAGGACAATGATTATGCGTAAAACCAATAATGTCCTTATTTTCGGGCTGAACATTTTCTGGCGTTGTACCTGGTGTGGAAGATGAAGAACTTTCCACTCTTGCGGAGGAAAGATCACCGAATAAAGATATTTTTTCTTCATTACCAGGAGACAAATGAACTTCATCAGGATCTCCATCTGGTAACTCCCAAGGTTCGTCAAGTATGCTAGGTACTGAGATTGGTGATGATACTCGCGGAGTTATGGTATGTGGATACGCACTTGGAAGATCAGGATTTACGTGTTGTTTTTTTGGATTTGAGGGAAGCAAATTGTTTTGAATTGTACGTTTTTTATTTTTACAAATAAATATTTTTTCCTCAGTTATTGGATTTCTAAAATATAATTGCTGACCATCCTTTTGATATACAATACCCTTGGGAACTTCCTCACTAGGTGTTTTTAGATAACAAAACTGTCCTTTGCCTGTTACTAATCCTTCTATCTTTTTCGGTCCATATTTGAGTGTTGCTGTTGAATTTTTTCTTTCCTGATTTCGTACTGTTGTTTGTGCATTTGCATTTGTCTGAATATGTATTAATATTTTCTCTCCAGTTGGAAGTTCATTAATAGCAAATATTCGGTCATTTATCATTAGTGTTGGAAGACCATCTGAAACTTTCCGCTTAGGCTCTCCATAATAACAGTGATTGTATGTAGTTGCACGGTACGTTGGCTGAACTTGAAGTTCCCTTTCTTCTCCTTCTTGGTCAACAATTTTAATAAACTGTTCGGAGTCTTTTTCGATAATCTCAAGAACGTAAAATACGCTATCATTATTTGACAATAGAATAGAATTTTCATTTTCTCTAGAATTCATAAAAAAATCTCCCCTTAAACATTGGGCACAAATTATACACACCCATGCTTAAGGAAAGATTAAAGCTTGAAAATATTAGTAGAATCAAAGTGTAAAAAAACAATTTCCTTCACCGAGGGGTAAAAGGCCAGTTGATTTGTCCTATCAAACAATCACTACAGTTTGTTCAACAAACCCCTTCACGTGCCCCAAAAAAGCCGCCACATCATCCGGAAACAAATGCCCAATGGAGCCAATTCTAAATGAATTTTTATTGGCAACTTTACCCGGATAAATCACAAATCCATGATTCTTCAAATAAGTATAAAACTCTTTAAATAAAAACTTATGCTGCGTGCCAGGGACCATATCAGGTTCAAGAAAGGTGGTGATAATAGAGGATTGCAATGCAGGCGCAATATAAGGTTCAAAACCCATAGCTTTCATACCCTCGGCTAGTAATTGTTGGTTCATGGTATAACGCTGCGAGCGAACAAAAACCCCGCCTTCGTCTTCTAATTCAATGAGTGCTTGATGAAAAGCCAATACTACATGAGTAGGGGATGTGTAACGCCATTTGCCAGGATCTTTTTCCATTTCAGCCCATTGTCCATAAAGATCAAGGGAAAGTGATTTGGCATTGTCTTTGCATAATGTTTTCAGTTTTTCTTTTTTGCAAATAATGAAAGAAAAACCTGGTACACCTTGAATACATTTATTGGCAGAGCTAATTAAAAAATCAATGTTTAAATCAGTGATAGGGATATCCATGCCGCCAAAACTGCTCATGGCATCGACGATAAAATGTTTGCGATATTTTTTTGCAAGTTCGGCAATGGGTTCAAGCGGATTTAAGATACCCGTTGTCGTTTCACAATGCACCATGGCAATATGACTTATGTCTTGATGTTTATCTAGTAAAGGTTTAACAACATCTTTCGTAAAGATTTCATGTTCTTCCACGTTACAAACATAATGGCGAAGTTTTAAAGTTTTTGCTATTTCCACCATACGGTTTCCATAGACGCCATTTGTTAGAATCAGCACGCAATCTTTTTCGCTTATGCATGAGCCTAATACGGATTCCACGCCAAACGTGCCGCTACCTTGCATAAGAACAGTGGTATAAATGTCGGGGTCACATTCGGCAATACTTAATAAACGTTCACGAATATCGCTGACTATCATTTTATAATCACTGTCCCATGTGCATGAATCAAACCACATGGCGGAGCGGACTTCAGGACTTGTTGATAAAGGGCCGGGTGTTAATAATAAATAAGGTACATTTTTATAATCATGCAACATAATATTTTTCTCTATTCAATGTTTGATGGATGAAATCAATGACCAGCGGTAATTCGGCAATGTTTTCTAATACATAATGCGCACCTGCAGCAAACATTTGATATTTAATGTGTTGAATACGTTGTTGCAATTCATGATCAGGTAAAGCATCCACTTCATTTTTTGCTAAACCTAACATGCTGCTTCCTTTGACAACGCCTACTGTCCAGCAACCGGCATGTAAACCTTCTTGAATATCCACTAAAGTGTCACCCACTTTTATCACTGCGCGAGTGTCCATGATATCCAGCGCCGCTAAATTTTGATGTAACATGTAGGGATACGGCCGTCCGCGTTTTACTTCATCTGCTGCAATCATAAAATCAGGTGCGTAACCTTGTTTTTTAGCACTTTCTGAAACGATATCCATCATTTTTTTGGTATAGCCGGTGGTACTGCCTATTTTGATATGGTTATTTCTCAAATAATCTTGCACGTTCAATATGCCTGGAATAAGATCGGTATGTTCGTGCAGCATGGCAAAAATATTCATTTCAAATTGAGCGTAAATAGCTTGGATGTCGTGATGTGCTGAATCTCTGCCATGTTTTTGATGGAAACCTAATTTTATTCTCTCCATATTTAACATCGTTTTAATATGGTCTATTTTCAGCATGCCCATAGGTTCGCGTATTTCTGCTAATGTGACTTCTAAATCGTGCTGTAAAAAAGCATTTTTCATCGCAAGCACCGGCGCCATGCAGCCATAATCAACCGTGGTACCCGCCCAATCAAAAATAACCGCTTCAAGTTGTTTCATAACCCATTTTTTCCTTAACAAATTCATTTGAAATAATTTTCGCAAATTGCAGCGTAAACAAATAAGCTGCAAATAGTAAAATGGATAAAATTAAAATAACCGTTTCATGGCCCCAAAGATGTTGTACATAAGGTAAGAGTAACACGCCAATAAATGAGCCAAATTTGGCAAATCCAGAAATAAAACCATGTCCAGAGCCGCGTATTTCAACCGGATAAGAAGTGGCAGATAATAGATAGGTTGTCACATCGGGCCCTAAATTAATGGCAAAATTAAATAACACAAAAAGTAAAATAATAATAAAACTGTGATTTAAACCCATGTGAAAATAAACAGCTAAACTAAATAAACTAAAGCTTGCACATAAAAACCCATATTTTTGTAATTTAATAAGGTTGATTTTTTCGACAATGAAAATGGCAGCAAGTGCGCCTAGCATAAAGAAAACATTAATAACAAATGTTCCCCATAAATTAGTAACTTGCATAGCTTGCAATAAATAAGGCACAAAAAAATTGATGCCGTAATACGCGACATCCATTAAAAACCAGGCAGCGATAAGACAGATAGTCATGCTTTTGTAATCATTTGAGAAAATCATTTTAAAACTGTTTATCGAAGATTTTCTGTGAGCAGAAATCCATGCTTCGCTTTCAGGAAGTTGTTTGACCCAGAAAAATGCGTAGAGTGCAGGGATGCAATGCACCATGGCAATAAGCCGCCATAATAAGTGTTTTTCACATACGAAAGAAAGCAACATCGCAACAATACAGCCTATGGGCGCTGCTAAACAATTCACAAACATTAAAAATGCTGTTTTGCGTGCATGTGAATGAGAAGGTGTCATTTCAATAAGATAAGCAGCACAAAGTGGATAAAGGGTGCCTGCTAAGAACCCATTTAATAAACGCGACGCTGACAGGGAATAAAAATCAAAACATAATGTACTTAATAATCCAAAGATAAAGATGAATAAAAAATTCCAGATTAATATGCGGTTTCTGCCCCAGACATCAGCTAAACGGCCAGCTAATATCGCACCAAGAATAGCGCCCAAGGGCACAGCGGATTGTGCAATGCCGGTTTGCCAGCTGGATAAGGCAAATTCTGATCGGTAAAAGGATTCAATAAGGGAGGAACTGTAGAAAATGTATCCTGCTATAAATAAACCTAGGGAACAAAGCAGGCTAATTGCTTTTGAGTTTGCATGTCCTGATTGAGTGATCATAATGTCCTTGTCCCTGGAATCCAGCATCAGTACATTAAGTTATCTTTATCTTTTTCGCAACCCGCGATTGACGCGCAAGACAATTAGGGTAATTACCAGATAGTATCTCGGTATTAATTGATGAATACTTAACGTAACGATACCATATGCGATTATTATTCCAAGGAATACAAGCATGTGCGGTATAGTGGGAGCGTTGGATATAACGGGTACCAGGGAATTTCCTCATGGTAGATTATTAGCTATGACGAATGCCATTGCCCATAGAGGACCCGATGATGAGCATATTCATCATGAATCTGGTCTGGCAATGGGTGTACGCAGGCTTTCTATTATCGATATCGCCAATGGCAGACAGCCCATGTCCAATGATGCAAAGAATATTTGGGTTGCTTTTAATGGCGAACTGTTTGATTATCCCGAAATTCGGCATGACTTAGTCCAGCGCGGCTATCGTATGGTTACTCAATGCGATACTGAGGCATGGGTGCATTTATATGAAGAATATGGCGAAAAAATATTTGAACTCACGCATGGTCAATTTGCTATTTCTTTATGGGACAGAAAAAATCGTATCCTTTTATTAGGGCGTGATAGAGTAGGTATTTGTCCGCTTTATTATACGATAGCAGATGGCTGGCTGTTATGGGCCTCTGAAGTAAAAGCTTTATTTTCATCTGGATTAGTAACGCCTAAACCTGATCCCAAAGGCATCGATTATCTTTTCAATTTTTTCTGTGCAGGTACGACACGTACTTTTTTTGAAGGTATCACCCTCGTACCGCCAGGCCATTATTTACGAATTAAAGATGGTCAGTTAAGCATTCGGCAATATTGGGACTTGGATTTTCCGGATGCTGGCGATGAACGGCGCTTAGCTGATCCTAAACCGCTTATTGACGAATTGGACAGTTTGTTGCAGAAGGCCGTGCAAAAAAGACTGCGCTGCGATGTGCCTGTGGCAAGTTATGTGAGCGGCGGCGTCGATTCTTCATTGATATTAGGTATGAGCTCTCAACTTAATAAAAAAGCCATCCCCGCTTTTAGTATTAGTTTAAATAAGGTTGGCCATGATGAGCGTTCCAAATCAGCAGAAACAGCGGCGATATTTGGTTCTGATTTAACCACTTTGCGTTTAGATGCTTCTCAAATTGCGCAAGCCTTTCCTGAACTTATTCTTGCAGCGGAAGGCCCTATTTTAGATACCTCTTGTTCCGCATTAATGCAGCTTGCATCATTAGTTAATGATAAAGGTTTCAAGGTAGTGCTTACCGGTGAAGGTGCTGATGAGGCTTTTGCCGGCTATTTTAGTTTTAAAGCACAAAAAATCAGCGAAACAGTGCGTCGTTACCTAGGCCCTATACTTCCTGAGGTGACTCGAAAGTTAACCCAGTTGGCTGTGCAACGTAATGCACGAGGTCACAAGAATGAAGATGTTTTCTATGGTACTCATCCAGCACAACAATTTTTGTATGAAACGGTAGGATCAGCGCGAGAGAGTGTTTATAGCCAATCCATGTGGGAGCGTTTAGCAAACCATAGTCCCTATGATGACTTAGAGATTCGAAATGAGAGAATGAAACATTGGCATCCTTTGAATCAATCGCTTTATGTAGGTTATAAAGTCATGCTGCCTGGCTTGTTAATGCTTTCCAAAGGAGACCGTGTTGCCATGCATTCATCGGTTGAAATGCGCTATCCTTATTTGGATGAAGATGTGATTGCATTTTCTGCGGCTATTGATCCTAAATATAAACTGCATGGCCTTACTGAAAAATGGATATTACGTAAAGTGGCTGAAAAAATATTGCCTGAACATATCGCCAATAGACGTAAAATAAGTTTTAGTACCCAGTTATCAAGTATTTTTCTCGATAAAAACAGACCGCAATGGGTAGACCAACTACTTTCTTATGAATCCATTAAAAAAGCAGGTTATTTTGATCCAGAAAAAGTAACGCGTGAAAGAATGTTGCAAGCGCGTTATCCTAAGTTAATGCCGCGTCAGTTTGTGCTTGATGCTGTGTTAACGACGGTTGTTTCTACGCAGTTGTGGCATCATTTGTTTTTTGGTGGTTTATGTGAACTACCCGTTTGGACGCCAACTAAAATATAAGTCATGTAATTATTTGTCGATGTTGAGGAGATTATTATGTTTGGGAATAAAAATACCGAAATTAAACCATTGGCTTCCATAGAAGTAAAACATGACTTCGAAGACAAAGTATTAATCATGCAGCGCGATACTAAAGATTTTTTAGAGATGGAATACTTATCTTTAATTGGTCTGAAAGAAAAAGACATGGAAAAAGAAGAAATTTTAACTGAGATATGCAAGGTGACTGATTTAGGCATGTCAAGTTGGACCCATGAAGCGCAGCGCACCAATCTGGATAAAGCGATTTTCGCTCAAAAAATCGAACATGAAGCCCTTAAATCGGCATTAGAAGATAAAGAAATTAGGTCTATCATGTTAGATGTGATGTTATTTGCTAAATATATTTTAATCTATCGCAAACCGCCGGCCAGTCGTGAAGATGAACTTTTTTATATTACTCAATTTAAAGAAAAACTTCGTCTTATGCTTACAAAAGTGAAAGATATTCAAGCATTAATTAAAGCGGTTATTGATACCGCAGGATTATTTCGCGTTATTACGCTTGCTTATGCGGAAATTGCGGAACAAGACAAAGTTTTACAAGAGTTTAGGGCGTCAGAATTAGTGGGTCATAATGTTGCGTATCAAGTAGCGAAAAATGAAGATAAGTTTGAACATTTAAAAATCATGAATCCCACCGGAAAGGTTTTTGAAGAATATGATATTCGTGAAATTCGCGTAATGAGAGATGGTAAACGCAATAAAGGCTTAAAAGGCATTATTTTAATTTCTAAAACGGTTAAAACGGAATCCGTCCCTACTTTATATATCAGTTGGGCGGGTACTCATGGCACTGACTCACTTAATGCAGATCTTGAAAGAACGCCGGGGGAGGAATCATTTCGACAAGGCGAAGATCAAATATTACAACAAGTGATTGCTGCCATTGAAGAAATCGGCAAACCGGTAAAGATCATGATATGCGGTCATAGTTTAGGCGGCGCATTATCGCAACTGTTGTTTCATTCTTTGCAGCGGGTATTAGCTTTTCAAATAAAAGATGAAAATGTACAACAAGAAGTAAATAGACTTGAAAAGAAATTTCGTGACACTTTGTATCAATTGAGTCCGCATCAAAGAGACTTAAGTGATATTAAATTAGATATGAATTTGATTGCTGAAATGCGCGTGGATGTGTGGAATTCAGCGGGTGTGCTGACACCTGTGGTTGATTATTCCAATGGATTGTCGGCTATTCTTGTTAAAGCAGGTATTCCGCAATATGCTACGTTTGGCTTTGTGGAAGGGGATGTGCTTCAATATATCGGTCAAGGCAGTATACTCAATAAAGTCCATGAAAATGGCGCAAAAATTAAAGTATTAAGAGTGCAATCCGCAACAACAAGAACATTCATGGCAGCTCTGGGTGCATCAGCGCTGCCTGCAGGTTTGGCGATAGCTGGCAGCAGTAATCCTCTTGGTTGGATAGCCAGCATCTTTTGCATGGGAGCTTTGTTTCGAGAAATATACACTAATACCAGAGCTGCTCATACCAAACATCATTTCAAAAAGAATGGCGTTAGGCCCGAGCAAGGATATTCCATTTATACCAGTCATAAAACCGACGGTTCTATTAATTCGGATGAGTGCAATAAAATTCAAGAACATCTTGCCAGTAAATCGACCAATATTGTTGATAGCGGCCTGCATATGATTAGTCATGCTTATATGAAAGAAGAGCGATTTAAAAGTGAATTTGCCAATGCTGTTTTATTGGATAAAAAAAATGGGAAATATGAAAAAACCTTACAATTTATTATTACACGCATCATGGCAAATAGTTCAGTGGAAGAGGCGCGCCTCATAAAATTATTAACTAATAAAGAACTTGATCCTATCATTAATCTGCAAGATGAGCGTGGAAAAAGTATCCTTCATCATGCGATTGAAAATACTAATTATGCATTAGCCCTTGCGTTGTTATCTCATGAACTTATTAATGCCAATCAAATTGATCAAGAAGGTAATTATCCGTTGCTGACTTTAATGCAAAAGATTAATACTTTTTTACTGCAATCATCCTATGCTTATAACGTCGGTATAAAATTACTTGGCAAGACTGAAATTGATTTATCGCATAAAAACAAACTCGATCAATCCGTTGAAAAAATTTATCGAAGTTGGTATTGGTCTGGGTTTAATGCAAGAACATTTATGGCGGAGCTTGCGAAGCGTATTCCTTTAGTTCCAGTGGTGTCCTTAGAAAAACCTGTTTCTGAGCTGCGGCCGACCTGAAGTATCTCCATGAAAAATTGTTATATTCTCTTTTTTCGCCAACGTTTTTTGTTGGACGGAAGAGTTGGAGAGGTGAGGCATCTTTTAGCAATATTTTGGAATCGTTTTTTTTCTGCTGCTGCATGAGGCACGCTATGCAATTTTCCGGATTCAAATGCATCCAGAATTTCTTTTTCTTCAGAATCTAATTTTTGTTTCATGTAATTTCCTTAAGCGAAAAATAGGTTATCTAGGTCTGTCGTCAATTAACGACGTGGATGACGACAGACCCTAGTATTTTAACTTATTGATTCTAAGCCATTAAAGCAAATTTTTTGAAAAAATGATCATTTTTTAATCATTCCTTAAGCTTTATTCTGTATGATTTCAAACCTATTCTATTCGGTAAAGATTTTATGTTGCGAATTTACATTCTTTTATTATTCTTGTTTAGTGCAGCTATCCATGCTCAGCCTGTCATTCATGAGCAATATGCTAACTATAAAATCACAGGCAATTCAGCAGGTGAGCTTAGACGTCAAATGTCTATGCTAGGGCCGACTGATATGACATCAGAACATTTTGATGCAAGTACCAAGTGGTTTGTGAAATGGCAATATCGCTATTTGATGGATGGGAATCAATGTTATTTCACTAACGTGAATGTGAATGTTGATGTGACGTATCATTTTCCAGAATGGGTGGATTTCGTATTAGGAAGTTATCATTTGCAAAAACACTGGAACATCTATATGCAGCATTTATTGACCCATGAAAGAGGCCATGCGGAACATGGCATTGAAGCTGCGGCTGAGATTGATAAAGCTTTAACGGATTTACCTGCTATGCAAAGTTGTGAGGAGTTAGAAAACACGGCAGATCATATCGCTTATCAAATTATTGCTAAATATAATACTGAAGATATGATTTATGAAGATGATACGGATCATGGGGCGAGGCAGGGGGCAACGTTTCCCTAAATAGCCTTTTCAATGCACTTGTTGCGATACGTGCAGGTCGGCAGCACCCTCATCCGCCCTTCGGGCACCTTCTCCCATGACAAAAAGCGTCATGGGAGAAGGAAAATTGTCATGGCTATTGAGGATGCCAATTCCCATCATTAGAAACACAAGCCGTACCTGATACTGTTTTGGTATGGCTGCCTCGGGCTCCCGTCATTTGATAAGTTCGACAAATGGGATTATCTTTTAGCACGACTTTTCGTACGGGTGTGACTTCATAGTGCATGTGATTACGATTATTGGTCCACGAAGTTGTTCTGCCAGGTGATTTATCCAAGGCGCGAGACATTTTGATTTTATCATCTGAATCCATCGATCTCTCAAGCGAACCACCTATGGGTTCATCGCTTGTTGCTGTGCCAAGGGCCATGGGTTTCAATGTCTGTTGGTCATGAGGTTCAGCTGCAGAGGGTGCTTGCTGAGGAGCTTGTTGCGCGGCTTCTTGAGCATTTTCTACAACTACAGGACGTTTTTGCGCAGTTGTATCACTCTCTGGCATTAAAGAACATGCTGTTAGTATCATTGAAGTACACAGTAATAACGTTTTTAAAACGGTTTTCATAAGGCTATCTCCTGCTTTAATTTTACTGAAAGTCAATGTATAACAAAGATTAGCTTCTTACAAGGTAAGTGTGATGAATTTAAATGTATATAATGTCCTAGTTTTGTTGCTAGTCATCTTATTGATATGGGCCCTTTGGCTGTGGCGATATAAAATCAGACCCTATTTATCAAACAGAAATCTTAAAAAACAATTAAAACAATATCCGGAATGGGAAAGCTTAATCAAAACAGAATATTTTTTATGGGATTTATATAAAGGAATAAATACCAGCAAGATTTCTAAGCAAGAACGTATACGACTTGGAATTGATGATGATGCGTTCACTTATGGAGAAATTGAGTTTTTACCTTTCTATACTGTTCTTGATAAAGTAAAACCTCAAGCAAATGATATCTTTTATGATTTGGGCAGCGGCGCAGGAAAAGCAGTTTTTGTAGCAGCCAGTTTTTTTAATATAAAAAAAGCCTATGGTATTGAGCTGTTGCCGGAGCTTTTTCAGCTTGCAAATGCACAAATGAGCAAGGCAGAGCATTTGGCTAACGTGCATTCGCAAAACATGTCTGACGTTGAATTTATTCAGGATGATTTTTTAAATACGGATATTTCAAATGGAGATATTGTATTTATCAATGCGACTTGTTTAAGTTATCCATCATGGGAAAAATTGCTTACTAAATTAATATCTTTAAAAAAAGGCAGTCGCGTGATTGTGACTACTAAAAAAATTCAACATGAGTCATTTCAAGTGATCAGTCAGACATCTGAGGTGATGAGTTGGGGGCTGAACTCGGTGAATATTTATCAAAAAGCATAAATTTTGACCACCTGGTAACCTCTTTTATTGTTTATAATAATCCTATGCCAATAAAAATAATCAGGAGAGGCTCTCATGAGAAAATCGCTGATATTCATGTTGTTATGGATTGGCTTTATTCATGTAAGCTTTGCCTACGAAATGCACGGTATCATGAATGACAATAACGATGGCACCTTTCAAGTCAATGTGACGAGTACCAATGGCAAAGAATACATGGGATATGCCGATCAGCAAGGTGATGGCACGTTAAATATTGACATCGCTATACAAGGCGGCGGCAGTGAAATTTATTTGGGTACAGCAACGCAAAATGCCGATGGCACTTATGATATGCATTTAAAAAATAATACAACAGGCGAGATCGCAACAGGTACCCTCGAACCCTCAACTTGAACTAGTGGGAGTCTGTGAACGAAGGTTCATGTTTAACCACTTCCACCTCTTTTTTTGATCTTTTGATGCAGCTAATTAATACAAAAGGCAATAGAGTGTCTACCCAGAACCAGGAAACAGCATTTCCTAGATAAATATTGCTTGTAGTGATAATACGATAAATTTCATAAACCGAATGGCCCCACATCCAGAAAATAGCAACAATCACCGTAGCCACCCGAAAACCATGGCTGGACCTAAATGAGAATATACCTAATAATCCTATGCATAAATTAGCCAATGCAACTTCAAGTTGAAATGGACTAGGCGGCCAGCCCATGATCTTAGCGCTTGCTGCAGGAAAGAGTAAATGCATAAAAAACACATAAATGCCAGCGAAACCTACGGGTAATAATAACAACCAGCGTAGTAAAAGGTCCTCGCTCTTTTGGCGGCGTATTTTTTCTAAGATCCAACTAAAGATAAATAAAATAACGGCGATAACCAACATGGTGCACGAGAAGTGGGTAACAATCAGTTCTCCCCAGTTGAAGCTAGACCATTGTATGTCCATGTCGTATACTCCTTAAATTATACCTAAAATACCATCTTAGCAATAATGAGCCAAGTGCTTTTTGATGCAATAAAATGAAAAAGGCAGATACGATAAATCACCATAGCAGGAGGAAGTATGTTATCACAGGATGTTGCATCTAAAACCAGCCTATCTGATCAATTTACTGATGCCGAAAATGAGCTCATTAATAAGATACTCATCGAATTTGCGGCAGGTGCAGGTGATGCCAAGGAATTGGAAGTTTGTAAGGCCAAACTGCTTCTAGCTGAAAAAGAAATAGCGGCCCTGCATGTCAAATTAGAAAAAGTTCTGAAAGAATTAGAAAAAGAGAAAGACCAAAGGATGTTGGTGCATAAGCAAATGATTGATTTGCGCAATAAGCTTAAACTAGTAGAAGATCAGTTGTTAAATAAATCCAAGATTTCACCTTCGGATAAAAGACGCATTACCCAGTCCTCTATGTTTACCACGCGTTATGATAGGGCAGATGACAGCGACGATGATGATTCTTTGACAACCTGTTTTCAAAAAGATTTTTGTCGAGTTTCGTAATTAAAATACTTCATCAGAACGTTTCGTGAGTACTTCAAACCCTGTTTCAGTAGCAAGAATCGTATGCTCCCATTGCGCCGATAACGAGTGGTCTTTAGTGACGACCGTCCATTGATCAGGCAGCAGCTTAACAAAACGTTTGCCAGCGTTAATCATGGGTTCAATGGTAAATATCATACCGGGAAGTATCGCCTCACCCGTTCCAGGTTGGCCATAATGCACTACATTGGGTGGTTCATGAAAAATTTTTCCTATGCCATGCCCACAGTATTCTCTAACGACTGAAAAGCGGTTTTTTTCCGCATATTGTTGAATAGCAGCCCCAATATCACCAAAGTGGGCGCCTGGTTTAATTTGCTCCATACCTATATAAAGGCATTCTAGGGTCACTTTTATAAGCCTGTCAGCCAAAATAGAGGGTTTGCCAATCACAAACATTTTGCTGGTATCGCCGTGATACCCATCTTTTAATACGGTGACATCAATATTGATAATATCGCCGTCTTTTAATACCCTAGGGCCTGGGATCCCATGGCACACCTGATGATTAACCGAAGTGCAGATAGATTTGGGGAAGCCGTTGTAATTAAGCGGGGCAGGAATGGCTTTTTGGACATTTACTATATAATCATGGCAAATTTGGTTTAATTCATCGGTAGTCACATTGGCTTTTACGAAAGGCCCAATCATTTCAAGGACTTCCGCAGCAAGTTTGCCAGCTATCCGCATTTTTTGGATGTCTTCCTGATTTTTTATAGTAATAGTATTCATAGTTATTGCAAGCTTAAATATTGTTGAATGAGATCATCTATGGTATAAAGGCGATCCCAGATTGGCAATTGAAATTTGGTTGCTTAATCATTTTTATTAATTCGCACACGTATCATAACCCTATGTTGGGTGCCTTAAAGGTCGGCCTAGGGGATGCGTGGAGGCTTAACCCAAACTTAGGAGATTGTTACATGTTAAATGTTAGTATGCGTGATATGTTGAAGGCTGGTGTGCATTTTGGACACCAAACCTGTCATTGGAACCCAAAAATGGGCCCTTATATATATGGTGCACGCAATAAAATCCATATTATTAACCTAGAATCGACCGTTTCCATGTTCAATGATGCATTGAATTTCATGGGTGGTAT
>CAYVRW010000017.1:0-28532 GCA_964453575.1 uncultured Coxiellaceae bacterium | reverse complement strand
GAATACCGGCCTGTCACGCCGGGGGTCGCGGGTTCGAGTCCCGTCCACTCCGCCACATTATTGATTGTTATAAAAACAGATGGCACTAAACGGACTGTAGCATTGTCATCCCTAGAGGTTAATTCCTCGTGGTCGCAATAAGTTATTCCGTATTTGTCATCAGTACAGTGAGAAAATGCGCATATGCTTCAAAGCATTCGGGATCGTACGCAAGGCTGGATAGCTGGAATAATCATTTCCATACTTATATTGTCTTTTGCTTTATGGGGAATCCATAGCTATTTTATGGGCGGTGGCGTTAGCACTGTCGTAGCTTCTGTCGATGGTGTTGATATTACCAAGGGCCAGTTAGCCATAGCCTATGAACGCTTACGAAGGCAAGTACAAACCCAACTCAATTCCAATGATGAGAATGCTGGATTAAAAGACCGAGCTTTGCAGGCTTTAATTAATATTCAGGTTTTAAAGCAAGCCTCCGTGCAACAAAATTATTATGTATCGCCCATGCAAGTCGATGGCTTTTTAGAAAACATGCCAGAGTTTCAGGTTAATAATCAGTTTTCTTTGGCGCGTTTTCAGCAAGCGCTAGCAACGACTATGTATACCCCAGTAGAGTTTTTAGAACTCATTAAAACCTCTCTACTTATTGATCAGCCTAGACTAGGCACCATTTTCAGTTCGTTTGCATTACCAAATGAAGTCAAAGAAACGATTGCTTTGATTAATCAAGAGCGCGATATCAATTATATTATTTTTCCAAATTCCTATTTTTCAAAAATAAACGTCGCTGTTTCTGAAGACATGGTAAAAAAATATTATGATCAACACCAAGATGAATTTAAAACTCCTGAACAAGCGAGTGTTGAATATATCGAGTTATCAGTCAAAGACCTTTTAAATAAAGTTAAACCTACTGATGCAGATTTAAAAACATTTTATAATGAAAATACCAATGCTTTTGCTGAACCTGTTAAGTGGAAGCTTGAAATGTTAACGGTTCCTGCTGAAACTACAAAAGATGCTGATCAAATCTATGAAAAAGCGAAGCAAGGTACCAGTTTTAGTGAGTTACAAAAATCTTATGCGCAAGCACGTGTTTCGTTAAGTGCTCCAAAATGGATGTCTCAAAATGAAATCCCAGGCGCCCTACAGAAATCAGTCTTAACACTTACCTCAGCAGGTCAGGTAACTGCCCCTGTTAAAATGCCTGATGGTAGCTTTGTTATAGCAAGAGCTGTTGAAGTTAAAGAAGCGCAGGTTAAATCTTTTGATAACGTAAAAGATAAAGTAAAAGAATTATATGCTCAGCAAAAAGCACAGGAATTGTTTGCTGAGGCAAGAGAAAAATTAGCTAATTTAACTTATCAACATCCAGAGTCATTAGATTCAGCATCAAAAGCATTAGATTTACCTATCAAAGTGACAGAACTCTTTACTATTGATAAAGGTTCTAATGAAGTTTCTGCTAATAGCAAAGTGAGAGAAGCAGCATTTAGTAATGATGTGTTAACATTGCAAAACAATAGCGATGTGATACAAAACGGTGCGGATTCGGCTGTCGTCATACATGTTAAATCACATGTTCCTTCTTCTTTGCTATCATTAAAAGCAGTGCAACAACAAATTGCGGATAAACTTAAAATTACTGAAATAGATAAGAAAGCAAAACAAGAAGTCGCTGAGATTAGCAAAAAATTAAATAGCGGTGTTAATCCTCAAGACATTATAAAAGCATCTCCTATATCTTGGACGCAAGTTGGATTCATACCAAGGCATTCTACCAAAGTTGATTCTGCTATTTTGACCGCTGCTTTTGAAATGCCAAGACCTACCGATCAACATAAAATTACGTATGCTGTCGCTAAAGTTCCAAGTGGTTATGCCATCGTTGGCTTAAAAGCTGTCAAAGATGGAAAATCGACTGGCAATGAAGAATACGAAGTTTATGCTGAACAGGCTCAAAATACGCAAGGGTTGCTGGAATATGGATTGTATAAACTTAGCGCTATGAATAACGCTAAGATTGTTAACAAATGATTTTAGCAGCCGTATTCAAGTTATTAATGTGACTAGCTGCGAGGTCTTTGCCAGCATAAGGTATAGATGAGAACTTATCTGTAATCTCATGATTAATATCGGTAACTGATAAAGCTGAGTTTAGATTGTTCATGGATTGAGCATTTGCGTATGAACTAAATGTTGCAATGATAGCAAGTAATATCGCTTTTTTTAGCATTTCCCCTCCTTATTGGTGTTCATAAATTTTTCACAATTATACTAAATCAAATTTAAAGAGGGAAGTGCTTTTGAACTACCCCTCGCACAAATTGTAAGTATTCACGCTGCTGTAGCTTCTAGTCACCCCTTTCCTCCAATGCTTTTTTTGGAGGAAAGGGGCGGGGGAAAGGAGGGGTGTGGTTTACGGCCAGCTACGCACAGGGTCACATCATCGAACAGACACAATTATATCTATAATTATTTTTTTGTTCATTAGCTTGTAATTGCAACTTATCATTACGAGAAAACAATGTTAATTCATTAAGATATTGAGAGGTCAGCGGATTATAGTTATTTTCTAACGATTCAATAGCCTGTGCTAATTTTTTTCTTAAAAGATGATAATCCTGGAACACTTTTTTTTCATTTTCTTCAAATTTTAGAATGGGATATAATTCCTCTAAATCCGAATAAGTCTTCAAGTAAATGGTAGAAAGGTGCATATCAAAACCAAGTAATTCTTTAGCATTCGCATGCATCGCAGCAATTTGTTTTGATTTGGTTTCATAAGCTTCATAATTTTGGGAATTAATGTCATCTATTTTTTTATCGATCTCATGTATTGTTTTTTGGAGCTCATTTATTATAGTAGACATTTTTTCTGATTTACTACCTTCATTTGACATAATATTTTCCTTGTTTATTTGAGCCGCTGTCAATCGGTTATGTTAGATTCAACATTAACATTTGCTAATTCATGTTCATGTAAAGTTACACCCGCTAATTCAACCTTTTCAATCATCTCAAATCGGTTTGTAATTTTTTTAGCGGAAATATGAACTTCATCGATATCGGTATGTGCTTGAGCAATGTGCTGTGCGAGTTTATCCATGCGTTTTTGGAATCGATCAAAATCATTCGCCAGCATGTTCAAGTGTTTTTGAATGATATGCAGTTGCTGTCGAGTGGCGGCATCTTTTAAAACCGCTCTTGCAGTCGTTAAGATAGCCATCATGGTAGTAGGTGAGACTAACCAAACTTTTGCTTTATGGGCAATGTCCACTAGCTCAGGAAATCTACCATGAATTTCAGCAAACACTGCTTCTGCAGGAATAAACATAACGGCACCATCGGATGTTTCACCGGGGAGTATATATTTGTCCGCAATATCTTGAATGTGTTTGCGAATATCAATTCTAAATTGGGCTTCAGCTTGTTTTCTATCATTGTCAGATAACGAGGTATCCATTACTAAACGATAATTTTCCAATGGAAATTTTGCATCAATAGCAATATTGCCCGAAGGTTCGGGTAAGAAAAGCATACAATCCACACGTTTACCATTGCTTAAGGTATGTTGAAATGAAAAGTGTTGTTCGGGCAAAACATTTCGAATAAGCGCAGATAATTGCACTTCGCCAAAAGTGCCGCGTGAGCGTTTATCATTTAATATTTCTTGCAAAGTCATGACGCTGCTTGAAAGTTCAGTTATTTTTTTCTGCGCGGCATCTATCAAGGCAAGACGTTTGATCACATCACCAAATGTTTCAGTGGTACGTTGAAAACCCTCAGAGAGACGTTTTTCAACTTGTAAATTAATTTCTTTTAATTTTATTTCGGTAGTTTGAGTAAGATTATCCATGCGTTTACTTAATTCTTGCGAGTAATCGCTAAGTGTTTCTTTAACATTGGCACGTGTTTCTTGCATGCCTTTGTGTATGGTATCTTGCAGCATTTTTATTGCAAAGAGTAATACACCAATAATAATGATAAAAAGACCCACTAAATAAAGAGCTAATGTCATGTTATTGTTCCTTGTTTAAATCAATGGCGTAATTATTAATGGGACGAATGGTTTTAATGACTTTATTTTGATGCATAAATTTAATAAATGCAGTCCAGGATGCAGCGTTAAAATAAGATGGCTCATCAGCAAAATAATTTAAAGACGCAAGCCATACTTGATGATTAAGTTCGTCATTCAATTCTGGGTGATGTTTGCTGAAAAGAATCCAAGATTCTTCCGGGTGAGCCTTTAAATAATAAGTTCCTTTTTTTAAGGCATGTAAAAATGATAATATTTTTTTATCATGCAGATTATGAGTGTTTGTTATTAAAATGAGTTCACTATAAGTAGGTACACCTTGTTCTTCAGGAATAAAAACACGGGCAGGTTGGCCTAGCGTGTTCATTTGAATCGGTTCATAATTTCGCATCATGCCAGTCGCGGCATCAATTTTTTTGCTAAGAAGCGCTTGGGTTAAATCAAATTGCACATTGATATGTTCAACATCTTGCAAAGATAAACCATTTTTTTCAAGCATGGTTTTTAGGGCAAGACTGTTTAAACTTCCAGCGCTATAACCTACGCGTTTATGTTTGAGATCGGATATTTTATTTATGGAACTGTTATCAAGTACTATTAAGCAATCCAAAGGCTTATCGATAAGTGTACCTACCCGAACAAGCGGTAAACCTTGGTTTACTTGTTCTATAAATTGAGGTTGATAGGTGATAGCCATATCGGCTTTACCAGCTGCTACAAGTTTAGGTGGATCTGAAGGATTTGCCGGACCAATAAGTTCTACCTCTAAACCTGCTTCTTTAAAAAATCCTTTATCTTTTGCAACAAATAAAGGCGCATGGTTTGCATTGGGAAACCAGTCAAGAATAACGGTAAATTTTTCCTGAGCGAAACTTGAAAACGCAATAAAGTACAAAAAAATAAAGAGAAAAAATGATTTTTTAATCATTATTTTTATCGTCAGGTTCAGGGATGTTATCCTCAGAGGTATCTGGCTGCACAGGAATCTTGTACTTTTCATCGGCCCATTCGCCAAGGTCGATGAGTTTACAACGTTCCGAACAAAAAGGTCGAAAACTGTTGTTTGGCGTCCAAGTGTTGGGTTTTCCGCAATGCGGACAAACGATGTCTTCTTTTTTAGTGTTATGCATTACAATGCGATATCCAAAATTCGATGCGGTCTAAATATTGTGTAGGCCTTTCTTGAATGGTCGGTGAAAAAAACCTTACGCTTAAATAATGACGCCCGATGCTAATTTCTGGATAAGCTGCAATACCATGTGGAATAGCAACACGTATCAGACGTAAATTCACCTGGGGATCTAATAATTCCTGATAAAAACCATGTTCAGCAGTTTTATGATTAAATTTAGACCCTTCGCGTATTAATCTTAAAATAAGAGAAATGGCCTCACGAATTTGGTTAAATTCATTGATCCATGTTTTAAGAGTGCTTTCTCTTACTTCTGCAGGTTGATTTAACCAATAATGATAAAGAGGTATATCAAAACAACAACCGCCGCCAGGGCTTGCTAAGTGCAAGCGCAAGTTGTTTAACAACTCAACTTCGCGCAGATTTTGAGCTATTTTTTTATTGTTAGCTATGAAATTGCGCGCAAGCTCATCCAGCTGATGCAGGGTATCATGCAATATTGTCGGATCAATTTCAGGCGTATCTTCCAGTCTCGAAAGCAATACAGTTTGATGACTTAATTCTTTAGCAAGTTTTGCTTTTAAGTCTGGCCGATCGACCAATTGCAAAAGATTAATAATGATAGTAATAACTTTTCGTGTACCTGGAATAGAGTTATCAACGATTTGGTGATCGATTTGTTGAAACAATTGTTCTATTCGTAAACACACCCTGATTAACTCATTTAAGGGTTGTTCATAAATTATGGCATTTTCTATCATATTCATCTAACAAATTGATTAATTGAAAAATTATATCACGGGATTTTTTTAAGTGCTAACACTCTGGAATATTAGCCGCTAATCCGCCCAATGATGTTTCCTTATAAATCGTCAGCATGTCTTTTCCAGTTTGCTTCATGGTGGCAATGACTTTGTCCAGTGAAACAAAATGAGTGCCATCGCCTAACAGGGCAAGACGTGCGGCATTTACTGCTTTTACCGCGCCCATGGCATTGCGTTCTATGCAGGGAATTTGCACCAGACCATTGATAGGGTCGCAAGTCATACCTAAATGATGTTCCATAGCAATTTCAGCAGCATTTTCTATTTGATAAATAGTACCGCCTAGCATGGCAGTAATGGCAGCTGCAGCCATAGAGCAAGCCGTACCGACTTCACCTTGGCAGCCGACTTCTGCGCCTGAGATGGATGCATTTTTTTTATATAGTATGGCAATGGCACCCGCCGTGAGTAAAAAATCAATAGCATGCTCTTTTTTAGCTTCGGGGTAAAAATCTAAATAATAATGCAATACAGCCGGAATAATGCCGGATGCGCCATTGGTGGGTGCAGTGACAACGCGGCCGCCAGCGGCATTTTCTTCATTGACAGCAATCGCATAGAGGTTTAACCAGGCCATGCTGTCAGTAAATTCATGCGATAGAGGCCTGCCTTTATCTTTAAGTTTTTCGAAAAGCTCCGGTGCGCGGCGTTTAATATGTAAACCACCTGGCAAAATACCTTTGGTTTCACAGCCTTTATTAATGCAATGACGCATGACATCAGCAATAGCTAATAATCGCGTACGAACTTCGGTTTCGCCATGTAAACTGGCTTCATTGGCCAACATCACCTCTTTGATAGTGAGATGGTTTTGTTCGCAATGTTTAATTAAGTCTTGGGTGGATTGAAAGGGGTAGGGTATGGTTTTATGAATATCATGTGGACTTTGACCTTCTTTGGTAATAAATCCGCCGCCTATGGAGTAATAAATCTCCGAGAGTAAAGTATCGCCTTTTTCATCAAAAGCTGAAAACCGCATGCCATTGGTGTGGTTAGGGAGTAAATCTTTGAAGTTAAATTCAAAGTCTTTTTCGATCAAAAATTGAACAGTATGTTTTCCCAAAAGACCAATGGACTTATTTTGCACAATTCGTGCAACGCGTGCTGGAATGATTTCAGGGTCTATGGTGCTGGGTATAAAACCTTCTAATCCCACCAGGATCGCGCCATCGGTGCCGTGACCTTTGCCAGTAAATGCGAGGGAGCCAAATAATTCTATTTTTATACTTTTTGTTTGTTTAAAAAGGTTTTTAGTATCAAGCGATAAGACGAATTCACGTGCTGCTTTCATAGGCCCTACCGTATGCGAACTCGAAGGCCCTATCCCAATAGAAAATAAATCAAATATGCTAATTACCATAAGTTACCCTAAAGTTAAGGTTTTTGTGGTGTCAATATTAGCAGAATAATGATAAAATAAGCATATTTTTTGATAGGTTTAGAAGAATAATGCTCAGAGACTATATTACTAATAGACGTATCCAAACCGTACTACTTTTAGGTTTCTCATCCGGATTACCTTTGGCTCTTACTGGGTCAAGTTTACAAGCATGGTTTACGCAAGCCGGGGTCAGTTTGCTTGCTATTGGTTCATTAACATTGCTAGGGCTGCCTTATGTATGGAAGTTTTTATGGGCTCCTTTTTTAGATAGGTTTATTCCCTCTTTTTTAGGTAGGCGCCGCGGTTGGATAGTGATAACCCAATTAGGGCTATGCCTTACTATCTTTATTATGGCTCGTCTTAATCCATCGACACAGGCAAGCATGATAGGCATGGTGGCGCTGATGATTGCATTTATTTCTGCAACTCAAGATATTGCAACGGATGCTTACCGAACGGATATTTTGCATTCTGATGAACGAGGTTTAGGGGCTGCGGCTGTTACATTAGGTTTTCGTATTGCCATGTTGGTATCCGGCGGACTAGCATTGGTGATGGCAGATCATATAGGTTGGCAAATTACTTTTGAAATCATGGCAGGTTTAATGGCATTGATGAGCATCGTAACGTTGTTTGCACCGGAAGAAATGCCTTGTACTCAGTCTTCCCCATCATTAAAAAGTTTTATTGTAGCTCCATTCATTGACTTGTTTTCACGTGAAAAAATAATTTTTATCATTTTGTTTGTGATGCTTTATAAATTAGGCGATGCACTTGCCTTAGCTCTTATGAGTAATTTTTTATTAGGTGAACTGGGTTTTACTCTAACGGATGTGGGAATTGCGTTTAAAACATTTGGATTAATTGCAACACTCATGGGTGTGTTTGCGGGCGGCCTATTGTTGGTGCGTCTTAATCTTTTTTATGCCTTAATTGCTTTTGGGCTACTGCAAGCATTTTCGAACCTCATGTTTGTATTGCTAGCTATGGCAGGCAAGCATTATTTATTAATGGTGTCATGCATTTTTATCGAATCATTTTGCAGCGGCATGAGTACAGCAGCCTTTGTTGCCTTCCTAATGTCGTTATGTAATATAAAATTCAGCGCTACGCAATATGCATTTTTATCGGCGTTGTTTGCGTTAGGCCGTGTTTTTGCAGGACCTGTTGCAGCTTTGATCGTGCAGCATGTAGGTTGGGTCAATTTTTATTGGATAGCGTTTTTTCTATCTTTTCCAGGAATTATTTTGCTCATGGGTTTACGGGATAGTGTGAGATCAGACAATGCAAAAGTCATTGCATAAATTTATTTTATTCATCATTTTGCTAAGCGTATGTTTAGGGAGTTCGTTCGCCTATCCAGGTGAATTAGGTGATGATTTTTATTTAGATAAATCCAGGGTCTTGGTCCAGCAAATCGATCTTCTGAAAAATCGCTTGGATGAATCGCAAAATGAATTTAATCATTTGCAGCAAAAACAAAAAGCCCAGTTTTCAACTTTGTCTTTTGATAAAGTAAGTAAAACATGGTTGAAGTGGACTAAAATTGATATCTCAGTGGCAAGTTCTAATTTAGACAGTATTGATGTAGAGCTTTCAGAAGCACAACATACCATTACTCTTTTGGAAAAAGATATTCAAGAAATTGAAAATCAGGTGAATGTAGCCAATGTATTCAGCATGAACATGGCACGTACTGGTGTTCCTAATTCAAAATTGCTTAAGTCACAACTGGCCTATCAAAAAGAGGTATTACGTTTAGAAAAAACCCGTTTATCTTATCTTTATAAATTGGAATCTATCGCTGAAGATACCTTGCAGCTTTACAATGCCCGCTACAATAAAATAGAAAACCTACTTAAATCACAAACAATGCTGCAACTTAAAGAGCAGCAAGCAAGATCAGAAACTGATTATCAAACACAGCAAAAAACCGGATTGCAGCATGTAAGAGCTTTATACAGTGAATTAGATCAATTAGAAAAGACGAAATCGAAAGATAAAGCGGCTTATGCTAAAGTTATGAATGAGATTTTCTATACCAATGAAAATGTCAACTTTATGTATTTGCAAATGTTAATAGTGCGTTATAAAGATCAAATTCAACAACTTAAAGTTTCTATTTCACGTAGTAGTTCCATTGCATTGTTAAATAAAGTTAGCGATCAAACGCAAGTGTTGGGTAAACAGCTTACTAAATTGAACGATATACTAAATAAACGAATGTCGATATTGGATAACCGAAAGACGTTTATCACCCAACAAAAAATGGATAATAAGCTCTTTCTTGCCGAGCTTTCAGATCTTGAGGGACAATATAAAACGTCTATTCAAAACGTTTCTGATTTAAATGATGATGTTGTTTCATTCCGATCAACCTTGGAACAAGCATTGCAACAAGAGTTGTCCGCTCGTCAAGGATTATTAGGGTTTGGGGCAAAAGCCTGGCTGGATTTAGGCAATGAAATTGTTTTATTGCCAACACTGACTTATCAAGTATTCAAAAGTTTAATCCATACGACGATTAAAGCATTTTCGCATTTCTCTATGCTTGGCTGGGCCTTATTAGCATTATTAGAAACACTTTGGCTTGCTGCTTTTTTATGTCTCAATAAATTTTTAGCGCGTTTTTTATTGGGTGTTCCCGATCATGAGTTTGGACATATCAATTTAAAGTGGTTAAGTATTCGATTGTTTCATAGTGTGTTATTTGATTTTGCGTTTATAGCGAATGTTTATTGGCTATTATTATGGATGCGTATTCCATCGCAGAGCTTTCAATTTTTACTGAATTTAGGTTTAGTATGGTTGTTTTTTAAATCGATTTTGACATTAGCCAGACTTTGTTTAGTTGAAACCGTGCATGATAGAGCAGGACATGATGTTAGATTATATTATCGTTTAAAATGGACTATTTTAGTCGGCGGTGTTATTACAGCATGCACTGTCTTTTTGCATCAATTGCCTTTTATTTATGAAATTAAAGATTTGTTTTATCGTTTATTTTTAATTTTTGTAGCTATTGTTTCATTGCTTTTATTGAAATCATGGGATGTGTTGCCAGGCCTCATATTACATTATATCGATGATGATCGTACTTACTTCAAAAAAGTGATTCGCCTATTAGGATTATTATTCCCGCTTATATTATTAGTTAATGCAATGATCGGCGTATTTGGCTTTATCAATTTTGTATTAACCATGTCTTGGTATGAAAGTATTTTTATTTTAATTTTAATTGGTTATTTAATCGTAAAAGGTGTCTTAAGTGAAATGATGGAATTTTTCTCACATCTTTTCATAAGACATGTTAATAACGGTTGGCTATGGACAGAAGCATTTTTAAAACCATTAGATACCATACTACGCATTACACTCGTGTTAATGGCAGGTGTTTTGTTATTTTATATTTACGGTTGGGACATGCAATCACCCATCGTTGAGCGTTTACAATACATTGTGCATTATCCTCTTTTTGATGTGTTAAATACTAGCATTACCCTATTAAGTATCTTTGAGCTTATGCTGCTTGCCTCGATTTTATATTGGGTAGGGCGCTGGACACGTGAATTTATGTATCGGTTTTTGTTGTCGCGCACTAAAGACTTAGGTATTAGAAACAGTATTGCTATATTGACACAATATTCGATGATTGCGATTTGTGTGGTCATAGGATTGCGGGTGCTTGGTATTGATTTGCGTGCATTAACTGTTGTTGCGGGTGCCTTTGCCTTTGGTATAGGTTTAGGTTTACGTGATTTAGGCAATAACTTTGTGTGCGGTTTTCTGTTATTGTTGGAACGTCCCGTACGCGTGGGTGATACAGTTACCATAGGTACTCATGAGGGCGAGGTGATGCATATCGGCGGCCGTGCAGTAACTATTCGTACCTGGGACCATATGGAAGTATTGGTGCCTAATGCAGAAATCTTTAGTAAAACATTTATTAACTGGACGGCAAAAGATGCTATTGTAAGAACGGTTATTGCTATTAAAATACGTAGGCATGATAGTCCATTGAATGTGCAAGCTTTGATATACCAAACACTTGCTAATCATCAAAATGTGTTATCAGAACCTGCGCCCGAAGTGTTCCTTAAAGAGCTGGCAGATGAACAAATCGAATTTGAAGTGCGTTATTTTGTGAATTTACGACAAATTAAATCACGCATCAGTGTGCGCTCTGAGGTGTTGATTTTAATTTGGCAAGCGTTTGAAACCCATGGCATACAGCCACCTTATCCGCAGCATGAAGTGGTCATTAGAGGGAATGTGCCATTGTTGGGTCCTGTTAAATAAATAATAAGGCTAGGACTATGAATAATTGGAATGGTTTAGATTTTTTTGTCTTTTTGATTTTAACACTTAACACCATTAGAGGGATGTCGCGCGGGGCGGGAAAAGAGCTTATTGCACTGATGTGTCTGAGTGCGGCATTGATATTTTCTATTAAATTTACTGTACCGTTAACTAATTTTCTTAACCAATCACCTATGATGATTGCTGCAGTGGATAATACCTTTATTAAAAATTTTCTTCATACGATAGGAGCAGGGCCGCTGACATTGGGTTTATCACAACAGCTTATGTATACCATTAGCTTATTGATTTGTTTTGTAAGCGTGTTTTCTATCACCGAAGCTTGTATAACCATTTCGGGTTATGCAGAATCGGTGTCAATGACCCAGGCTGTTGTCTATCGTAAAGTTGGAGCTGCGATAGGCTTTACCCGCGGTTATATTATTACTCTGGTATTTTTGTCGATATTAACTCAGCACATTTTTAAAAATGATCAAACAAAATTTGTTTCCGGTTCTTTTTTTGTTGGTTTGTTTGATTCACAAATCAAAACATTTGATGCCATGATTGCTTCGCAACAACCTGAAAATTATCAAGAGCTTTATAAAAACCAGCCTGTTAATGAACAAGAGATTATTAGAGGATTGAGTGCTCCTGAAAAAACGCAGCAGCAGCCAAATAAGTAAGTTGAAAATAACATTAATAAACAATAGATTGCCCATTATATGAACAAAATCTATCTTTAGGATGTTATAATTGAATAAATACTGAGGAGTATTTATTCATGCAAGCACGACCTGGTCCGATTAAAGATATTGTTATAGTAGGTGGCGGTCCTATTGGCATGTATATGGCAATTAAACTAAAACAACAAGGTTTGAACCCCATTCTTATTGAAAAAAGAAGTCATTTTACGAGACCGGGTCGTCTTGAGCCAGAGATTTTTACATTGGTTTCTGTATCTTTGCAGAAAGAGCGATCTTGGGCAGATGATGACTATGAAATTAAACCATCTAGTTCTTATCATATCAAAGATTTGGAAAGAGAATTAGAAAGAATTCTTAAAGAGGAAAACATAACTGTTATTAAAGGTGAATACATAAATTTATCTAATAACAGTATTAATGTTAGATTGTCTTCAGGTCAACCCAAAGCTATTCCATGCGATTTGGTTTTCGATGCAACGGGGTCTGACAGAAAGGTTCTATCAACAATAAACAAAATTTATGAAGATAAACATGAAGCACCTCCTTTTCATTTTAGTGATGTAGGTTACAATCCCATAAAAAAACATTTTATTGCTTACGTTGGAATGGAGCCTAACGACATAAAAGAATTAAAAAATAATCAGACTAAGGTTGATGATACTTTGCATTCTTTTAAATTTCCTGAGAAACATTTAAAAGGCATTATGGAAAAACTCATCGAAATTTCAAAACTGCGTCAACAATTTGGTTGGTCAAACTTTAGTATGCCGCAGTGTGTAGTTAGGCCTCTAGAAAAAAACAAAGTATGCCTGTATTTGGAAATGCCAGAAAATTTAAAGACCCATAAAGATTATGAAGCTTGGGTTAAGGCAGTATTAAAATTACAAACAAATAAAGATGTTCCATTTGCTTACTTAAAAACTTCGGAAAAATATAAACTTAATCCTAAGCCTCGATTTCAGCCAATATTCTTGCAACCAAAAGAAACAACACCATTTTGTTTTATGGGAACAAATTTTCCTGACATTATTCCCATTGGAGATGCATTAATTGACCCTGATTATAGACGAGGCCTAGGAATTGGTGAGGGCATAATAAGAGCAGATGCATTGCTTGAGTCTATGCAATTTCAACATGGTGTAATCAAAGAAATTGATTTTAAAAAATATAATGAATCACTTGAACTCAGTTTAGAAAAACAAAGGAAACAAATGATGGCATTATTTATTAGGCGGAGTAAAAGTTTAGAAATTGATTATCATCTATTGATAAAAAAATATTTAGATGTACCATCTGAATCTGACAGAAGTATTATTTTTGATGAGGTCGTTAAAGATTTATCTAAGCCAGGAAAAGAAAACATAGCAATTGAAATTGCAAATGAATTGTATGATGAAAGCAAAAAAGGGTTAAGAGAAGCGGTTTCAGATATAAATAAACTCCATTATTATCATACATTGTTACTCGATGCTTTAAAGATACTTCCAGAAGACAGGAAAGATGATAAAATCAAAATAATGTCATTGATAGAAGAAATAACTACTAAAACAAAAGAGTGTGATGAAAAACCTGCTTCTCGACCTTCGCCCTGAAGTGTTAAGCTTTATCCGTATCAGTAGATGGGGTTTTATAAGAAATCACGGTATAACTGATGCTATCAGGATGATTGGTTATTTCTATGACCGCATCGCCTCCTCGGGTTGCGGCGAGATGGCGTATAGAATCTTTTAAATTTGCCTCCTGCCTTTTGATGCCAACCATGTTATATTTTGACACTGTTTCATGTCCTAAGACAACGTAGGGTTTATGGGGTTTTTGTTTTCCGGTATAAAGCGTTACAGAAATGGGATTGATGACGGGTGGTGATTTTTTGATCGAAAGAGTTGCATTATTTGATTTAGCAGTCGATGTACACCCGGATAGAGCTAATCCAAAAGAAACAATGACGATTAAATGGGTGAGTTTCATAGCAATCCTTTTGCACTTGATCCTAGTAATCTATATTAACGTAAGGTATTAATCTAGTACAGTTGTACGATGAAAAGGTAGTAAAAATGACCAATTATTTCGATATTGCAAAACATGATTTATTAGATCCCGCAGGTATTACTGATAATCAATTACAACATGTTTTGGGTAAAGTTTTAGGCAATACGATTGATAATGCCGATTTATATTTTCAGTCTTCTTATTCTGAATCATGGGTGCTTGAGGACGGCATTATTAAAGGCGGCAGCTATAATATTGACCGCGGTGTGGGCGTGCGTGCCATGAGCGGTGAAAAAACCGGTTTTGCTTATTCGGATGATATTTTATTACCAGCACTGGAACAAGCGGCTCAAGCAGCACGAAGTATTAGCCATCAAGGTGGTCACCAAGCTATCAAATCACATGTATGGTCACGAGGTCATGAGCTTTATTTACCAACCAATCCACTCGATTCGCTTAATGAAAATGACAAAATAGCATTATTGCAGCGTATTGATACCCATACCCGAAAATTAGACCCTAGGGTCATTCAAGTGAATATTGCCTTAGCGGCAGAATATGAAACCATATTGGTCATGGCAAGTGATGGCCATCTTGCGGCCGATGTACGTCCATTGGTGAGATTAAATGTGAGTGTCATTGTTGAACAAAACGGCAGGCGTGAGCAAGGTTATGCCGGTGGGGGCGGACGGTTTGATTATCGCTATTTCATAGATGAAGACCGCGGCCTTGCTTATGGCAAAGAAGCCGTTCGTCAAGCATTAGTTAATCTGGAAGCAGTAGATGCTCCAGCTGGTATGATGCCTGTGGTATTAGGCCCAGGTTGGCCCGGAGTGCTTTTGCACGAAGCAGTAGGGCATGGCTTAGAAGGTGACTTTAATCGCAAGGGTACTTCGGTATTTAGCGGTAAAATGGGTGAAAAAGTCGCATCATCCTTATGTACCGTAGTCGATGACGGCACCTTGCCCAATCGCCGCGGTTCATTAAATATGGATGATGAAGGTACGCCTACCCAATGCACAGTGTTAATCGAAAATGGTATTCTTAAAAATTATATCCAAGATAAACGTAACGCCAGACTTATGGGCATGGAATCAACGGGCAATGGCAGACGTGAATCCTATGCCCATTTGCCCATGCCGCGTATGACCAATACCTATATGTTGAGCGGTAAATCAGAACCGGAAGAAATAATTGCATCGGTTAAAAAAGGTATTTACGCAGTTAATTTTGGCGGCGGACAAGTTGATATCACCTCCGGTAAATTTGTATTTTCCGCAAGTGAGGCTTATTTAATTGAAAATGGCAAAATTACCGTACCTGTCAAAGGCGCTACGTTAATAGGCAACGGTGTTGAGGTCATGAATAAAATCTCCATGGTCGGCAACGATTTGAAGCTCGATTCAGGCATTGGTGTGTGCGGCAAAGATGGACAAAGCGTTCCTGTGGGCGTTGGTCAGCCTACCTTGTTAGTGGATATGCTGACTGTGGGCGGGACTCATAGTGAAGAATAAAAGTTGCGTTGATCGGAAATAATGAGTACGCTTCGCGGCTCACAGTATAAAAACATAATTAAGGATTAAATATGCCAAACGAATCCATCTACATAGGTGATGCTAAAGTCACTGAAAAATTCTTATCTAAGTTAGATTGGGAAATAAGAGAAACATTTAAAAAAGAAGAAGTAACCGATCAGCAATTATTGCTTTTAAACCGCTATGATCTTATATACTTAGTTAGCAGATTTGAGTATGTTATCAACCTTAGTAACAGGCTTCCTATTAAGTTAAAAGACTTGTTTACAAATGACTATTTGACACTGGCGTTTTACGGAGATAGATTCCGTTTCTCAGGTGATCAGGAGTATCGCATAAAAATATTAAGCGATTTCCAATGCCGCAAAGAAAATGAAAAAGTTGCTTTTAACTTTCTGCTAAACTTAGTTACCACCAGTTTTGAAAACCAATTTCCTGGCTTAATTTCATCAATTAAAAATAACGAAGACCATTTTTTAGCACAAATACAAGCGTTAAAATTGACCTCCAATGAAGTTTTATTTTTGTGGGACAATGTGATGACTGATCATGATAAAATTATTTCAGCCATAAAAACAAAAGAACAATTTTTTGCTCTTGCGGATAGGTTAGCGTGTGACAATAAAATTTATAGTGAATTTATAAAGCAAATATTGGCATTAAATATACTGGATAAATGTATAAATACCTTTGATGATGTGTCTGAGTTAAGACGGCGAAATTCTTACCTTATGTACAACGATTCGTTGAAGCAGGATTGGTTAATGTTTTCACAAAAGAAATTCTCCGAATTTTTTGAAAATAAATATCCTGGATTAATATCTTCACTAAAAAATAATGAAGATGATTTTTTAATAAAAATACAAGAATTAAAATTAACCTCACGCGAAATTGTTTTTTTATGGGACAATATCATTACTGATCATGATAAAGTTATTTCTTTAATAAAGACTAAAAATGATATATTTACTCTTTCTAAGGCCTTAAAAGATGAATACCATTCTTATTTTCCTGTGCTTGTAGGGCAAATCATAGCATCAAATACATTGGATAAATGCATTCATACATTTGATGATGTGGCAGACGTAGAGGATAAGTTTGAAATTTATTTTGGGTCTAGTGAAGAAGCTTTACGTTATAAAACCAATGTTTCGATAGAGTCGCTAAGGAAATTGCCCGCACTTTTGCAGGCGGGTTATTCACCATCCAATATTACAAGCCGGTTATGTTTTATAGAAATTCTGTGCGCTTACAATAAAAATGAATTATTGAAATTTGCACGTGAACATAAGAATAATATGTTGAATTGGTTGGGAGGTATGTCGTATTTTACTGATTTATGCGGGCGGTCTGATAAGTTTAGTAACGAGCAATTCCTTGTTTTAGCCAAAGAATTGTTACCCGAAAAATTTCCTGAAGAGTATTCCGTAAATTATAAGAGGATGCATCCTGAGGTATGTGTATTTCTTTTGAAAAGGATATCAACTAAAGACTTATCTAGAATTATTATTGATGTGCTTTCTCTCCCATCATTTAATTCAGAAGAAAATAAGCCATATCGAAATGAATTAATACGTCATTATCTCGAGAGAAAAGATATTAGAGTGTATGATGATCGTTATGATATTAAAGGCCATGTTGAATCGCATTATCTCGAATCGCTAAAAAAATTGTCTGCATTGGAGGTGGATTTTTCAATTCGAATACAGATCGCGGCTAAAATGGAGATGCTCTACATAAAACCTGAAAATCCTCTATTATTTTCAGTTTACTCTGCCTGGAACTACGCTGCACCTGAAGATCAACGTTTAGCTATGAGTGCTATTTCTTTTGACCCGAAAGATGTGAAATCTCTGTTATCTTCTTTACCTAATGACATCCCAGGCGATCAAATGTATATACTTGCAGAAGCTCTTCTCAAATCTCCTGGCATTTTAAATGCCATCATGGAACATGGAATTTCTTATTGGTCCAATGGGTTCTTATGTGTTGCGATGCCCTCAGGGTTTGTTCGTGATGAATATAAAGAAATCTTTCAATGTATAGAGTCGCGGCTTCAAGACTTGGCTCGTTTTTCAGATTATTTTATTGAAATGTTAAATGAAAAAATTGAAACTTCTATCGAAATATACAGAACCATGTTATTTAGTACGACCGCTCAGTATGTTCCTAAAGTTTTTCAAGATATTGAACAGAAGGGCATGGATGCAACTTTCTTTGGTCTGGTTGATAAAGCACGATCGGAAGATAATGTCTGGTTAAAGTTGGAAGAAATTTTTATAACAGAACGTAATCAATATGGAATCGGTGTGAGAAATGATGAGGCAAAACAACGTTCTCTCAAGACAATTATTCATCAAATTGAACAATTAAAATCAAGCTCAACATTATCTAGTCAGGAAAAAATTATTTTTGCTAACGTGCTTAACAACATTAAATTGGAATACAAACATTTTGGTTTGAAGGAGCCAGCTGAGAAAGGTTTGATTTCTAGAATGATGGGTTTATTTTCAAGTCGTCCTTCTGTGCAAGATGAGGCTATGCACGACAGTGTAGCAAAACGGCAATTACGATAAAGCTAAAGACCCCCGCACTTGCTGCGGGGGAATTCATGGCATGTTACCCTATTCGATAATTTTTCTAATATACCTAAACAACTCTGTATCAGCGCCTTTAAGCGTTTTTTTAGCATTTCGAGTAAGCTGCCGCAATTGTTGGCGATCAGCATGAGGATATTGCTCTAAAAATCGCTGTAAGGCATCATCTTCCTCAGCAATCAAGGTATCCCGCCAACGCTCCATTTGATGGAATTTAGCTTTACTAAGTTTGCTTTTTGATTCCAGGTCTTCAAGCGCCGCTTCTATAGGAGCAGAATCAATGTCACGCATAAGACGCCCAATGTATTGCAACTGCCGGCGTTTGGCCTCATGGCTGGTGATTTTACGCGCATCAAGCAACGCGGTCTTAAGCGTATTGTCTAAAGGAATTTTTGCTAATAAATCCAGCGATAAATTTACTAGTTTTTCACCTAATTTTTGTAAAGCAGTCATTTGCCGTTTGCGTTCTGACTTGCTAGGCCGCTCCGGCATTTCGTTTTCTGAATTCAAGGCTACACCAAATTAACTTTTTGAATATGATTTTTGTTTAGATTTTGAGCATCCACAGCTATATTTTTGATTGTCGGGTACGCCGGGTTTCTTATGATTGTCTGCAAAAACAGTCATACTGAAAAAAAGACTTAAACTAACGAGCAAAGGAAGAATAATTTTCATAGCAGTGCTTCCATAATAGTATTGAAGCATTTAGGATACTATACATTTGTTAAAATGCCTATACTAAGTGAGCAAAATATGACAGAACTTGTACAAACTGGCTTTTCAGAAGTAAATTTAAAGAACATGGTGGCGGATATTCTTGAAGAAGCCAAGCGGCAGGGTGCGACAAGTGCTGAAGTGGATATCAGTGTGAATAAAGGCTTTAATGTCACTGTACGCAAGGGTGATGTTGAAACGGTAGAATATAACCAAGATAAAATCATTGGCATCGATGTTTTTTTTGGCAAACGCTCAGGATCAGCAAGTATTTCCGATATAAGACCAGCAGCCATCAAAGCCGCAGTTAAAGCAGCCTGTAATATTGCTCGTTTTACCGATGAGGATGAATATGCAGGCCTTGCTGAAAAAGATATCTTAGCTTTTGATTATCCCACGATTGAGCTGGCTTTTCCTTGGTCGCTCAATGTAGAAGAAGCTATCGAATTGGCAAAACGCTGTGAAGCAGAAGCGCTTTCCCAAGATAAACGACTTACTTCAGAAGGTTCTTCTATATCGACAGGACAAGTCATTCATGCTTATGGAAACTCCAATGGATTTATCGGTGTCGTTCCTGCCACACGTCATGAGATAAGCTGCGTCTTGATTGCAAAAAAGGGTGATGAGATGCAGCGTGATTACAGTTATACCGTCGCATGTGACCCTGATTTACTTGAATCAGTTGCTACAGTTGCGCATCAAGCAGCAGAACGCGCAGTGAAGCGTTTAGGGGCAAGGGGTTTAACAACAAGACGTGTTCCCGTTATTTTTGTGGCGGAAGAAGCGCGTAGTTTATTGGGACATTTTGTTTCTGCTATTTCTGGCGGTAATTTATATCGAAAATCTTCTTTTTTATTGGACCATTTAGATAAAGCCATTTTTCCATCGCATATTACCATTGACGAAAGACCTCATCTTGTAAAAGCTTTAGGAAGTTCACCTTATGATGATGATGGAGTTGCAACAAGACCTAATAAGTTCATTGTGGATGGTATATTAAAAAATTATGTATTAGGCGTTTATTCGGCAAGAAAATTAGGCATGCAATCGACGGGTAATTCTGGCGGCGTGCATAATTTATTTATTAATACCGGAAAAAATGATTTAGCTGGTCTATTGAAAAAAATGGATACAGGGCTGCTTGTGACAGAACTCATGGGACAAGGCGTGAATATTATTACCGGCGATTATTCACGCGGTTGTTCTGGTTTTTGGGTAGAAAAAGGCGAGATTCAATATCCTGTTGAAGAAATTACGATTGCTGGTAATTTGCGGGATATGTATAAGAATTTGGTTGAAGTAGGTAATGATGTTGATAAGCGCGGCAACATTCAAACGGGTTCTATTTTATTAGAGCAGATGATGGTTGCGGGGGATTGACCCCTTTACCATCACATTTTTTTTGCTTGGCCTTGAGATGATTTGTTTTCTTCTTCCGCGTCAGGTGGAAGACCTCTGGTAGTTACTATAATAGGACGACGACCTACACTATTACGAAGTGTGAATTTAGGAGAAAATGAGTCGTCGGGCCCTACTGCATTCTCTTCTTCTGCAACTTCTGCCAAGTTTTTAGGAGCTTGTTCTATTCCTGATATTTTGATAATAGAATCACGCGGTGATGAAAATGAAAAAGACATTCGATGCTTATTAACGACTGGCTGGGGATCAGTACCAGCGTCAGCCGCGTTTTTTATTTCTGCTTCTACTTCCATAATTACAGATGAGGATTGGACTCGGTTAAGTGGTGTTGGTAGGAGATCAGCATCATCTTCCTCGGAAATAGATCCGCATAACGATGAAGAAGAGCCAACACGACGAAAGCTTTGTGTGGGTGATGACTGATGCGAATGCCCACGGGATAAAATATCTTCGGGTAGTTCTTGCGGCGATGGTTGACGTGAATGCCCAATATCTTCGGGTAGTTCTTGCGGCGATGACTGACGCGAATGAGTACGAGAAGATGCAGATGGCGATAGAAGCGATGGAAAAGATTGCGCGCGCTTAATGGGTTGATGCTTGACAGATGAATCCAAATCACTCAGGGATGGCTGACGGCTTGAAATAGATGGTCTATGGGAAGTATCTGATTTTGATTTTTGCTCAACTTCTTCATCATCTAAACTCCCGCGCCCGTTCATTGATACATGTGGCGGATCCACCTGAATCACTGTTACTGATCTCTCAATAACTGCTTCTCTCTCAATAAAGGTAACCTTCTTAACTTTCTTCTTTTCAGGGGTCTTTTTGAATAAATTCTTCATCTTCAACATGGCGAATCTAACCTCTTAAATAATAAAATGTATTATAATTGGCCAACCTTAAGGAAATCTTAAAGAGTTTAACCAAAAATGGGCAATGGGCTTGAGGGGTAGAATTAAAAATTTATTCAATATCAATAAGTTATAGCTATTCCGTGCTCATTTCACTCCGGCTCATCAAAACGCTTATCGAATAATTCTTTGATAGCATGACCTGCAGCAACTTCGTCAGTCCCTGTGACGGTGAGTTCCAGCGTCACACCTTTGGGCGCGCCAAGAAGGATAATGGCCATAATGCTTTTGCAGTCTGCGGTACGTTCAAGATATTTAAGGATAATTTTACTTTCAAAGGTGGATGCAACCGCTACAACTTTTGCGGCAGCTCGGGTATGTAATCCTAATTTATTTCGTATAGCAATGGATTGATTTAACATGATAGGACTCTATTATAAATTAAATTCTTCACCAAGATAAACGGTGCGAACTTGTTTGTTGTTTAGCACTTCCTGTGTTGATCCTTCAAAAATAATTTCACCGTTATTAACAATGTAAGCGCGTTCGCAAATATCGAGGGTTTCTCGTACATTATGGTCGGTGATAAGTATGCCAATATTTCGTGTGCGCAGTTGAGTAATAATGCGTTTCACATCAAGTACAGAAATGGGGTCCACGCCGGCAAAGGGTTCATCGAGTAAAATAAATTTAGGATCAGTGGCGAGCGCGCGTGCAATTTCAACACGTCTGCGTTCACCGCCTGACAAACTAATGCCTAGTGTATTTCGAATATGTTCGATATGAAAATCACGTAATAATTGATTTAAGGTTTCATGACGTTTTGTTTTGTTAAGATCATTTCTAAGTTCTAAAATAGCCATGATGTTATCTGCAACGGTAAGTTTACGAAAAATCGAAGCTTCCTGTGGCAAATAACTCATGCCTAATTGAGCGCGCATGTGTACAGGCAGGTGAGTAATATCTCTATCATCTAAGAATATTTGTCCTTGGGTGCAGTTTATTAAGCCTACAATGATATAGAATGAGGTGGTTTTACCAGCGCCATTGGGGCCTAGAAGACCTACCACTTCACCGCGGCGTAACTGCAGCGAAACATTTTTCACGACCTGGCGTGACTTATAGTGTTTGCTAATGTGTTTAACGTCTAGAGTATTCATGATTTTTGAGGCTTCGTGTCAATAACAATTGTTGCACGGCCGTTTTTTGAAGCAGGGGCCGCGACCATTTGGTCTTTCATATTATAAATAATAAGAGATCCATGAAAACTGTTTTTTCCTTGTGTGACAAAAACATTTTTTTCAAGAATTAATTTAGAAGTCGAAGGATAAAATTTAATAATAGCTGCTTTAGCATGTAAAATTTGCGCGCCCAAAGAGGGAAGGGTAATCAATTCCGCTAAATGATGTACGCCATAAGCCGTTGCTAATATGATTTTATGCTGCTTATTTTTTTCGGTAACTAGCTTGTCTGCTACTAAATGAGTGGTGCCTTGGTCGACTTTGACATTGCCTTCGTAAGTATCTATGCCGGTTTTATAATTAAATAAAGAAGAGTCCGCAACGATTTTCATCGGCTGTTCGCTATCATTAGGCAATGCTAATGCCGACTGGCAAAATATAAATAATAATATATAAATGTAGGGTGGGCAAAGCGAAGCGTGCCCACCATAAAGGTGCCCGCCAAACAAATGTTTAAGAGGACGGAACATATTCACCTCTCGCCTGCGAAAGTAATTTTACTTCACCATCATTTAAATTTGCGGTCATACCCACTGCATGGACTACCGTTTCCGGTTGTGTAAGTACCACTGCATCTGCGGTTTCTGCTCTTTTATCTTGAGGAAACACGGTTAATGTATTCGTTTTAAAAGTCGTGATAGGTGTTGACTCATCATAAGGATGATGAATCACAACATTGCTCCAGAAAAATATTTTATTGGTTCCTTGCGTGGCCCTTGCATAATCCGAATTAATTAGCCATGGTTCCGGTGAATTACGATAAATAGTAATCTTTGGAGTTTCAATGACCGTGGTATCGTTTTCTGCATAATGCACCATGCGTGGTGATTCAATTAAGATGGAACGTACACCTTCTTTATTAATAATAGTAGCTGTTACATTCTCCATAAAGGCATCAGGTTCATTGGGTTTGCCGGATGGAGTGATATGAGCTTTTTTTGAAATCAAAATAGACCAGCTGCTTAGACCCGCAGCGAGTATTAGCAAAAGAGTGACTATCATGTTTTTTAAAGTAAACACTAATCCTTACCTTTGTAAATACGAGTCAATAATGTTTTGATAAGTCCCTTGTGCTTGCATGATGAAATCGCAAACTTCGCGGGCTGCGCCTTTGCCGCCTTTTGCTTTAGTGACCCAATGAGTATGCTGCTGAATAATTTTCGGTGCATTAGCTACAGTAATCGCAAGCCCAACGCGTTTTAACATAGGAAGATCAGGTAAATCATCACCTACATAAGCAATTTGTTCATCGTTTAAATTTAATTTTTGTTTTAGTTCTTCATAAGCGGGCAGTTTATCGACTTGATCTTGATAAAGGTGATCGATGCCCAAATCTTGCATGCGTTGTTTGACTATGGGTGATTTGCAAGTAGTAATCACGCCTACATCGACCCCAGATTTTTTTAATAATTTAATTCCTTGGCCATCATGTACATGAAAGTTTTTAACTTCAATGCCATCATTGCCATAAGATAATATCCCGGCAGTCAGGACACCATCTACGTCAAAGATAACTAATTTAATGTTTTTCGCTTTTTCAGAAAGGGTTTCCATTACATCACTCCCGCACGTAAAATATCATGTAAATGAATGACTCCAATCGGATGGTTTGTTTCATTTATCATAATTAATGAGGTGATTTTATTGTTTTCCATTAAATGAATAGCTTCTGCAGCTAACATGCCTGACTTAACAACTTTAGGTGTTTGCGTCATGACTTTATGTACTGGCGTTTGATGGATGTCGACGTAACTGTCGAGTGCGCGTCGTAAATCACCGTCGGTTAAAATACCGACTAACTCATTTTGTTGATTAACCACTGTTGTCATGCCTAATTTTTTTTGTGTCATTTCAACTAAAGCTGTTTTTAAAAGCGCATCATAATCTACTCTAGGAATGTTATTACCGGTATGCATGATTTCATCAATGCTTAATAATTTGCGGCCAAGTGAACCACCTGGATGTGATTTTGCAAAATCTGCTGCAGTAAATCCGCGGTTTTCAAGTAAAGTCATCGCTAACGCATCGCCCATGACGAGCGCTGCTGTCGTGCTTGCGGTAGGCGCTAAACCTAGCGGACATGCTTCTTGACTTACGCCTACATCAATATTAACCGTTGCATTTTTGGCAAGCACTGAATTTGGATTGCCGGTGAGTGATATGATGGGAATGCCAAGTCGTTTGATAAAAGGCAGAATGGCAATAATTTCTTCTGTTTCACCAGAGTTAGAAAGCGTAATTAAAGTATCTTCTACAGTGATCATGCCAAAATCACCATGTTTAGCTTCGCCTGGATGAATGAAAAAAGCAGGACTGCCTGTGCTGGCGAAAGTAGCGGCAATTTTGCGTGCAATATGACCTGATTTGCCCATGCCCATCACTATAATTTTACCTTTGCATGATAATAAAATCTGGCAGGCATCAACAAATTTTTGATCAATTTTTGAGATGAGAGATTGAATCATTTTTGATTCAATATCAATCACTGTACGCGCTGATTCACATATTTTTTGAATATTTTCCATGAAAAGCCTTGGTTAATTTTAAGTTTATGGTGTATTTTACCTGTCTTTTTGAGCTTTCGAAAGCTCAAATCGTTGTCACCCAGTTGTTCGCAGGACGACGTGGACTAACTTTCCTATGGTTGTTATACTTTAGTACATGAATAATCTAGTAGAAATAAGTGACTTACACTTTAATCGCAGCGGCAGAGATATTTTCCGCGGCGTTGATATCTCCATTTTACGCGGCAGCGTCACTGCAATCATGGGACCAAGCGGCACTGGCAAAACGACATTATTACGTTTAATAGGCGGTCAATTACATCCTTCCTGCGGTCATATCCATATTTCTGGTCAAGATGTGCACAGGCTTTCAAGAGCAGGTTTATATCAGTTACGTAAACGTATGGGTCTGTTATTCCAAAGCGGTGGTCTTTTCACCCACCTTAACGTTTTTGAAAACGTGGCTTTTCCCCTGCGTGAGCATACCAAACTTTCTGATGCCATGATTCGCAACCTGGTTTTATTAAAATTACAAATGGTAGGTTTACGTGGCGCCCGAGATTTGATGCCTAGTGAGCTTTCCGGCGGCATGTCTAGAAGGGTGGCACTGGCAAGAGCGATTGCTTTAGATCCTGAGCTTATTATGTACGATGAACCTTTAGCAGGCCAAGATCCCATTACTAAGGGCATTTTATTGAATTTAATACGAACATTAAACGACGCTTTAGGTTTAACGACTATTATCGTTTCACATGATGTTCAAGAAACCTTGAGCATTGCAGACTATTCTTATGTTATTGCAGATGGTCAAATTATCGGCAAAGGTAGTACGACATCGATTAATGAAAATCATTCTGAACAAGTACGTCAATTTATCCATGGTCTGCCTGATGGCCCAGTGCCTTTTCATTATCCTAGCAATGCTTTGCTGCATGATCTTATGCAAGGGGCAGATGTATGATCAGTTCTGTTGCAAAATTGGGACGAAATAGTCTTTTCGTTTTGTCGCAATACGGTAAAGCTGGGTTATTATTATCAAGAGTGCTTCTTTATAAACCACAGTTACGCAAAACTTTTCCTTTAGTTTTGCAACAAATTTATGCAGAAGGCGTGCTTTCTTTATTAATCATTATCGTATCAGGATTATTTATAGGCATGGTTGTGGCTCTGCAAGGTTATCATACCTTGGTTAAATTTGGGGCGTCTCAGCAATTAGGGCCTTTGGTAGCATTAAGTGTGTTACGCGAACTTGGGCCTGTGGTAACGGCATTGTTGTTCGCAGGTCGAGCCTGTTCTGCGTTAACCGCCGAAATCGGCTTAATGAAAGCAACCGAACAGTTATCCAGTATGGAAATGATGGCAGTTGATCCTATTCGTAGAGTTATCGCGCCGCGTCTTTGGGGCGGTTTTATTTCCATGCCATTACTGGCCATTATTTTTAATGCAGTAGCTATTTATGGTGCGTATTTAGTAGGTGTTAAGTGGTTAGGCTTAGATGCTGGAGCATTTTGGGCTAACATGCAATCTTCGGTGGATTTTAATGAAGATGTTATAAAAGGCATTTATAAAAGCATAGTATTTGGCTTGGTGGTGACATGGATAGCGCTTTATCAAGGTTTTTACGCTGTCCCAACGTCTCTTGGCATTTCGAATGCAACCACTCGAACGGTTGTTTATGCGTCGCTTGCGGTATTGGGTTTGGATTTTATATTAACCACCATGATGATAGGGGGATGGTGATGTTATCTCAACGAACCATAGAAACAACAGTAGGTTTATTTATGCTTGCAGCAATCGCAGCACTTTTAATGTTAGCTTTTAAAGTCAGCGGTTTAACGAGTTTTTTTGAACGAAAAGGTTATGATGTTACCGCTGAATTTGATGATATAGGCCAACTTAAAGTAAGAGGCCCGGTGAAAATCGGTGGTGTGACCATTGGTGAGATTACAAAAATTCATTTAGACCCGGTAACTTACCGTGCCATTGTCACGATGCATATTGATGCACGCGTGAAAGATATTCCTAAAGATTCTTCAGCCAGTATTTTAACAGCAGGTTTATTAGGCGATAACTATATTGCTATCACACCTATGTATGCCCAAGATTTTTTAGTGAATGGTAATAAAATAGAAACGACGCATTCTGCGATGATTTTAGAAAAAATGATAGGCCAATTTTTATTTAGCGTAGGTAACAATAAATCGAAAAACATTACAAACGGAGAGAAAACATCATGAAAAAATTATTAACCTTATTTTTTATATTTATTTTTATGCAAACAGCATGGGCAAATGATGGCAGAGATCCTACAGATATGCTGCAATCCCTCGCTAATCGTATGATAGAAAGTTTAAAAGCCAATAAAACATCGCTGCAAACGGATCCTAATAAATCTTATGCGTTGGCTTATAAAATACTTGTGCCGCATGCTGATATTGCTGAAATGTCTAAGCGAGTTTTGCCGCCTCAGGTTTGGAATAATGCAACTTCTAATCAACGTAGCAGGTTTGAAAGTGAGTTTACGAAACTTTTAGTTCGCACTTATGCTTCAGCTTTGTCTGATTATGATAATCAAACCGTTAAAATTTTCCCGGTACGCGGCGGCTATCAAGGTAAATCTATCATTGCAGTCTCAAGTCAGATCATTCGTTCTGACGGTTCACCTATTGGTGTAAATTATAGTTTGGTTGCAAAATCTTCAGGCTGGAAAGTCTATGATATGACAGTTGAAGGGGTAAGTTTACTAGAAAGTTTTCGTTCGCAATTCGCTGATAAGTTGTCTCAAGGCAGCAGTATTGATAATTTAATTAATGAAATTGAAAAACATAATGCGGCTCATTAAATATGGTCATATGTGAAGATCAGCAATTATTCGTGACAGGAGACCTTGATTTTTCCACGGTAGAAAAGCTGTGGAAAGAATCATTACCCATGCTTCTGCAATTGCATGAATTAAAATTTGATCTTTCTAAAGTAAGTTCTTCGAATAGCGCGGGAATTGCTTTGTTAGTTGAATGGATTAAATATGCCAATCGTGAAAAAAAAGCTATTTCATTTGCAAATATCCCCGCCAGAATGATGTCGCTTGCCATAATAGCAGGACTAGAGCACTTAATGTTAACACCGCGTGTAATGCCGTGAGTTCCCCTCTCCCGCGCGCGTTTTTTGCGCGGGAGAGGGGGCAGGGGCTGTAGGATCGACGCATAATTTTGAGAAGAGAGCCCCTCTCCCCTCCAACGCTTTTTGTTGGAGGGGAGAGCCGGAGAGGGGAGGCTTGGGATCGCCTCAATGTTAAAA
>CAYVRW010000016.1:0-29634 GCA_964453575.1 uncultured Coxiellaceae bacterium | reverse complement strand
GGCTATAAAATTATTCGCTTTTGGAATGACACTATTCTAAGAGAAACTTCTCTTGTTCTTGATGTGATTGTTGAGGCATTAGAAGAACCCTCCTTTCCCCCGCCCCTTTCCTCCAAAAAAAGCATTGGAGGAAAGGGGTGACTAGAAGCTACAGCACCGTGAACACTTACATTAATTCTTTTTCTATCAAGCACTTATACGTGCTTGTGCAATATCCAAGTTCAAAACTGATATTGTACAGAGCGCCAAATAGCTACTTAAACATTACCGGGCTAACATATTTACAATTTTCTGAATAAATAATTTCCTGTGTATGGGGTATTTTTTTACGGAAAAAACAACCCAAGTATTCGCATACCAAGCCGACAGGGTCATCCATCGATATGTTTGAATCACTTGATTTCACTGCAGCAAATATTTCATCAGATGTGCTGCGAAGACCCAGGTTATGAAAAGTAATATCTCCTAACTTACTACAAGAAACTAATTTTCCTTCCGGTGTAACGTCGAACAATTGTTTACTCAGATTAGAAATCCAGAGTTCTTTTACTTTTTTACCTTTATTATTATAAACTTCAAGATACAAGTGGTTATTAGTGTGTGCCATCATGGCGACATATTCGTCATTTATGATAGCCATCCTGTCAAATTTGTATTCTAAGTTCACAGAAGTACGATGATCCAAATTGGCATTAAAAAATTGAAGTTGATAAGATTCAGAATCCACATAATGATGTGTCCAACAAACAAGATCACCATTGGAAAAAAAATCAAGATCTTTGATATAACGTGAGTTATCCCGGTAATAATCATCGTGCTTGGAGATTTTTTTATATACTTTTTTGCT
Source organism: uncultured Coxiellaceae bacterium (assembly GCA_964453575.1). Classification (GTDB taxonomy): domain Bacteria; phylum Pseudomonadota; class Gammaproteobacteria; order DSM-16500; family DSM-16500; genus JABDBK01. Next base: position 28,787 of record CAYVRW010000016.1, on the reverse strand, counting down.
AAAATGTTGATCCGCAACTATCAGGTTTTCATTGGAACAATATAGTATCTTATTTGAAAAAATGATGCAGCAATCCATGTCAGGTATATGATGATTTTTTTCTTCTTTTAATTTATCATTTTCATAACTGTAGATGTACGTATGATTGTTGAATCGATCTATAAGGAGTAAAGTATTATTTGGTAATACGCAGAAAAAAGACGGATTAGGAATTATCAATTCCGATAAGCGCCGTGCTTTATTCATATCTAATAGAACAAGTTTAGTATATCCAAAATTACCAGATTCTCTCTTCGGCCCAATTAACAAAATTATTTTGTCATTCTGAAGTGGGACAATGGTTATTTCCTGTGGAATTGAATCTGTTATTATCATTTCAATGGGAGTGCTTGATTTATCATCGACGATTTCTATTGTTTTTTTATCATGCTCCTGTTTTTCATATATTTTAACAAAACGATTCTTTTCCAATGCTTTAAATGCGATGAGTTTTCTAGTGTACATGAGATTCTTCTTGATATTTTTTATAGCCAAAAGTTAAGCAAATATTACATTTTTTGTTATGTAGATCAAGTCGAAATTACGGTTTTAGACAAATGAATTCATTAACTGCCTTAGCAAAATCTCTTTCTACCTTATGGCCTGAGATATTTCTCTTTACACATCGATACGCAAGTTGTGCGCCTCTCGGCCCAATGAGAAGGCCAGGTAGAGCAGCAACAATTCCTAAAATTTTACCTGCGGTGGCACGAATTGATGCGGAGACACCGGTAATTTGAGCAGATTTTTTAAAAGCATGACATTGTTCTTCAACATCATTGTAATGTAATTTTCCTTGTTTTAATGTTTGCAACAATTTTGTAGTAGCCAATGCTAACTCACGAATAGGCATACAATCATTTTTGACCGTATTCTTTTCGCAAGCTCTAATCATCTGACTTAACATCATATAAGCCTGATAATTCAACTTACGTAGTACGTTATATTTCGCATCATCAGGGGGTATAGTATTAATAGTATCAGACAAATTTTTTAATTCTTGTTGCAATTGACATAATGGTCTTAACAAAGCGTTATCTTTCCAGGCCTGAATGTTTTTACCGATATGTCGTAATCCATTTTTATTAGCAAGCTTATGCATATTCGCATGAATAGCATTTTCAGCGGGGTTTTGGTTATAATGGTCAAAAAATTGTTTCATCAAATTTTTGTTTTGTTTCATAGCCTGTGTTTCTTGATTTGGCTTAGCTAAGTCTTGCTCTTGATGTTTTCCCGGCAAAGCAATCGCAGACATTTGTGTAGAAGAACCTAGAAATTGATATTGGTCTAAACCTTTCGAAGTAAGATACCAACAAGTTTCATCGGTACTAAAGGTGAAATAAACATTTTTTACGCAAGGTGGAATATTAATTTTTCGAACAGAATGATGTCTGCCGAAACCCGCATTGGGATCTATTAAAAATAAATTTACTTCAATGCGATTACCATAACGTTTATATATTTCATTAGCTAAACGAATCCCAGATGCACCGCCACGACTAAAACCCGATATGTTAATTACTGGAATCACTTTGCTTTCTTTGGTGAATTGATTATATTCTTTCTCAATGTGTTTTAATGCATGTTGAATGTTATCTTCTTCGCCAGTGCCTCGAATAAATCCAAGAACAGTATAAATTGCAGTAACTCTATACCAACGGTGTTTCTTATCAACTTTATCATCCTTGATGCAAGTATCAAAAGTTCCAGGAGTAGGATAATTCTTTTTCGAAGGGGAGCCCACGCCAGATAAGATAACCGTGTTTTTAACTTCATTCATGACTTCTATTGATGCAGACCCTTTATGCTCTGCATGTATTTTAGTGCCACAAAAATGGAAATTTTTTAAAACACGAGTTTCTGACATTACAACACTCCCCGATAGATCTATATTTTGTCTATTAATTATACATATGAATTATTAAGAAAATCTTAATGGCTATCTTGTTGTTTTTAATGAAAAAAAACTAAATATGGGGCTTAAGGTTATCTTAATATAGTAATTGTATAATAAAAGACCAATTAAATGATGAGTGAAATATTTTATGTCAAATATGCGAGGAGTTTTTCTAGCAGAACAAAATAATCAAGATAATCCTATGTTTTTAAGAGAGGTTTATCCTACGGTTTTAGGAGAACCAGGTGCAAATCAAGAAGATGGCAGTTCTGTTGCACAAATAGCTAGGAATTTTGCTTCTGGTTATCAAACGGCCACGAATGCTATTTCTATGTCTCAAATTCCGAATGTTCTTTCTGGAGGAGTCATGATAGCTAAGTTCTTTTCTATTTCATACAAGGAATTAAACAGAAACCCGAAATTGAGCCAAAAAATCATTTCAGATGAAATGCATAAAAAAATCATCATCCCAATGACTGTGGTATTAGCTGGGTTAATTTTTTTACAAGCTCGAAATTCTTCTAGAAGGCAAAATAATAAGTTAGCGGATTCGGCATGCTTTATGCTTTCTATGTTTACTTTTATGTTGTTAAATAATAAATTTAAATCAGTTGAAATCAGTACCAATCCTATGAAAGTGATGGATGAATTTTTTGGATTTTATGGTCTATTCAAAGCTTCTAAAGAAGCACAGACAGTTGTAAGAAAGGTCTTTTCAGAGCCGCGCAGAAATCCATAAGAAATATCTTTAGGAGACGTGCCCACCAATCAACCGGTGGGCATGACAGGAGAGATAAGCAAACGGCATTTATGCGAAAGAAAATTCAATACCTATAGCGCCTGAGTTTAGAGATATACTGTCCATATCTACTTCCCAGCTCGTTGTTTCCACATGGGTTGGATATCTTGTTGCACCAAACGTGAAGTTGGTATTACCCATATAGAGGTAGCGATATTCAGCAAAAATGCGGAAGTTTTGCGATATGTTGTAACGTAAACCTGCTTTGGCTTGCGCTGCAAATGTCCAATCATCATCACTTGTTCCAGAGTTAAAATGGTTAACAAGGGGTTCTGGTGGAACAACTTGTAATGAATCAGCACTGGAAAGGGATAAAATAGCAGCACCTAAACCTAAACCGATATAAGGATGCCATGCTGAATTAATGTGATTGAAAGATAACACACCATTAATAAGCACTAAGCCGCCTTGGGCTGAAAAACTATCATCAAAGGTATGAAAACCTAGTCGTGGATTAACATTTACAACCTGGGAATCAATATCATGGCTGAAATAAATGCCTTCAACTTCCAGAGCAGGTACCACAGCCCAAGTCCATAAGGTATCTTTATAATGTGGGGTAATCCATTCATAACCAATATGAATACCACCAAATCCTGTTGAAAATGAAGCATCGCCAGTTGCATCTACTGGTAGCGGTGTCAGAAGCGGTGGTGTTGTGAAAAAGGCAACGCCGCTTTGTCTAACATCAAAATTATCTGAAGAACCCCAACCACCAAAAGCACCAATGTATACGTTACCGTAAGAAGGTGTTGTCATGGGGTAGGGTGGTACTGCTGCCATTGCTATAGAGGTGACTAAAGAGAGCGTGCTCATTCCAATGATAAAACGAACGGGTAGTTTAAACATACTGGGTACTTCCTCCTGGTAAATAAAAAGATTCCTTTCAGACACTATTATATATGGATTTTGCTATTTAACCAAATATCGCATTTCCCAATAGCCATATCAAACCTGCAACAACACCTGTTGCAGGAATAGTTAATACCCACGCCCATACAATACGGCGTGCAAGGCCCCAACGAACGGCGGTATGACCATACAATGTGCCGACGCCGATAATAGAACCCGTGATCGTATGCGTAGTGGAAACAGGTATACCAAAGTGAGTGGCTAAAAATAAAGTGAATGCACTTGATGTTTCTGCGCAAAAGCCACCCATTGGTTTTAATTTTGTAATTTTCATGCCCATTGTTTTGACGATACGCCAACCGCCAAGCATAGTGCCTAATGCAATGACTAAGTAGCAAGTAATCACTACCCATAAAGGCACATAGAATTTATCACCTAAAAATCCTGCGGAAAATAATAAAATCGCAATGATACCCATGGTTTTTTGTGCATCATTGCCGCCATGACCTAAGCTTATCAATGCAGATGAAAGCAATTGCAATTTTCTGAACCAATAATCATTGCGTCTTGGAGTAAATTTGTAAAACAATCGAGTAGTAAGAAAAATAAAAAATAATCCCATCAACATCCCTAACAGAGGTGAAATCACAATGGCTATGAGTACTTTTGCAATGCCTGCCATTTTTAATGGTGCAAAGCCTGCTTTAACAATACCAGTTCCCAATAAACCGCCTATCAATGCATGGGATGAGCTTGAGGGCAAACCGTAATACCAGGTAACGATATTCCAAAAAATGGCTCCTATCAGCGCTGAAAAAATAAAGGTAACGTCTATGATGCCAGGATCAACTAAGCCTGTTCCTATAGTATTGGCAACTTTGGTTTGAAAAACAAAGAAAGCAGCAAAATTAAAAAACGCTGCCCATACGACTGCCCAATGAGGTTTTAAAACACGTGTTGAAACAACAGTTGCAATAGAGTTAGCGGCATCATGGAAGCCATTTAAAAAATCAAAGGCAAGTGCGATAAAAATAGTGAATAAAACAAAAAAAGTCATCATGTCCACAGGTATTCCCAGCAAAAAGTTTTGATATTCATTTTTACGCTCCAAACGGCACATCCCTGTGCCTCGTTTTGTCATCCTGACAAAAAGTCGCTAAAAAATGAATATCAAATCTTTTTCAGTGAAACTTCTGTTTGTTAACTATACTCAAGAATAATGCCTTTGATGAGGTTGCCCACATCTTGACATCGATTAATAGCTAATTTGGTTTGAGCATAGATTTCTTTGAGCTTAAAAAAATGTTTAAAATCTTTTTCTTCAAGAAAAAGCGTTTTTTCACCGGCAAGCACTACTTGATGGGCTCGGCTTTCACATGCATCAATGTCATCACACAATTTAAAAATTTCAGCCGATTTTTTTAAGGTATGTAAACGATAAACTACTTGATTGAGATATAAACTGCATTGCATGCTAATTTCAGCCAGATTAATCATCTCATCAGGAACTTTGGTAAGTTCATAAAAAGGAAAACGCTGTGCGCAACGGTTCACCAAATCCAGGATATCATCCAAGCCACTGGTGAGCTGATGAATATCATGTCTATCGAAAGGGGTGATAAACGTTTTGTGTAAAAGTTCAAACGTCGTATGAGCAATTTTGTCGCCTTCTTCTTCGCTTGCTGCAATGGCATCTACGTATTGTTGTATGTGATCCAGGTTGTGCAGCATGGTATGGAACTGCGTGGTGGAGTTGACTAAAAGATCGGCAGTTTTTTGAAAAAGTTGAAAAAATCCATCTTCTTTGGGGAGAAATCGTTTTAACATGGATTCTGTTCCTCTTTGAGATTGGGAGGTTTAGCGAATCATTTTATCATAATGTATAACGATATCATGACTAAATAAAAAATATCTATTAATCAATAAGTTAATAAGGTTTTATATTTTTCCAATTGATTTTTTATAAAATTGTGCTATCATTTGATGGAACAACTTAAATAATGAGGTGATGTTCCAATGGACACATTTACCGTAAGAGATTTACGTGAACATACAGGTACTTTGATTCATGATGCAGAGCAAGGGAAACTTTCATTGATTACTAAACATGGACGGCCTGTCTTTTTGGCAGTACCTTTTACGTCAGAATTGATTAATTTCGGATTAAGAACAGCGCTCGCAATAAAATTATTCCAGGAGGAAACAATTACGCTGGAAAAAGCAGCAAAAATTTCCGGTTTAAATATGGAAACGTTTATTGAAAAATTAGGGCAGTTGGGCATTCCTGCTGTTGACTATTCTTCTGATGAATTGAAACAGGAATTAAAGAATTTTAATGAATAAAATTATCATTGCTGATGCCGGTCCCTTGATTGCATTTGGAAAAATTAAAAGTCTTACTTTAATAACAAAAATATTTGGTAAGATCATAGCACCTGCTTTTGTATTAGATGAATGTTTGGTTAATTTGGCTCAAAAGGGTGCTAAAGAAATTTCAGAAGCGATAAGTAAAAAATTAATTGAACCTTATGCAAATCCTGAAATGGATCACAATCAAGATATATTTGATATTTTAGGAGCAGGAGAAGCCAGCGCTATTATTTTGGCTTCTCAATTAAATGCACCAATATTAATTGACGAAAAATTAGGACGTAAAATAGCACAAAAAATGGGATTAAAAACCATTGGAACTGCTGGTGTTTTATTGCTTGCTAAAGAAAAGAAATTAATTGATAAAGTAACCCCTATGATTGTTGAATTAAAAAATAGCGGTTACTATTTATCTAAAGACCTTATCAAAACCGTATTGAATCTTGCAAATGAAAAAATGTAAAAAGCAAGAAAATATCTAAGTCTAGCCATAACGAAATCTTCATTTTATTTTTTTAAAGACTTAATAGTAGGCCTTTGGTAATCATCAATGATTTCAACCAGTTCTTTCGGCAAGAAAAAAGTTTGTTTTTGTTTTCCCGAAAAGAACAACTGTATTTCTTTTTTCCGTCCTTCATAAGTCTGCAATTCTTTCTTAAATTCTTCTACTCTCTTAAATATACGTTCATATTGTGTATGATCAGGATCTCTGGACGGTTTTGAGAGATCCACTACATATTTATTATCAAATGCTGCTCCCCAGAATAATAATTCCTTTACGATATCTAAATGTTTACGGAGAATAGCATTGTAGAGAGGAGTGTATAAACCTTTCTCGGTGGCGGCTCCTCTCTCTAATAAAAGACGTACAACATTTAAATGGCCGTTATTAGCAGCAGAACTCAGAGCAGTAAAACCGTAGTGATTTCTTTGATTGATCTTCTCGCCATTGTCTAATAAAAGACTCACAACTTCAGCATGTCCTCTGTCTGCAGCCAGGATAAGCGGATAATACTGAAAATCACTTTCGGGATGAAGCAAGGCACCTTTGGATAATAAAAGACGAACGATGTCAACGCTGCCATTAGAAGCCGCCCTGATAAGAGCCGTATGACCATAATTATTTTGCTGGTTGATGCTTGCCTTATTAACTAATAATTTATCTACTATGGCGAGAAGATTTTTGGTAGCGGCCATGATGAGTGGGGTATCACCCGACATATTACCTGGCTGATCGATATCAGCACCACAGGCTAATAATTTATCTACAACAGTTAAGTTATTAGTCTTCGCCGCAACCCAGAGCGCAGATTCACCCAGGCTATCTTTTTGATGAACATCAGCTTTGCTGATTAATAACTCCTCGATCATCTCGAGAGAGCCCCTGTTAGCAGCTGCAATAAGTGCAGTATGGTGAAAATTTTGCGCATTGACATTTGCGCCTCGACTTAATAAAAAACGCACCATTTCAGCATGGCCATAGTTTGCAGCTACGATAAGCGCAGTCTCGCCATTATAGCTTCTTTGTTCGATGTCCTCACCACTGTCCAGTAATTTGCGTAGTTTTTCTGTATCTCCAGACAAAGCAGCATCAAAAAATTCAGTGTTCATATCTACTTCCTCGGTTATTTTTATGTGTTAGTAAGTAATTTTATAACATTTGCAACAAGTACGATTCTATCTTTAATATCATGTTCTTCAAGTATAAATTTAAGTTTATCAGCCCCTTCCAGTTTAAATTTATGTGATTGTTTCTGAATAAGAGTAATAATCCGTATCGGGTCAATATTGGGTTTTTCATTAAAATGAATTTTCCCGCCTTTGCTATTCGCTTCGATTTTAATAATGCCTAACAATTCAGCTTCTTGTCGTAATAAAGCTAAGGCAAAAAGATTTTTAGCAGCGTCTGGAAGTAATCCAAAACGGTCTATCATTTCAACTTGAATATCGTCTAATTCCGATGTTGTTTTTGCACTGGCAATACGCTTATAACATTGTAAACGTAAATTAACATCGGCAAGATAATTAGCCGGGATAAGCGCAGGAATCTGTAACTCAATTTCCGTACCCGTTGATTTTATCGTTTCAAGCACAGGTTCTTTGCCAGCTTTTAATGCTTCGACGGCGCGGTTTAATAAATCCATATATAAGGTATAACCAATTTCTTGCATATTACCGCTTTGATTTTTACCTAATAATTCACCCGCACCGCGAATTTCTAAATCATGTGTTGCAAGGGTAAAACCAATGCCTAGATTTTCATAAGCTGAAATAGCGTCTAAACGTTTTACTGCATCAGGCGTAAGTAATTTTCGGTGCGGCGTCAGTAAATAAGCATAAGCTTGATGATGTGAACGCCCAACACGTCCGCGTAATTGATGTAATTGCGCAAGACCAAATTTATCTGCACGATGAATGATAATCGTATTTGCCGATGGAACGTCAATGCCGCTTTCCACAATCGTTGTGCAGACTAATACATTGAAACGTCGATGATAAAAATCTGACATCACACTTTCTAATGCACGTTCACGCATTTGACCGTGAGCCACGCCCACGCGTGCTTCAGGAATAAGTGCTTCTAGGTCTCTTGCCATTTTTTCAATGGTCGCAACATCGTTATGTAAGAAATATACTTGTCCACCGCGCAAGATTTCACGCAGCATCGCTTCTTGAATCACAGCATCTTGATATTCTTGCACAAACGTCTTAATGGATAAACGTCGCGCTGGAGGCGTTGCAATAAGCGATAAATCACGAATACCTGCAAACGCCATGTTAAGTGTTCGGGGAATGGGGGTTGCCGTTAATGTTAAAATATGGACGTTATTACGCAAGGCTTTTAAACGTTCTTTTTGCTGCACACCAAACCGATGTTCTTCATCAATGATCACAAGACCTAAGGATTTATATTTAATCGATTCTTGTAATAATTTATGTGTGCCTATAATAATATCAACTTTGCCCTGCTCTAATCCTTCAATCACTGATTTTTGTTCTTTGGCCGATTTAAATCGGGAAATCATAGCGACTTGAATAGGCCATTCTGAAAAGCGATCTTGAAATGACTGAAAATGTTGTTGGGCCAATAAGGTAGTAGGTACCAGCACCACCACTTGTTTACCATTTTGCACTGACATAAATGCAGCACGCATGGCCACTTCTGTTTTGCCGAAACCCACATCGCCGCAGACCAATCTATCCATGGGTTTGTCGGACGTCATATCTTTTAGGACTTGATCAATGGCTTGCAATTGATCAGGTGTTTCTTCAAAGGGAAAAGCTGTTGCAAAAGCCTGATATTGACCATCAAGTTCTTTATACGCAAAACCTTTTTGGGATGCGCGTTTGGCATAAAGATCAAGTAATTCAGCGGCCACATCGCGTAATTGTTCGGCAGCTTTGCGTTTAGCACGCTGCCATTGTTCCGTACCCAATCGATGCAGCGGAGCGTTTTCGGCTTCCGTTCCAGTGTAACGGCTGATTAAATGCAATGATCCAACAGGAACATAAAGTTTTGCGCTATCAGCATATTCAATATGTAAAAATTCAGCGGCTTGGTCACCTAATTCTAATGTTTGCAACCCAAGATATCGTCCTACACCATGATCAATATGCACGATAGGCGAACCAATTTTTAATTCAGTTAAGTCTTTGACGATGTTATCAAGATCTTGTGTAGTTTCTTTGCGTCGTCTACGTTGCATAATACGATTGCCGAACAATTGTGATTCGGCAATGAGCGCAAGTTCAGGGTCATGCAAGGTCAGTCCGTTGTCTAGCGGCGTGATGGTGATAGCATATTTTTCATTAGAGTGTAAAAACTCATCCCAGCTTGCGCATGCTTTTGGATAAAGTTGAATAGCATGAAATAAAGATAACAAAACTTCGCGGCGCCCGGTAGTTTCAGCACTAAAAAGCACACGGCCAGGATAATTTTTTAGAAAATCTTCCAATGCTTGTAATGGTTTCGCAGCTTTGTGATTAATGTTTAGTTGTAAAGGCTGTTCTGTTTGAAAATCATAATCACGATTACTTTCAGTTGCTTGAATCTTAATATTGGCATATTGATGAATATGGTTAAAAACCTCAGGGGTTTGTAAAAATAACTGAGAAGGTTTTAACAAGGGTCGTGTAATATCACTAGAGCGTTGCTCGTAGCGCGCAGCTACTTCTTGCCAAAATTCATCAGCTTTTGCATGGACATTGTCCAGAGTCACGATTTGTGATTTTTCAGGTAAATAATCAAATAACGTGCTGGTTGAATTGAAAAATAACGGTAAATAATATTCGATACCAGGTGTACAAATGCCTTCGCTGATATCTTGATAAGTAGGGCAGTTTAATGGGTTGCCGCTGAATTCACTACGCCAATGCTCGCGAAATAATTCAATGGCCTCATCATTCATAGGAAATTCTTTTGCAGGCAAGAGGGCAATTTTTTCAATTTTCTCAATGGAACGTTGCGTATCCGGCGAAAATGTTCGTATGGAATCAATTTCATCATCAAATAAGTCTATTCGATAGGGTGTATCACTGCCCATAGGATATAAATCAATAATCGCTCCGCGCACGGCAAACTCACCGTGTTCACGGACTTGTTCTACACAGCGATACCCCGCTTTTTCTAACTGTAGGCGCATGGTTTCGATATTAATTTTGTCGCCTTGTTGCAATAAAAAAATATTGCCTGCCAAAAATTCACTCGGTGTTAATTTATGCATAAGTGTTTGGATAGGCGTGATAATGATGCCATGTTTTAAGCGCGGTATTTGATAAAGTGCTGACAAGCGGCTAGAAATAATATCTTGATGGGGCGAAAACTGATCATAGGGCAGCGTTTCCCAATCGGGGAAAAAAATAATGGGTTTATCGAAAGCGGTTTGATAAAAAAAGTTTAATTCATCTTGCAATCGATTTGCAGTCAGAGAGTCTGGCGTAATAATTAACAAAGGACTTTGACTTTTTGCTGCGAAATTTGCAAGCGCAAGGCTCAGGCTTGCGCCATATAAATGTTGCCAGGTAACGGTTTGTTTAGCCTGGATAATAGGTGGTGCTAATGGGTTGGCTGTTGGCATGATGAGTTAAAAATGGTCAATATATAAAAGAATAGCGATATATTCTCGTATCGCTTAGAATAAAGCAATAGTTTTTTAGGGAGCAAACCATTATGCGTATGATCTATGTTTTCTTATGTAGTTTATTGATGTCACTTAATACATGGGCAGCAGATAACTCTTATGAACCTTTGTTGAATACTGTTACGCTAAGTCTTAGCGGGGAGCAGTGGGTGACTACGCAAACTGCACTCGTAACGATAGGTGTGAATGCTACGGTAACAGGTGGTGGTTTAGAAAAAATGCAAAGCACCGTGTTAGCTAAATTAAACCAACTGTCGAAAGGTGAGTGGCATATTATTTCATTCAACCGTACTTTGAACCAATCAGGATTAGAACAAGTACAAATATCGGCACAAGCACGATTACCTTCTGCTGAATTAAGCGGTTTACGTGATAGAGCAAAAGCCATTACTAAACCAGGTGAAACTTATACTTTAGATAATGTTGAATTTGTGCCAAGTGAAGGCGAATTACGTGCTGCTAACACTAATTTACGCAATTTTATTTATCAACAAGCCAAAAATGAAATAGTTAATTTAAATAAAATGAATCCAGATCAAGTTTTCTATATTCATAGCATTGATTTTTTGAATACAAATGTTGCGCCACCACAACCTATGATGTTTAAAGCAGCTGGCATGAATGGTAATGCGGCCAGTGTTGCGGTAGGAAATAAATTGGTAGTCAATGCAACAGTAGTATTGGCCTCGGCACCTTCAGCTGAGGTTACCAAAATAGTTCATGCATAACATGTTGACAATTGTTTATTTGTTTCTTGCTGTGGTGCTTGAAGTTGCGGGAATAACTTCCATGAAATTATCGGATGGTTTTAATAAACTGGAACCATCCATCATGATTTTTGTGTTTTATGCCTTGTCATTTATTTTTTTAACATTGGCTTTAAAACGTGTTGCAGTAAGTGTGGCATATGCCATATGGTCAGGTGTAGGGACGTTGCTGATCGCCATCATTGGCGTACATTTTTTTAATGAACCCATGAACTTGATTAAAGCCATGTCATTAGGATTAATTGTCGTGGGTGTCGTGGGTCTGCGATTAGGATAAAGATTATGGTGTTTTCTGAAAGTTGGTGGTATTTATTGATTGCGATAGCATTTGGTGTGTTAGGCACAACCTCCATGAAGTTATCGCATGGCTTAAAAAAATGGAAACCTTCAGTTTGTTTAATTCTTTTTTATTTAATTTCATTTGCCGCACTTACCTTGGCATTAGAAGGTATTGATATCAGTATCGTTTATGCCGTCTGGTCAGGAGTGGGCACTGTTTTTATCGCTATCATCGGTTATTTTGTTTTTGAAGAAAAAATTTCTACTAAAAAAGCTTTATCCTTGCTATGCATTGTCATAGGTGTCTTTGGGATACATTTGACGAATGCCTTGCACTAAAGATGCCTTATCTTTGCTGCTACTTTTTCTTCTTGTAATAATGGATCAATATCAGCTGGCTTAAAGAACTGAACTCTAGGTTCTTCTAAAGGCATATCATATTCGGAAATTATTTTCATGCAATCAGGAGCAATAGTTGTTACTTGACTGAGGCTATGAATAAGATTTTTTTGATGCCTTTCAGTAAGTTTTTTTAATTTTTCCATGTATGTTTTAACTTCATGATGTAAATTTTTGTCACTTTCTTGTTTTTCTTCGCGATTATCCAGATAATTGGATAAATATCCTAAAGATATTAAAACATCGGGATCTCGTTGATCGTGTTTTCTTAAAATATTCAATAATTTTTCCGGATCGCCAATCTTTGCATGATGGCTTAATAATAAACTTATTAAAGGGGCTGCTGTCAATTTATCAAGTGCTGTATCCCCGAATTTATCAGCAAGCTCTATATTTGCTTTGGCGTTCACAATCAGATCGTAAGCGATCTCGCGAGATTTGATCAAGACAGCCCAGATCAGTGCGGTCTCTTTACGGTCATTTTGAATATTAGGGTTCGCTTTTGCATCCACAATTAGATTATGTACACTCATTTGATTGTCATGCTTGATAGCGTGTATGAGAGCAGTATCACCATTCTTATCCTGAATATCAGGATTTGCTTTGGCATCTATGAGCAACTGAATAATATTCGTTTGAAGTAGACTACCTTCATGTGGTAGATATATAGAATTAGCAACCATGAGTGCTGTAGTACCACCTTCATTTTGAATATTAGGGTTCGCTTTGGCACTTAAAAGGGCATGAACGATCTTTTGCATTTGTCGATTTGTAGCGAACATGAGTGCGGTGTTGCCATGATGATCTTGGATATTTGGATTCGCATTGGCATTTATCAGTTTCTGAGCAAGTTCTTCATGCCCATACCCATATAAAATAGCACACATAAGCGCGGTGTAGCCTCGATCTGCATCTTGGCTGTCAAGTATATTTATGGGTTTAGAAATTGTTATCTCTGGAAAGTCTTGCTGCATTTGTTGATAAATGCTTATTTCTTGCTTTCTGGCTTCGGTAATATTTGGTATGTTATCAAGGAAATATTGTATTTTTAGCAATGTATTTTCAGATAATGGGGTGTTACTTTTAGCAGCTTTAAATATCAATTTTGAAATTGGATTTGGCACCAGCGTAGTCCTTGTTGTTATTTTTTTCAATATGTGAAGATTACATCACAGAACATTTTGATTTTTCTGCTTTCGGTTCAATGGGCTCAAGAGGCGCAGTTTCTTTGTGTTCTTCTGGTTTGGGTAATAATGAATTAATTTCTTCTGGTTTAAAGAATGTAATTCTATCTTGCAAAGGTGCGTCATAGTTAGCAATGATCTTTACTAAATCAGGAACAATCTTTTTGTCAGTTGCCCTATCTATCGTATTGATGATTTCTTCATGGTGTATTTCGGTCAGTTTTTTTAATTGTTCCAGGTAAATCCTGATCTCATGAAAGAACCCGATGTTTATAGGTTTTCCTTCGGGTATGGCGCTCATGATAGATGTATTTAATTGTTTATATAAACACTCTAGAGAACTCAACACATCAGGGTCTCGTTGATCACAGGTCATTAAAAACTTAAATAAGTGCCGCGGAAATTGAATTATAGCGCCTGCGTTTAACAGCAAACTAATGATAAGTAGATTTTTACTTTTAATCATCTCAGCGAATGCAGAGGATACTGAGTTTTCACTAGGACGTACGATGCTTGCAAGGAATGCATTCCCAATCATGGTATCGAGGGGCGAACTTCCACCATGATCCACAAGGTTTACATTCGCTTTGGCATTTATCAATTCATGAACAACATTGGTGTTGTGAGATAAGGCGGCTATCCTGAGCGCTGTTTCGCCAAAGTTATTTTGAATATCAGGATTCGCTTTAGCTTCGATCAATGCACGAGCAAGTTCGTGATAGTCGAAATAGGCAGTAAACATAAGTGCAGTATTGCCATTATCATCGTATTTTGTATTAAGATCCCCTTTGGGATTCATCAGGAAGTTTTCGATGATCTTCTTTGAAATTACCATGCCGTTAAGATCTATTGTATCAGGGTAAAGAAGGTTATTTAAATTGTAAGTGTCGGTGGTGTTGATATTCATGGCGGTGTTCCTCGTTGTTATTGTTTTGTTAATGATATGCTATGTGCTAGTGTTAAAACAATGAAATTGTTAAACTATAAATCTGATAGGGTGCTAGCTATAACCAATCCATCAATTGTTCCCACGTTTGAAGGCAGCATATGCATTAGTATCGATTAAAATTGATTCACTACCAAAGATTCTTATCAATTTTTTCAAAATTTTTTGTGTTTTTTATAAATTTTCTTTCATCTTTAGCAGACCAGGTGCCCGCAAGTGCATCTAAATCATGATATGTAGGTCTTTTAATTGTGTGATTATACCCAATACCACTCTCAATGAGTTTTAAGATTAAAAAGTTTACGCTAATATTTTGTTTTTCTGCTTCTTGTTTTAACGCCACCATCACTTCGGATGTGATGCCGCGAAGATTGAAGTTAACTGTATTCATTGTAATCCTCAAAACGATATTATCTATTATGCCTAATTATGATACCATTTGGCCTGAATGTTAATTGAAAAATAAATATAACTTACAGGCCCGTCATTGCGAGCCCTAGGATTACATAACAGAACATTTTGATTTTTCTGTTTTAACGGGCTCAAGAGGTGCAGTTTCTTTGTGTTCTTCTGGTTTGGGAAATAATGAATGAATTTCTTCTGGTTTAAAGAATTTAATTCTATCTTGCAAAGGTGCATCATACTTAGCAATGATCTTTACTAGATCAGGAACAATCTTTTTTCCAGTTGCTTTATCTACCGTATTGATGAGTTTTTCTTGGTGTATTTCGGTCAGTTTTTTTAATTGTTCCAGGTAAGACTGAATTTCATAAAATACACTAGGAATCATAGGCGTTTGTTGACATAATTGGTCATATAAACACTCAAGAGAACTCAACACATCAGGGTCTCGTTGATCACAGGTCATTAAAAAATTAAATAAGTGCCGCGGAATTTGAATTATAGCGCCTGCGTTTAACAGCAAACTAATGATAAGAAGATTTTTACTTTGAATCATATCAGCGAATGCAGAGGATACGGAATTTTCACCGTGACGTATGAGGCCTGTAAGAAGGGATGCATTCGCAATCATCATATCGAGGGCTGAATGTCCACTGTGGTCCACAAGGTTTACATTCGCTTTGGCATTTATCAATTCATGAACAACATTTGTGCTGTGAGAAAAGGCGGCTATCATGAGTGCTGTTGCGCCAGATTTATTGTGAATATCAGGATTCGCTTTAGCTTCGATCAATAAAAGAGCAAGTTCGTGAAAATTACAAGAGGCGGCAAGCATAAGTGCAGTATTGCCATTACTATCGTACTTTCTATTAGGATCAGTTTTGGACAAAGCGTTTTTGAGATTCTTTCGATTGCTCATGTCGGCAAGATCTAGGGTGGTAGAGAAAAGAAGGTTATTTTTAATGTCGGTAGTAATTTTATTTTCAATGTCAGTAGTAATAGTGTCGATATCGATATTCACCGCAGTGGTCCTTGTTATTATTTTTTTGATAATACTATTGTATAGCTAGTGTTAAGACAATGAAAATTTTACCTTTTATCAAACTGATGGAATTTTCTTTAAAAAAGCTTTATCTTTGTTAGTCACATAAGTTTTTTGGGATACATTTAACGCATGCGTTACCCTGATATTTTAATTGTTCCTCCTATTATCGCGCACAGAGGCGTCAGTGCTTTGGCGCCAGAAAATACCATGATTGCTTTTCTTAAGGCAAAAGAATGTGGTTTGCGCTGGATAGAATTCGATGTGACACTGGCTGCTTGCGGGGAAGTGGTGGTCATGCATGATGATGACCTTAAAAGAACCACCAATGGCGTCGGAAGAATCATTGATGTTACTTATGATTATTTAAAAACATTGGATGCAGGTTCATGGTTTTCGCGTGAATTTGCGGGTGAGAAAATTCTTACGTTAAAAGAAGTTTTATTATTCTTGAATAAAAATCAAATGGCAGCCAATATTGAAATAAAATCTTACCCAGGCAAAGAAGAGTGGGTCGCTAAAAGAGTGCTGGAAGAAATCAAACAATATGCAAGTTCTGATACGCCACTTCTTGTAACAAGCTTCTCTAAAACCATATTAAAGCAAGTAAGATTTCAAGATGCACAAATACCCCTAGGTTATTTAATGTCGGAATGGGACGAATCCTATAGAAGTTTTTGCGATGAAATATCAGCAGTCAATATAGGTATCAATCAGGAATTATTGTCTCTTGAAAGAGTTAAACAATTAAAATCCACTGGAAGGCTTTTATCTGCCTATACTGTCAACGAAGTAGCGCGCGCCAAAGAGTTATTTTCCTTTGGCGTCGATGCTATTTTTAGTGACTGCCCGCGCGAAATGTTAAATATATTCCGGTGTAAATGATGGTAGATGTAGGGTGGGCAAAGGAGCCCTGCGACGTGCCCACCATCCGATGCTTGAATTATTTATTTTCTAGCCCATAAATGGTAGGCACGTCGCAGGGCTCCTTTGCCTACCCTACATTTTAATTACGCTAAGGTTTGAGCAGGAATTTGACCACTTAAATTTTCAAGATTTTGAACAGTACGAGAAAATTGATTGATAATAGCACTATGCTGAGGAAATTCTGCAGACAAAGTGTCTCTGTCAGCAAGTTTGAAATCTTTAAATTCAAAGCCTGGATTGACTGTGCAGCCAACTAAAGAATAAGATGTTTTATCGGTGATTTCTGCAGCAAACCAATTGCCTGCAGTAATTACAACTTGGAAAGAAGCTTTTGGATTTTCAAGAGGATTTCCCAAGAGGTGTGTCGTCAGATTGCCTTGTTTATCGATAACATGAATTTTAACAGGGCTGCCTGTGTAATGGTGCCATATCTCGTCTGATTTCAAACTATGCCATGCAGAAAAATTATGGCCTTGCAAAAGGTAGTAAATGGATGTTCCTGCACTGCGATTCTCATCATTGTAGCGTTCTTTATTTGTAGATTTTACTGTATCTGTAGATAGAAAATTGCGCGCGTAATATCCGCCTTCAGGATGAGGTAGAAGATTGAAGCGTTTTATAAGTTCTTTTACTTCGTTAATTGCATCCGGCTTCATTTCAAAATCTTGTAATGGATTAAAGTGATATTTTAATAGTAACGCATCAAGTATTTTTAAAAGAACTTTTGCCGCTGCTTCTGCGCTACCTTTGAGATCAGATTCATGTACTTTATCATCAGTCCCATCGTGATTTAATACATTGCTTATTCCTCTAACAGCAAGTACCCGAGCTCTGAGTAACCAAGCAATTTGATAAAATGCTGATGTCTCCATATCGATGGAATAAGGATTTTGATTTTTAATTTTATCAAATAATTCTGGTGGTGCAGGAAATGCATTAGAACTAACAACCGTGCCTTTATAAGTTGTAATTCCTGATAAATCAATGTTACTAGCAATTTGAAGAAGTTCTTCATCTGCCGCATAAACTTGAGGGAAACATTGATTTTTGAGTGGATGAGTAAGGCAGCTTTCAAAAGGCGTGTTTTTCAGGAGTTTGAAAGCGTCTTGTATTTCTGCTTCAAAAGCCTTTTCGACAATGATGACATCACGTAACTTTAATCCTGATTTAATGCCGCCCGCACTCCCAGAAAGCAACATATATTCGGGAGAAAAATGATGATAAATAAGGGTTGCGATACTAGCAGCAAAAGTTGTACCTAGCCCTGTATAAGCAACAAGAATTCTTTTGTTGTTATATTCATAAATCTTAAATTCAAAGCCTTGTAGTTTTATGATTTCGGTTTTAGCTTGCGCGAAGGTTTTTTGAAAAAATTCTAGTTCCTCGGGCATGGCAGAAAAAATTGCACAATAAACTTTTTTATTTAAATTGCTGCTGGATTCTATCGTAAACATAAGTTGCTCGTTATTATTTAAAGAAAAAATGGATTAAAATTAACACTTTTATTTATAGAAATTCAGATGTAGGGTGGGCAAAGGAGCGCTGCGACGTGCCCACCATCCGATGCTTGAATTATTATTCTAGCTCATAAATGGTGGGCACGTCGCAGGGCTCCTTTGCCTACCCTACATCTACACTATCAACGATGTTGCCCTGCATCAAGTGCCCACCATACGATGCCTCTCATTCCCATTCAAGTTTTTGAATTCTATTTGGTTCTACATTACTTCCCCAATCTATTTCATAAAATCCTTTTCGGACATTGTTTTTAAAAGAACTATAAGCCCAATCGCAAGGCCTATTAACATATCCATGCTTTACGGGGTTATAATGTATATAATCAAGACAACGTTGCAAATCTTCTTCGTCTCTGATTAAGTGCTCAAAGAATCGTCTCTGCCAAATATTTTTTTCACGTCGATGGTTGACTTCGTCCTTCATGCCAATAGAAAAATAACGTTTAATCATGTTCCACCGTATCGAAAAATCATTGTCATGCTCTGGAAGGTGCCAAATACAGTGGATATGATCTGGTAAAATAACCAATCCCTTCATATGAAATGGATATTTTCTCATGCCATAACGAAACGCTGCTTTTAAACGTAACATGGCTCCCTCTTCACATAATAATGGCCTACGTTCATAGGTAACCAATGTGAAAAAATAGGTTCCACCTTTCTCATATAAACGATGATAATCACTCATTTTGTTATCCAAATTGTTAATAAGAAATACTATTGATGATAAAATAATTGCGCGTTACAAGGCGGGAACTGATAAAAAGACGCGGGGAAGTATACCATAGCTATATTTGTTAATAAATGGCATAGTAATCCGTCATTGCAATTTGAATTATTGTTGCAACCATGAGATGGTGGGCACGTCGCAGAGCTCCTTTGCCCACCCTACCTCTACATTATCAACGATGTTGGCCGCCCGAAGTCACATGCGATATTTTCTTATTTGCCGCAAGTTTAGCTGTTTTGCGAACAGCCATCTTCTTAGGTTTGTTCTTACTTGCTTCCCTCATATAGACAGTAATAACATTACTTTGCATAAAGGATTTTTTATCTTTAATAAGTATGGCATAAATTTCATGGACGCCTTTTTTATTAAAATGCGTATTAATATGTATCTTATTGCTTGGTTTTCCTAGCGGTCTTCCATCGACAACTAATTGGATGGTATCATTTTTGCGTAGTTTTGGTTCGACTGCTAAATCAACAAATAATGTGGGTAAATTATGTAAAATTTCTTTATCTAGAGGAGATGAAATTTGAAATATCTTTTTCATTAATTTTATATTTGCTGATTTAGCTTTAATATCTTTAGGTGATGTTTTTTCGGTAACTGCAGTAATAACCGGCTTAGCTTTATTATTTTTATGCGTTGGTTTTTCTATAACTGCTCTAGCAACCGATTTAATTTTATTGTTTTTAAACGTTGTATTTTTTATAGCTGAAGTAACAACTGGCTTAGTTATAGTTTTTTTAAGTATGGGTTTTTCTATAACTTCAATAATAATCCGCTTGTCTTCTGCAACAATAACTGGCGTAGTTTTTGGTAATTTAACGGGTTTGGTATCGACGATAAGTTTATCATAATAAATTTTTTCAGGCAGAGGTATGAACTCATTAGCAGGATTGCTGGCATAAATATTTTCTGGAATATCCATAGGTTTTATAGCTGCTATCGATTTATTTTCTGGTAAGCTGACAGGTGTTATATCTATAATGTTAATTTTATTGATATGTTTGGGCAACGTCACAGGTTCTGCATCGACTAAATCTATGGTTTCTGGCAAATTTATAGATTCTTTATTTACCACTGGTTTTTCATCTGCTGCAGATAAATTGGTATAGATTACTGAATTGATAGGCTTTTTTGTCTCGATGATGGGTTTATCGGAATAGATAATATCACCATTAGCTTCTTGTTTTACATACAACGCATAAGTAGGTATGGAAAACAGTATTAATAAAATTCCCATCAATTTTTTCATTTTTTACTCCATTTTCATTGTAACGCAACCTATCCGGGGTGGCTGTAGAATTTTACCAAAGCATTTTTACTATCGTCTATAGATTTCACAATAAAACAAGGAATTGATATGAATATTTCAGAATTGTTAATCATGAGCATTAAACAACATGCCTCTGATTTGCATATAGCAGCGGGTAAGCCGCCTATGTTGCGTATCCATGGCGAGTTGCTGTCTATGCAAAATAGGCCAATATTGGATGCTGAATTAACAAAAAAATTGATTTACAGCACATTTGATGCAAATCAAACAAAAATATTTGAAAAACAACTTGAAATGGATTATGCCATTGCCATTCCTGATGTTTCCAGATTTCGCGTCAATGCATTTCATCAAGTCAATGGTATCGCAGCTGTTTTTCGATCCATTCCTAAAACAGTACCTACCTTGGATGAATTAAGCATGCCGCCGGTGTTTAAATCCTTGCTTGATTTGCCCCATGGTTTAATTTTAGTAACAGGCCCTACAGGGTCTGGAAAAAGTACCACGCTTGCCTCCATGGTGGATCATATGAATAGGCATCAGTCGTGTCATATTATTACTATTGAAGATCCTATCGAATTTATTCATATCAGCAAAAATAGCCTGATTAATCAGCGTCAAGTTAATCGCGATACGAAAAATTTCAATAATGCTTTGCGTTCTGCCTTACGCTCCGACCCTGATGTGATATTGATAGGTGAAATGCGTGATCTGGAAACCATGCGCTTGGCATTAACGGCGGCGGAGACAGGGCATTTAGTGATAGCAACCTTGCATACTAGCTCTGCGCCGCGTGCTATCAACCGTATGATAGATGTATTTCCAGCTCAAGAAAAAAATATCATACGCAACCTATTATCAGAATCGTTGCAGGCCGTCATTTGTCAAAGATTGATAAAAAAAATATCAGGCGGTAGGGTTGCTGCGTTTGAAGTTATGTTAGGCACAAGCGCTGTGCGTAATTTGATTAGAGAAGATAAAATTGCTCAAATATATTCAAGTATGCAAACGGGTAGTGAAATAGGAATGTGTACACTGGATCAGTACTTGCAAGGCCTTGTCGTAAAACAAATAATAAGTACGGTATAATAGAGATAAGTAGCATGGAGGTTTTTTATGAAATACAGTAAATTATCGGGTTTTACATTCATAGAACTTGTTATTGTCATAGGTATCATTGGTATCTTGGCAGCAATCGCTATTCCTTCTTACAAAAACTATGTACGTCGTTCGTATTTCAACGAAATCGTCCAAGCCACTGCGGTTTTTAAAACAGGGGTCATCGAATGTTTTCAAAAGCAACGATCACTGACTAATTGTAATGCGGGCAAACATGGTATTCCTGCTGCGATAACGACAGCTAAAGGCGGGGTAGGTTCAATAAATGTAGTTACAGGTGTTATTACGGCAACACCGGTGGCACAAAATGGTATTACTCCTATGGATACTTATGTTTTGACGCCTACTGTTGTAAACAATGCGCTTACCTGGAGTTCGTCTGGCGGTGCAGTAAGTAGTGGGTATGCAGATTAGCCCAAAGTACCTATAAACTTTTATTTTTGTGCTGATTCAACTGTGACAACGTTTCTAAATAACCTATTTCTACCATTTTTTGTGCTTGTACACGACTAAACTTTAACAAACTAAATTTTTTCAGATCTAAATTAACGAGCACAGTCGCGCTCTGAGCATTTTGCTTGGCTTTTGCGGACGAACCCACTAATAATCCACGTAAAAATAAATCAACAAATCGAGGAAATTTATAAATGTCTTTATTTATCCCAAATCTTGAAGTGAGCGCTTGTTTGAAGGCTATGATGGGTGGAAAATGATATTTATGACTATCATACATAAATGAATTTAAGTCCACGCCTATCGTTTTTCCTCTATTACCAATGAGTTGCCACATAATATCGACGGGTAAATTGTTGAGTAAGCCGCCATCAAAATGAATGTCACCATTAATGACCATAGGCGGTATTAATCCAGGTATCGAGGAGCTAGCTCTTATTTTTTCCCATACTAAACCCGTTTTATGTATTTCTTCATTGTAATAGGTAAGATTACTGGAGACACAAAAAAAAGGTAACCACAAGTCTTCAATTAAAGTATTTTCAAATACTTCTATATTAGCATTGGTAAAAGATTTTGAGTCAAATATTGAAACCAGAGGCAGCGTCACACTGCGCCAGGAAATCGAATTTTTTGAAGTAGAGACGATGATGTTAAATTTGTTGTAAGTATCTTCATAAGATTCGGTCATGGCATAACAGCCGCCGATAATCGCGCCTACGCTGGTACCGCCTATAAAATCAATAGGATGTTCCTGATCACATAAAGCTTTTAATGCACCAATATGGCCCCATCCTCGGGTTCCACCCCCGCCAAGCACTAGACCATTTGCTTTTTCCTGTAAAAATCGAATGAGCCGTTCATAGTGCTTCACGTCATCAATTTTTACATGATGATGCATATAAAAAAAGGTTTGTTGTAACCATAAAGATGTATGCTTGGGCGCTTTTGTCGTTTCGGGGTGAATAATAATGAGATTAAGTCGTGATTGAGTATGAATTTCTTTTTGCGTGTGTTCACAAATTATTGGATCAATGAAAGGTTCTGAAGAGGCATTGGCCACAACATAAAATTTATCAGCTTTGGCCAAGGCAATCTTTGCCAGAGGAGTATGGCTTGATTTTAATAAGTATATAATTTGTTGTGATGATTTTTTAAATTGTTCTCTTACCGTTATTTTTTGTTGTAAATCACTGGCATTAACCGGATTTTCTTCAGGAGCATAATCCGAAAATAATATAATATCAGGAGTTTTGAGTAATAAGGCGCTAAGTTTAGTAGCAAAAGCATCCATAACAACATCATTATTTGCCGGCATAATCGCGATGTTATTATGTGTTTCGTGGGTTGATAATAATTGTAAGATATTATTTGATTGTGACAATAGAGGATGTACCATCTCGAATATGCATGAAGGATGTTGATAACATAACTCTAAAAAATCTATTTTTGGAAGTTTATACACAACACAATGCCGCAAAGCTTTTACTGTGTAGGGGTAAGGTTCATCTGAAAGAGCTGCAAGTTCGCCCACGATTTGACCTTCATCAATATGTCCTACAATTTTTGTTTGATTATGAAGGGTAATAACAAAAGCTTCTAATCTGCCATGGATTAAGAAATATACAGCATCGGGTTTATCACCATGTTGAAATAAGATATTGTCGAAGCTTAAGTCAATTCGTTCAAATTTGTCCTGTAGTTGAGCGAGGGCATTTTCTTCTAACGTCGAAAAAATTTTGTGTGTTTTTAAGAAATTATGTAAATCATTATCCATACTTTATTTCAATCCTTTGAAAACTTATATATAAATTTATTATTAGTTTATAATAGTTTATATAAGGTAGATAGAATTATTCACTAATAACTGAGGTGGTAGATTATGGCAGACTTTAATTGGGTAGATTATATCATTATCGCCATTTTAGTATTTTCTGTGTTAGCGGGATTCGCCCGCGGCATTGTAAAAGAATTATTATCAGTGTTGACCTGGGTTATTGCATTTGTTGTCTCTAGTTTATTTGCAAGTAAACTCGCAGGCGCATTTACAGGTTCAGCACCGGATGCTGCGACTACGACGGATTCTTCGGTCAGCATGTTATCATTGGGCTTAAGTTTTGTTTCTATCTTTCTCGTCGTTTTAGTCATAGGTTCGCTAATATCTTATGTCATTAGCGGCGCTGTAGAAAGCATAGGCCTTGGTTTCTTTAATCGATTTTTTGGTGCCTTATTTGGTTTTGTTAGGGGTTTTTTAATAAACCTAGTATTTATCTTTATTATACAGTTGACATCCTATGAGCAAGAATCATGGTGGAAAGAATCTAAACTTGTTCCTTATTATCAACCTGCAGTCACTTGGATTTCAAATTTAGTTTATCCTGACTTTGAAAAGCTTAAAAATAAAATGGAAAAAACTGCTCAGTCGTTGGTTGATAATTTTTATCAGTATCGAGGGTAAAAAATAAGGTCACGGAGGAGCGATGAGTTCTTCTGCTAGATTTAATCGTAAAGTTATTTTTATAACAGGTGGTACATCTGGAATTGGGCTTGCCACTGCAGTACAATTTGTTAGAGAAGGGGCTGCTCATGTTATTGTATGCGGTAGGACACCCTCCAAATGGGATCTTGCACAAGATTATATTCAAAAACATTTAACGAAAGATCAAGCGCAAACAATCGAATATTGGCTTTGTGATGTGCGTATTGAAAGCCAAGTAAAAACTATTCTTGAAAACATATATACCAAGTATAAACGTTTGGATGTTGCCTTTAATAATGCAGGTGTTTCACCCGGTATTCAACCGGGTGGTACCAATTTAGATAATATGGATTTTACCTCCATGCTTGGCGCAGATGGAGAAGTGATGTTTTCATTGAACGCTCCGCAACCTACTTCCAAAAATCTGAAAGATAAATCTTGGCAAGCAGAAGATCCCACTGAAGCTTCGCTAAATTCTGATTATCGAGAAAATCCCATTGCAACCAGCGTTTTTGGAGTATTTTATTGTTTAAAATGGGAGATGTATTATTCATTTCAAAAACAACCCAAAGACATGCCCGTCGCTATTATCAATACAGCCAGCCGTAACGGAATCATTCCTGATCCCAATCGACCTTTATATGCCGCATCAAAAGCTTTTATCATTGCTTTAACAAAATCGCTTTCGAATGCAGCAGCACAACGGTGTATTAAAGAAAATCATGCCATGGTTAGAATCAATGCGATTGCGCCTGGCCCAGTGGACACACCTCTTGAAAGATCTGCCTTTCCAACAAATTTTGATGAACTTGCAGCCCAAGGTGTGCCTATGCAAAGGGTTGCAAAGCCAGAAGAAATTGCTCCTTCCGTGTTGTTTTTAGCAGACCATCAACAAGCAAGCTATATTACAGGTGCAATTTTACCGGTGGATGGAGGTGATGTTGCTTCACCTTATATACCCATCCAGCTCAAGTGATGTTTAATGTTTATCAAGAACCCTGCAATTTCCCCGAACTGGATGCTAGCTAAACGCGCATGACAGAGACGTTGGGCTTAGAGGTTGGCTTCGCAACTACACTTTTATCATAGTAGACCTTAGCTGTTGTAAATTGAATACCTAGCACTCGATCATCTTTATTATATGGATCTACCCAACGAGCTAGACATGCATCCGGTATCTGAAAATTAATCTTAATGTCATCAGTATAATTCGCCGGAATATCTATTTTTATAGTGTGTGATGTAGTTGAATTATTATATTTATACTTTTGTTGACCAATACCTTCAATAGTCACTTCCAATGATTGAGATACGGTGTCTGAAACCATGCCGTGTGTCTCAAAAACGATCTGCTTAATGTGTTTGCCTTGAACTTGGGGTACGATTAAGCTTGCCTCAGTTCCATCTGTCCATCTGTGGTCAATTTGACCCACAGAAAATCCTTTTATCAACTTAAAAGGAAGGGATTCATCGATTCCCATATTGACATGAAGAGGAGGCGTCTTTGATGCCGACGCGCGATCTTGCATAAGGCCATGCTTAGGGTAGCCAGTTAATTGTTTTTTTTGCTTTAGCTGGTCCAGAATACGCTTCTCTGATCTTGGAGAGATATCAAACTCATGTAACATACCATCAGGCATAGGAGCAGTTACTTTTGTTGTTGCAACAGCGGTGGACTTAATAGCATCTGTTGCTTCGCTTTGTTCTTGAGTTTTCTTTACTTTTGCATTGAGATTCTCTATTTGTTTTTTATCTTTTTCTATTTCTGCTGTGAGATGCTTGATTTGTTCTTCATCTTTTTTTACTTCTGCAGTGAGATGCTCGTTTTCTTCAGATAGTCTACGAGAGGTGTTTTGTGATGCGTAAAGCTCTTCCTGCAAATGCATTTTTTCTCCATAGTGCCGTCTTAATCGCGCTAACAACATATAATGGTCAGCTTTTGTTGACCGCAATTGTTCTTTTATAGGTTGACTTAAAGAATCAATCATATTCGATATTTCATCAGCTGCAATTTCTGAATCATCGATAAGTTTATTATTTACATAGAGTACATGCTTTTTATCTCGTTTCTTATAACACAATTCTGCATTAGGGTGTGCTTTTTTTAAGCATTCGTTATAAGACTCGAAATCTGCAATTATCTCACCATAATCACTTTGTGATCTAAAAAAATTCCTTAACTCTATTAAAACATCCAACGTTTTTTTCAGAGCAATTTGGTTATCATTTTTTGAGTTTCTTGAATCCATAACATATCCTCGTTGTGTAGTTGATAAATTATACAATACCCAATAAAGAACATGATTTTTGCATAGTTAGCTTAAGGTAATATTAATTGGACAAAAGATTGATATAATCAGTATAATTATTATCCATTAACGAACGAATGCATGATTGAACATTATCTTCATATATCAAGATTACAACGTGCTACAAGTACCATCATGTGCTAGAATGCTGGCACTTGAACACCTATTCCAATGACCTTTTATGCTGGACCCACCAAAGAAGACTTCAATTTCTTTAATTTTTCGGGCACCTTATCCAGTATCTTTTTTTCTGTCTGCCAAAACCATGCACAAGCAAATGCATTCCTTCGAGCATGTAAGATATTATCTACTGTTGTGGGATTGCTCTTTAGAGAAAGTAAGTTAAAGTAAATTGTCTTTTCTTTATTAAGAAAAATACCTTGATCAAAAATGTTAACTTGTAATGCAGTTTTTTGAAAAAATTTACTCACTCTAAGGCAATTTGCTAAATCGTCAAAACTTAAAAAATCAAAAGGAAATGTACTAGATGAATCATCTGGTAAATTTTCAGGAATTTTGATAGTTTTTGCGATTAAAGCTGTACTTTGTTTGCGTGCTTGCAAACGACAGCGATTTGATTGCGAATGCGATTTATTTACTTGATGAAGAAGGATATTTGCTTGTTCAGTCAAGCTAATAATCTTTTCTCCAAGTTGTTTAATAACCTCCTCTTCTTCTTCAGTCAAGGGCGATTCAATCAACGTTTGCAACTCTTTGTGTTGTTTATCCAGCTCAACTAAGATACGTTTAATATCGCGAATATGAAACACTTCTTTCTGCAATGTGTCATGAATGTTATCAATCGTTTTGGAAACTATATTGATAGTAATGGTTATGTAATTAAAAGGCTGTGGGCCTGTATTATTTGCACGTATTAACATGATGAATTACCTCTTTAATTTAAAAGTTAAAAGAGGCTAAAGACAGAATCGAAAAAAATTTAGATGAAACGCTTTAGCCGTATTTATTATGCGCTCGCAAGCTGTAGCTCAAATCAGCGCAGAAAACAATCATACCATCATTTTTTGTACAATACAACATAATGATCAATAATTTTATAACTTATTAAAAAATAGTATTATTTATCAAATACATCAAATTAAAAATGCGTGCAGAAATTGGTAAAATTCTAAAGCTCTCTCATCGCACAGTAGGATAACTAGGGATATTATCTCCCTATTGTAAAAATAACAACTCTATATAATGGCGATGGTTTGAATATTATATTGGAGTTAAATATGATACATGTAAAACATGAAGAACCCGCTGATATTTTATCAACTGATGACATATTTTCAGATGCAACAAAAGTGTTGGAAAAACGATTGCTGTCTATGTCAACAGCGGAGGATGTTAAACAAAAACTTGAACTTTCAATGTTAAAACAACTTCCTAGCTTTACAGAAAATGCTGATAATAAAGCAATAATCAATATGGCGAAAGAACTAAGAGAAATAGCAAGAAATAAGAAAGCTATCCTATCCAAGGATGAATATGATGAAATGATGAAGAATGCCGAAGCGGGTTATGTAAAGATGTTAGAAAATCTCATGAAACGCCGAGAAAAAACGCAAAGAAATTTGGTTCAGCTTATCCAAAATAAGCTTGCTCTTTCAGAAGTGGATGCTAAAGCGATTGTGTATGGTGAGGATTCTTCTGGTTCAAATCATTCTGAAGCCGAGGAAGTAAAAAGAAAAAGAACTTTGTAGTGATAGCGGAAACCTATCTAGTTCATCCTTAAATAGCTTCGTCTCCCACCTCGTCGTCCGGCCCGCCGCCGGGGCGCCGCCCGGGCGGGGGCCGGGCGCGGCGCAGGCCGCCCGCCCGCACCGCCCGGGCCGGACCAGAGCAGGCGGCAGA
>CAYVRW010000015.1:0-30454 GCA_964453575.1 uncultured Coxiellaceae bacterium | reverse complement strand
ATCATTCATGAGTTAAACATAAATACGAACCCTCGGTGATTTTAGCACATACCGTCTAAGGTTTTGTTTTAGGAAAAGGCGGTGCGGAAGGACGTAACATAGCGCATAATCAATTAGAAATGTCTGAAAAAGAATTACAAGCATTTAGAGAACGTTTTAAATTACCTTTAACCGATAAACAATTAACTGATTTTTCTTTTTATAAACCGGATGTTAATAGTCCTGAAATGGAATATTTGCATGCGCAACGCAAAAAATTAAAAGGTTATTTGCCAGCGCGTTTCTCTCCGAACAATCCTTTGAAAGCACCTGAACTAGCGGCATTCGAATCTATTTTAGTAGGTTCAAATGATAGAACGATGTCTACGACCATGGTGTTAGGTCGTATCATAAATGTCTTATTAAAAGATAAAACTATTGCAGATCGCTTAGTGCCGATTTTTTCTGATGAAGTACGTACCTTTGGTATGGAAGAATTGTTCCGCAAAATCGGTATCTATTCACATGTAGGCCAACTTTATACGCCCGAAGATAAAGAGCAATTACTTTATTATCGCGAATCAGAAGATGGTCAACTTCTTGAAGAAGGTATTACTGAAGCAGGCTGCATGGCATCTTGGCTTGCAGCAGCAACATCGTATTCAACGCATTATGTGCCCATGATTCCATTTTTCACCTTTTATTCCATGTTTGGATTTCAACGGGTAGGTGATTTCATTTGGGCAGCGGGTGACATGCGCGCACGCGGCTTTTTAATCGGTGCAACCGCTGGGCGTACTACACTGGAAGGCGAAGGTCTGCAGCATCAAGACGGTCAAAGTTTATTGGCAGCATCCGCCGTGCCTAATTGCAAATCCTACGATCCAGCTTACGGTTATGAAATGACAGTCATTATTCAACATGGTTTAAAAGTTATGTTTGAAGAAGAGCAAGATGTGTTTTTCTATATCATGGCCATGAATGAACGCTATACTCAACCTGCGATGCCTCGAGGTTGCGAAGAAGGCATTATCAAAGGTATGTATTTATTTAAAGAAATGAATAAATCTGATTTAAAAGTGCAGTTATTAGGCAGCGGCGCTATTTTAAATGAAGTCATTGCAGCCGCGGATTTATTGCAAAAAGATTTTGGTGTGTCTGCCGATATTTGGAGTGTCACCAGTTTTAATGAGTTAGCTCGTGAAGGTAATGCATTACAACGCGAACAAATGTTTATGCCTAAGAAAAAGCCAAAAATGAGTTATGTGGAAGAATGTCTACAAAATCGAAAAGGTCCTGTGATTGTTTCAACCGACTATGTACGTGCTTATGCAGAGCAAATTAGACCGTTCATTGCGCGCTCTTACACGGTGCTTGGAACCGATGGTTTTGGTCGTAGCGATACGCGTGATCGTTTGCGTCATTTCTTTGAAAACGACAGGCATCATATTGCAGTCGCCGCACTTTATGCTTTGGCCAAAGAAGGCACAATTCCTATGACTAAAGTGACGGCAGCGATAAAAAAATATAATATTGATACGAACAAACCCAATCCGATAACCGTATAAGGGAGGATTAACCTTGGTAATGAAAAATATAACAGTGCCTGATGTGGGTGCTGGCGAAGTCGATGTAATCGAAGTATTGGTTAAACCTGGCGATGAAGTTAAAGTTGAATCTCCTTTAGTGACCCTGGAATCCGATAAAGCGACGATGGATGTGCCTTCCTCCGATGCTGGCGTGGTAAAAGAAGTTAAAATCAAAGTGGGTGACAAAGTTTCCCAAGGTTCAGTCATTCTGACATTAGAGACTGCAGAAAAGGCAGCTTCAGTCAGCGAACCTGTTGTTGAAAAAGCACCTATACCTGAACCTGCTCCTGCAAAAGAAAAAGAACCTGAACCTGCCAATGTACAAACCGGAACCGTGATTCCCGCAGGCCATAATGCTGATGTGCATGCCGGCCCTGCCGTTAGAAAATTAGCGCGTGAATTTGGCGTAGATCTTGCACAAGTCGCAGCATCCGGCCCCAAACAACGTATTATGAAAGAAGATGTGCAGCAATTTGTTAAATCCAAATTAGCAGCAGTGCCTGCGGTTTCAGGCGGTGGTGCATTACCTCTGGCGCCTGTAGTGGATTTTTCTAAATTCGGCCCTATTGAAACCCAAGCGCTTTCACGCATTAAAAAACTGTCCGGTAAAAATTTACATCGCAATTGGCTGTTAGTGCCTCACATAACACAATTTGGTGAAGCAGACATTACCGACATGGAAGAATTTCGAATTGCCAACAAAGCCAGCTTTGAAAAACAAGGTCTCAAATTAACACCTTTAGTTTTTATCATGAAAGCAGTGGCCTCAACGTTAAAAACGTATCCACAATTTAATGCATCACTTGATGCCAGCGGTGAAAATTTAATTTTAAAAAAATACGTAAACATTGGTGTTGCAGTGGATACGCCAGATGGTTTAGTGGTGCCTGTGATTCGTGATGTCGATAAAAAAGGTTTGTCAGAACTCGCCAAAGAATTAGCAGAGGCCAGTGAAAAAGCACGCAATAAACAATTGACGGCCAATGATATGCAAGGCGGTTGTTTCTCTATTTCAAGTTTAGGCGGTATTGGCGGCACAGCGTTTACGCCTATCGTCAATGTACCGGAAGTAGCGATTTTAGGGGTATCTAAATCTTCGTACAAACCCGTTTATCAAGACGGCGGATTTGTACCGCGATTAATGTTACCTTTATCGTTATCTTACGACCATAGAGTCATTGATGGTGCAGACGGTGCACGTTTTATCGCATTTTTAAGCAACGCATTAACTGATATTCGAAGTTTATTATTATAGGAAAAGTAACTCATGAGCAATGATATTCAAACAGAAGTGGTCGTCATAGGCAGTGGTCCTGGCGGCTATGCGGCTGCATTTCGTGCTGCTGATTTAGGAAAAAAAGTGGTATTAGTGGAACGTTACGAAAACATTGGGGGTGTGTGTTTAAACGTAGGTTGTATTCCATCCAAAACGTTATTACATGCTGTCAAAGTGATGGAAGAAGCGCATGAATTAGCAGAATACGGCATTGAGTATAGTAAGCCTAATATAGACATCAAAAAACTTCGTGATAAAAAAAATAAAGTGCTTACTCGTTTAAGAACGGGCATAGCAGCTCTTGCTAAACAACGTAAAGTGGAGGTTGTGCAAGGTGTTGCGCAATTCACCTCTGATAAAGCAATTATGGTAGATGGCCCGAAAGGCAAACAAACCATTAAGTTTGAAAATGCCATTATTGCAGCCGGTTCACGCCCAGTTAAATTACCTTTTTTACCGGAAGACCTTCGCATTGTTGATTCAACCGGCGCATTAGAATTGGAAGATGCACAATCCAAGATGTTAGTGATTGGCGGCGGTATTATTGGTTTAGAAATGGCAACGGTTTACAACGGTTTAGGTGCTGAAATCACCATCGTTGAGCTCATGGATCAACTTATTCCAGGTGCTGACAAAGATTTAGTAACCCCTTATGCAAAACGTATTCAAAAACGGTATAAAAATATTTATTTGAAAACTAAAGTCACTAAAGTTGAAGCTAAAAAAGATGGTCTTTGGGTGACCTTTGAAGGGGAAAATGCACCGGATAAACCCGAACGTTTTGATAAAATTTTATCAGCAGTCGGCCGCAGACCAAACGGTGATTTAGTGGCAGCAGATAAAGCGGGTGTTAAAGTTGATGAACGCGGCTTTATTCACGTGGACAAACAATTGCGTACCAATGTCCCAAATATTTATGCGATTGGTGATGTGATTGGTAATCCCATGTTAGCCCATAAAGCGACAGCAGAAGGCCGCTTAGCTGCAGAAGTTATTTCCGGATTAAAACATTATTTTGAACCTAAATGCATTCCAAGTGTTGCATACACCGATCCTGAAATTGCCTGGGCGGGTGTCACCGAAAATGAAGCCAAAGCCAAAGGCATTCAATATGGAAAAGGCGTTTTCCCGTGGGCTGCGAGCGGCCGTGCATTAAGTATGGGCAGAGATGAAGGGTTTACTAAACTTCTTATCGATGAAAAAACGCATCGTGTGATCGGGGGTGCTGCAGTCGGCCCAAATGCAGGTGAATTGATTTCAGAAATAGCATTAGCCATTGAAATGGGTTGTGATGTGGAAGATGTTTCATTGACCATACACCCGCATCCTACACTTGCTGAATCCGTTGCATTGGCAGCTGAAGTGTATGAAGGAACGATTACCGATCTTTTTGTACCTAAGAAAAAAGCGGTACCAGCATAATAATTTTCCCTCTCTCCCCGCTACAAGTGCGGGGGAAGAGGGTATTACTGATCTGCACATTTCTGCCACGAGGAATTTTTTAAGGTATTAACTCATGATAACAACTAAAATAACCACTCTCCTCAAAAATTGCAAACATCACGATGACCCTCCCTATACTGCAATGCAAACCTTCATTGCCAGATACAAAAAAGAACTTGAACAAATCGAACCATCCCTTTGTGAATTATCTTCTTTATTAATAAACACCATGGTTTTGGCAACCTATAATGACTTTTTAGCCATAGCAAAGGATTGCAAAAAAAAACTTCATGAATTGTCTTTATTAAAACCAGAACAAATACAAGAAATGAAAAATGCTAATCTCAGCATGCGCCAAGATATTCATATTAAAAAAGCACACTTGGAAAGAAACATTAATATTTTTCGCGAACAGATCAATGCAGTATTAAAAGAAGTAAAAACTGAAATAAATGAACGTAAAAAAGTAAGGTTTCTTAAAGATCATCAAGCACGCATTCATGCCTTTAAGATACTCATTAATGAAAGAGAATTACTTGAAAAAGATGAAGATGATCAGGAGGACGTTAGTAGACATTATAAAAATAGATTAGAAACAGCGATCAACGAGATGGATGCAGTTAAGTTGATTACTTATCTTGATGAATTACATGGTACTGTGCTAGAGCTAAAAAAAGAAGTCACTATTTCAAGTTGCCCCTGACCCAATCGTGAACGTTACCGTTTGCGTTTTATGGAAAACGCTACTAATCAATGAGTTATATTCTACAATGATTTAAATGTGATTTTTTTACCATCTAATCAAAAAATGGCGTATAATTACACAATGTTATCTGGGGTTTATATGCGCACGAAACGAGATCTTGATGCTAAATCGGTTATTGAAGACTACGGATTTTTACCGGAAGGTTTTTCAGGTGTTTATTTAACAAAAAATGAAGAACTTGACGCCGTTCTTGATGAGGTCAAGCTGCCTCCCAAAGTTTTGATATCTAAGACATTAGCGTTGTTCAAACAAGGCAGACAAACCGATGATGAAGTTTGTTATCCATTAAAAAACTTGATCGAAAATAAAGATCAAGAAGACATTTACGCCCCTGTTCATAACGGCCATGGTCATTACATTTATTTAAAAATTAAAAAAGATGCGGATACTATTCATATTGAGATGCAAGATTCCAAGAGCTGCTCTACAGGAACAGAAGCTGCTTATTATTATGCGAAACATGCGGCTAAACTTGCAGGCTATCCATCTGAAAATATCACATCTTCTTTGACTTATACTCACAAGCAGCAAGACGGTACCAGTTGTCCTTATTTCGTAGTGCAAAAAATCGCGCGTGCTTTAGGCATGACAAACGATTTAGGCGATGATGATATTAATCAGGCTAAATTAGCTTTTGTGAAAAAATCCTCAAATATGGCTGATCAATTAGCTTTAGACAATGATGGTCTGGTCGTAAATTCAAGGTTGATTAGGGGAGCAAAAAAGAGAAAGTACGAATATTACAAAGCTCAGGAAAAAGAGTTTAATGAATCCATTCGGCATTATGAAAATGCTGTTTCACACTCCATACCTATGTTTGAAAACGCAAAAAGCAAAGATGGGATTGAAAAAAATCAAAAAACATTAGAGGTGATTACAAGAAGACAAACAGCAATTATTGAGGAAGTGCAAACCCCCATTTTTGTTGAACGTTGTTCTTATGCACAAAAAGCAAAAGAATCTTATCAAGCAGTGACTCAGCTTGATGCTTATAAAAAAACGTTGAGTGATGAACATAAGGAAAAAGTTGAAACGGCGATGATTATTGCAAATGGTGCTTTGGAATCGGTTGAGAAAAAAAGTGCTGAGGCATTGGAGAAAGTTACTAAAACAACGCTTGACAAAATGCAATCAGAAGAAAAAGATCTTGTTCATGAAGACATAAAAAGCAAAATTACACAAGCTATCACGAGAGATAATCATTTAAATCAAAATTACAGTAATTTTGTAAAACATACGTTGTTTGGAAGACAAGTACAAGAATCAAAGGGCATCTCTCCCCAAGAATATCGAGATCATTTATTGGCATCGGCCATTCAAAATCAAGAAGTAATTAACCATTTTCGGTTTATCACGGCAACACCTCAAGATAAACGTGAATTGCAAGATCAGCTCGATGCTGATGCAAAATTGGCGCGTGAGTTACAGGAACAATTTGATCAAGAAAGAAGGTCCTCATTTAGACGTTAATCCATCACCTTGAATTTTCGAGATCGTATCTCGAATTTACAAGGTGTTTTTGAGATTTACCCGTGATTTTGCTTCACAGGACGTCCCAGCCCTAGCAAACCTCGCCATAGGCTTCCATACAGTCTATTTTCAAAGGGTTAGATATCAACCATCAGTACAAATATTACACGTTTTGATGTTTTTTGGTGTATAATTAATATGATACATCATTTATGGTTAGAGGTGTTTGCAATGTCTAATGCTAGAGAGCCTTTATTCCAA
Organism: uncultured Coxiellaceae bacterium; assembly: GCA_964453575.1. Lineage (GTDB taxonomy): Bacteria > Pseudomonadota > Gammaproteobacteria > DSM-16500 > DSM-16500 > JABDBK01. The sequence continues at coordinate 23,670 of CAYVRW010000015.1, read as the reverse complement.
GTAACAAAGCCTAACCCTGAAGGCTGGGATGTTTTTTGGCCAGATTTTGAAGCATTCAGAAAAAACAATGAAAATATCAAATCTCTTTCTGATGATCAGATCAATGAGTTAACAGATTCAATAAATTCAGAAAACTTAACCGCAGCTAAATTTTGGTTAGCTATATTAAAATTAAGGACTGAACCAAAATCATACTTAGCATCACAAGATTCTGAATTTGCAAAATCAGCGGTAGACTGGGAAGAGTATGTTGAAGAACATTATGGGCCAATGGCTGGATCTGCAGAATTATTAGATTATGTAAGTACGGTTATAACTTATGCTAAAGCACCAAATGAAAAGTTAAGACAAAAACTTTTGCGATCACATGAACAATTATTCTCTGAGGCACTTCCAAGTTGCCTTCAGGTATTTTTATCACATGCTGAAACAAATAATAGTGCTCAAGCTTTGCGCGAGGAAAAAATTGATCCACTTCACAAAGCAGTAAACACAGCCTTTATTGAGCACTCAGATTGGTGGTTTTTTAAAGTTGAGATTTTAAATTTTATAGATGAGTACAAACCATACTTGTCAGATGATCAAATAAAAGGACTAAGTGACAATATAAAAAAAGAAAGAAGTATTGAAAATGCGCGAGTTGTTTTCGCATCCTTAAAATTAAATTGTGCAGCAAAGCAAGCTTCTGAAGGCGATTCTAAAAGAGCTGATCTAGGAAAAGCAGTTTTAGAGTGGCAAAAATCCGAAGAAGCAGGCATTATTTCAGCATCGGATCTTGATTATATTGTAGCACTCACTGAAAGTGTGCTTAACCCTACCTATGAAAATTATATTACAGTTAAAACAAAATATAAAAAATTATTTTATCGTGATCAAGACATCGAAGAACCACCTTTATTTTTAAAAATACTTGAAAAAACTATGACACTGCAACACGAAAAAGAAAGTAAGCAGGAACCCTTAGAAGAATTATATAAAGCAGCTAAGGAAAGTTCAGAATCAAAAAATACTGACGAAAATGTAAGAGGTCAATTGTCGTTAATAGTTTACGAAGAACTTGAGAAACTAAAAAATAAAATCATTGAAATTGCGCAGGATGAGAAATTTGATCTTAAGTTAATCCTTGGAGGTTTAAATAATGTAGCAAATCAAGCTAAGCAATATTTAACAACGCCAACTATTCAACATAAAGCAGCATATATTACATCAATTAAGGAGTTTCAAGATCAACTGGCAGAGCAAGAGACAAATTTCTATATAAGAAATGATTTTTTTGACGAATTGAAAAAAATATATGATATTCAAAAAGAGGATGAAGAAATTATAAGTTCTGAAATTCCGGCATTAAAAACATTAAGTGCTTATGCAAAAAAAACGTCAAAATCAGGGATACCCATCTTTGCGAAGTTAGGACAAGAGGTTCTAAAGTGGATAAAAGATCAAAAGGGCGAAAAATCGATGGAATTAATAATTGCATTAGAAGCTTTTATCAGGTTACCTACTAAAAAACATTATGCAGAATTAAATTATTTATTTTTTGATAGATCTTCACTTAAAAAAGTTTGTAATGAGGCTGCTAAAGCTTATGAGGAAAAGATAAAATCGAAAGAAATCATTTCTGATGAATTTCGTCAGGCAAAATGGGCATTGCGAAGATTAGAGCGTGAAATATCCGCTTTAAGAGATAAGGATAATCCACTTGAGGTTAATTTTAAAAAAATAGCTGCCGATTTACACAATAAACTCGATTCCATCATGGGCGATAATCATGTGCATGAGGATAAAGCATGTTTGATATGTCTCGCTAATGTGGCAACATCTGCTGTCGATTGTATGTTAAATCCAAGACTAGAAGATAAAACAAAATTTGATATTAATATAGAACAACTTACATTAGCCCTCAATAAAGTTAATTTTGATATATCTGATATGAATCTGGGCAAAAGCTTATCTCGTTATACTGAGATAGTTCATTGGGTCGAAAGTGGGAAGGAAATATTCAAAAAAATTAGAGATAAACTTTTCGAAAAAGATACAAACTCGGGTCATCGTCTTGAGGGTGCTATTTTACAAAATATTTTTATTCTCCGATTTGAACAAGCATTTGATCTGCGTTTAATTGCTTTGTTAAAGCAATCAAATCTTGAATTTTCACAATTCAAAATACTTTATGGCATTTATTTTAATGATTTAAAATATTTTCTTGATCATTTACTTAAAGATAATCAACCATGGAAGCAAAATATGTTGGAACTAAATCTATTAGCAAATATTCCAACAATTCAATATAAGGACGCTAAATACAAAATAATGATTCATGAAATAGAAAAACATGCGCAACAAAACAATGTGAAAAATGAAGATAAAAATTTATTTATCGAAAGATTTGAAAAACTATATGAACAGTATGTTCTTCAGAAAAAAACCGAGGAAGTTTTAGTAAATCTAATAATATTTGATTTGGTAAAAACAAGTTCACTTGATGAGGGCGAGAAATTATTAAATCAAATACAAACGTTGCGAGATTTGTTAAAAGAGATTCAGCCGCCTTTAAGAGGATCCATTCTGCATTTTTACAATGCTTTTATTATTAAACTGGCAGATAAATCAAGTAATATTGAATTAACGGAAATTAATTCTTTTTTAGCACTAGCTCTTTCTCACATGGCAATCATCAAAAACAATGAAGATTTATCTAGTGTTTTAGATCTTTATCTTAAGCGCATGTTTAATGCAAAGGATTCCAAGGTCAAAGAGAAAATAAATGTTATAGATGCTTTATATGGAAAATATATTAGTTTGCAAAAGGAATTTCTGGATGTTTGTGATGGATGGTTTGAAATAGCTGATGAAAAAAATGAAAGTAAAAAAATAACTGGATTAATAACAATAATTAACACATCACAAAGTGAGGAAGATGCAAGGATTCAATTACTGTTATCAGAATTACATGCAGCAATATCGACACAAGATGAAGAATCCTTTGCCAAGCAATTAAAATTCATTAAAGCTATAGTCGCGAAACTCCATCTTCAACCCCATAATAAAGATTTATTTGAAAAAATGATAGCTAATATTTCCACTTTGCCATTAAAGGAGGCGCAGGATTTTATAGGTCAAGTGACACACTTATTTGATCCAGAAGTAAATTTCTTATTAGAACACGCGCGTAAGTTAAGATCTTCCGAAAATGATGCAGTTGCTAACTATTTAGGTCAAACAACGGAACTATTTTGCATGGATCTTATGCATAATTTTATTGACGTAGAGAGTAAAGATGAAAAAGAGCATCGCAAGCTTGATTTTGATCAATGTAAAATAATAATGGGGCAAATGAAAGAATGTATTGAAAAGGACGCGTACTTAAAGAACTTAGAAAGACATAATAAAAACTTTTGTGACGCATTGCTATTAAAGTTTGATAAAGATTATTTTTTAACATCATACGATAAGCGTGCGAGTAATATTGAAGATAAGCAATCCTTGGTTGAATTAAAGCAAAAATTTTCAGAAGCCTATGATAGGCGGTTTTTTTCAATGGGTACAATGATTGAGAATCGTTTCAAACAGCGAGTGCAGCTATGTGATGATTTATATCAACTATTTAGCTTTAATATGAACTCAATAGACGCAATAAGATTTGAACTTGCAACACGTGAGTTAAAGCACGCAAGCAAAAACTCATTATTACAAGATAGCGTTTCAAAATTTTCTGAAGAATTCGAAAAGAAAAAAAAGGACATTCTTTCAAATCCTGAAGCTTTAAAAACAATGACTACCTTAGCCGAAAATGCAACCATTTGTGCATATAAGCCTACTATGAAAAATTTAATAGCATATGACGAATCTCTCAAGGCTGCTGAATCAACTCATGTAGGTCATATCCCCTGGCGAAAATCAAAATTAGCCGCACGTGCAATAGGATTCGGCCTGATGGCGTTAGGTGTAGTGATCGCGCTAGGTTCTATCGCAGCTTTAGTCTACACGGGACTTACGTCTGCTCCTCTATCACTTGCAGGTTTGCAAATTGGTGCAGAGTTGATGGGAGCTGGTGCTGTGCTTGGGGTTGTGGGAGCGGTCGGTGGCAATAAGCTAGTACATAAAATGGAAGAATGGTTAACAAATAGAAATGTATTTTTCAAAAGTGCGCTTGAATTAAATGAGAAAGCATATGATGCCGGCGGAATCAAAAAAGTTAAAACTCCTTTTAAAACATAAAATTACGAACAAACAATGCAAAAAACAACCATATTTAGGATTTTGGATGTATAATTAACATATTACAAACTATCACGGCATTATTAAGGTCTTTATATGTCTCAAAACCGATTGTCCACACCTTCACGCGAGCTTAAGGCTTATTTTGAAGAGCTTGAGCAATTAACAGAAGATCTTAAAACAGATAGTCCTAGTCAACGCAACTTAAAGCTCTTTGCTCGAGGATGGGGGCAATACTTAGCTAGTATTGAAGAAAATGAAATAAAAGATATAAACTCAATGAAAGGAATAGTAGAGGCGCTAATCAATTTTATAAAAGAGCCTGATCAGAGTAAGTTCAAGCTATTTGAAAAAAGAGTCGATTCTTATGGCGAGTTTTCATCATTCCAATCCATGCATATTCTTTTGATGAATCTTTTTAGAGAGCTAAAAAAACAATGGAATGAACAACAGTCATGGCAAGCGCTACTACATATAAACAGAGATGATTTGGATGAAGCTATAAAATTTTTCAGATTTATTAGAAATCAGCTTGATTTGCAAAGTAAGGAAGAAAAGGAAGAAGAAATCAAAAGAAGTGATACAAACATCGATACATTGTTAACAGCAGATACGAAAGACATGGATACTTTAACGTATATAAATCATGTCGATTCCATTGCATCAACAATTGAAAAAATGTTGCGAGATACTGGAGAAGGTACCACTATTGGTATAGTAATACTTAAAGTAGACCTTAGCAGGGATCTGGAGAAAAGTGAACAAGTAGAATATAAATTCATAGAGGCATATAATGCAGAAATGCAGCTTGCTCATAATGCTTTAAAAAAATTATTTACTGATCATTCTGGAAGAGCTGGCTCTACAAAAATGTTTGTTCCTACAAGAGAATATACATTATTTAAAATAGAAGAATTTTTGAAAACAAAATTTAATACCGAGCTGGTTGAAGAATTTTCATTATTATATTCTCAATATGCTGTTGATGAAAATACGATAAAATTGTTTCACGCAATAGGAAACAGCAGCGTTTATTTAACAGATAAAAACTTTGAACAATTGTTACATACGATTATTGCGATATTAAATGCATTAAATAATGTGCAATCACAAGATAAAGTTTTTGGACAAGTTTTAAATACATATTTCGCTATATTTTTTACTGAATTTATTGATTTTATGAAAGCAGGCGTTGATGTCAATGATTATATTAACGTATTGAATAATTTCAGTGAAGCTTTGCATAATGAAGAAAAATTATCTATTTTCAGTGAGCATAGTTTCCCTGACAAAGTAAAAGAAAATGCTCGAAATTTATCTTATATTATGGGTCGTAAACATGAGAAAGATAAAGTATTGGATCAAATGAAAATTCAATTCACTCAATCAGATAAAAAAATATTAGATAAATTATTAATTGAATTTTCAGACTCCTATGATAATGCTATTCAATTAATGAAAGAAGCTAATGAAGGAAGCTCTATTTATTCCGCAATGGGTGGACTATGGCAGGTTGCTTTTAGTGTTAAGAAGGATATTAACGAAATAGAAGGAGCCAGATTTGTTCTTGCGCAAGAGCAATTATATCGTGCAAGTCAAATAAATTATGGTAAAGACGCTGACCCTGCTCTTATTCAAACATTAAAATCTTCTGCTCAAGTTTTACATGAAGAATCTAAAAAAGTTCATGAAAAAATAGAAAAAGATGATTTACCACAATTGACTGAGCTAATGTATGCTACCAAAGCTTGTGTTCAGAAGCCTAGTCGTGGAAATTTAATAAAATATTATGATTGTTTAGATGCTGCTGAATCAACCTCCATAGGCAATGTTCCCTGGAAAAAAACCAAAATGTTTGCTTGTGCTGCAGGGTTTGGATTGGTGATGACAGGGGCTGCTTTTCTGATACTTTCTGCCTTTAGCTTAGGCCCTAGCATGGGTGCAACCGCACCTCTGGCCATTGCGGGTTTTAAGATAGGTTGGGATATGATCATGCTCGGTGTAGGACTTCTTCTTTTTGCGAGCGCTGGGCTCGCCCTGACAAGAAAAAATGCGTTCTTTAAAAAAGGTGAGACATTTGGTGAGGATGTATCAGATACATTAAGATCGAAACCTAGAAAAAATTCGCACTAACACGACATTTTCTTACCATCCAAAATCAGGCTATAATACTAGATTAAAATTATCGGCCTATTCACCCATGCTTCGACCATTACTCATACAAGACCTCTCAGCAATGATTGAAGTCGAATCAGTCTGTCAAAAAGCCCCATGGCCAGAAGATGTGTTTAAAAAATGCCTAGAAGCCGGCAGCACAGGTTGGGCGATAGAGCTAGACGGCCGTATGATAGGCTTTATTTTGATTTTATTGCAGGTCGATGAAGTCCATATCCTTAATTTTTGCGTCCATCCCAATTATCAGCATCAAGGCTGGGGCAGGCAATTATTAACTCATACCCTGCAAGATATGGCAAAACAGCGCATAACCTTTGTCTATTTGGAAGTCAGAAAGTCCAATCAGCATGCTATTGCCCTTTATGAAAAGGCGGGTTTTAATAAAGTAGGCGAGCGCAAAGACTATTATCTATCATTAAATCAAAAAGAAGATGCTTGGGTATTTGCTAAGCGTTTGACAGCAGAGTAGAATACCTCACTTTTCAAGTTAAACAAATGAATATCTATGTCAGAACACACAAACCAAATTGCTAAACGCCGTACTTTCGCGATTGTCTCGCACCCAGACGCCGGTAAAACCACGCTTACTGAAAAGCTTTTGCTATTCGGCGGTGCTATTCAGATGGCAGGTACTGTCAAAGGCCGTAAAGCGGCCAGACATGCCACCTCCGACTGGATGGAGCTGGAAAAACAACGTGGTATCTCGGTGACGACTTCCGTCATGCAGTTTCCTTACAAAAACCATATTATGAATTTGTTGGATACCCCGGGGCACGCGGACTTTTCGGAAGACACCTATCGTACGCTTACAGCGGTGGACTCTGCGCTTATGGTGATAGATGCTGCTAAAGGTGTGGAAGAGCGCACTATTAAATTATTAGATGTGTGCCGCTTGCGCCATACGCCTATTATTACTTTTATTAATAAATTAGACCGTGATAGCCGCGATGCGATCGACTTATTAGATGAAATTGAAAATATCTTAAAAATTCGCTGCGCACCGATTACTTGGCCGATTGGTATGGGACGGGATTTTAAAGGCGTTTATCATTTGTATGAAGATGCGGTTTATTTATATGAACCCGGCAAAAACGCGGTGCAGCAAGAAGGGAAAAAAATTGTAGGTTTAGACAATCCTGAGCTGCATGCTTTATTAGAGGATCAACTAGATGCATTGCGTACTAACATTGAATTAGTGAAGGGCGCAAGTCACGTATTTGACAAAGAAGAATTTTTACAAGGTAAATTAACCCCCGTTTTTTTTGGTTCAGCCATTAATAATTTCGGTGTGCGTGAATTGTTAGATGCATTTGCGGCCTATGCACCAGCACCGCAAGCGCGTGAAACGATGACTAGAGAAATTGTACCTGCAGAAGACAAATTTTCAGGCTTTGTTTTTAAAATTCAAGCAAATATGGACCCTGCGCATCGAGATAGAGTCGCTTTTTTACGGGTGTGTTCAGGAAAATACACGCAAGGTATGAAAATGTTTCAAGTGGGTTTAGGCCGTGAAGTTAAAATTGGCCAAGCGCTTACTTTTATGGCATCTGATCGTGAGCAAGTCAGTGAAGCTTGGCCAGGTGATATCATTGGTCTATACAATCATGGAACCATACAAATAGGCGATACTTTTTCAGAAGGGGAAACTTTAAAATTTACTGGAATTCCTTATTTTGCACCTGAATTATTTCGTTTAGTACGTTTGAAAGATCCGCTTAAATTAAAAGCCCTGCAAAAAGGTTTAAAACAATTATGTGAAGAAGGTGCAACGCAATTATTTAAGCCGCTGAATAGTAATAATCTTATTTTAGGTGCAGTGGGTATGCTGCAATTTGATGTGGTAGCTTATCGCTTGAAGCATGAATACAATGTGGATTGTGTTTATGAAAGTGTTTCAGTGGTCACAGCGCGCTGGATTTATTGTAATGATGCAAAAAAACTGGAAGAATTCAAAACGAAAGCTTTTGATAATTTGGCACTTGATGGCAGTGATCAATTAACTTATTTAGCGCCTACTCGCGTTAATCTTAATTTGACTATGGAACGATGGCCTGGGATTGAGTTTAAAACTACTCGAGAACATTAAGGACATGCAATGCCAAATCATCACGAAGAAGCTAGCAGCGAACTTTTTGTAAGAAAAAGTTTAGGCATTTTAGACGCTGTCTCGCAATCCATTGGTTTTACGACCACCAATTTACAACATTTCATTATACCTATTGAACAAGGCGGAATAGGTATACCGCTTGTAAGCGAGGAAGCCCTCATGGCAAGTCTGATTGCCACAGGGGTTTCAACGGTTGTGATTTCGGGTTTTTTTATTTATTATGTCATTCAGCTTATTAATCAATACGCCGAAGAAATTCATGAACTTATCAAAAAACAAAATGCATTTGCCGAAAAAGAAATAATATTCTTTGCGAAGCTTTCTTATCTTAGGCATTTATTTAATAAACCCTTGAATGATGCGTTAAAAACACATATAGGCTTAAATCAAGATGCAGCAAATGAGCTTGCGAATATTGTTGAAGAAATTTATCAAGAAGAAAAAGGTTTTTCACAGATTATTCGTCAGCGAAATGTGCATGAAGAATCTGAAGAAAAAGCGATTCAACGTTATATGTTTGAAAACAAAGAAACCTACTTGCCTCGTATTCAACAAGGATTAAATCCTATTTATGCATCTCATCCAGCTATTAAAAAAAATTGGCATCCCGAGTTAATAGGCATTTTTACAGGATTTATCAGTTTTATGGGCATGAGTTCAGGGTTTATTGGTGCTTATTATGGTGTGGTGTCATTGATCATTGGCATGGGCACTGTGAGCCTGACCATACCTGTTATAGGTTGGGTGGCCTTTGCTGCCTCGTTATTATTTGGGTTAGCGGTAGGCCTTATTGTTAGGCATTACACGTGTAAAACGGTACAACGCGAAGAAGCAAGGCATGTTATTCAGATAAAAGAAGCAACCTTACATGAAAATTCAGAAAAAATTCATGAGCTTGAAATGAGGTTGCTGAATGAGAGGGCGGCATCGCAATCGTGGTTTGGAAGGTTTTTTGATTGTGTTAGGCATAATATTCCACAAGGTTTTTATCAACCATCTAAAGTTCTTAAGGCATCTTGAGCTTGCATTAGTGTGTATAATGTGTATAATTAAAGAAATCAATGTGTATAGTGTGTAATGAGCATGAAGAGCAGGGAAATTATAAAGATTTTAGAAAAAGATGGTTGGGTGAAGCATAATCAGAAAGGTAGTCACTGCCAATATAAGCACTCAATAAAAAAAGGCAAAGTAACAGTGCCTCATCCAAAAAATGATTTACCTAAAAAAACTATAGCGAGTATTTTTAAGCAAGCCGGAATTAATCCAAAGGAGTAATTATGCAATATCCAATTTTTATTCATAAAGATGAAGATAGCGCTTATGGCGTTATTGTTCCTGATTTGCCTGGTTGTTATTCTGCGGGAGAGACCATTGAAGAAGCCATTCAGAATGCCCACGAAGCCATTGAGTGTCATATCGAAGGGTTATTGATTGATAATGAATCTATACCTTTAAAAAAATCAATTGAAATACACTTAGAAGATCCTGATTTTAAAGAAGGTGTTTTGGCTGTGGTTGAAGTTGATATTTCGAAAATTTCCGGCAAGACCACAAGAATTAATGTAAGTTTGCCTGAAAGATTTTTGAAACAAATTGATGAATATACGGAACATCATGGTGGTAATAGATCAGCTTTCTTAGTTGATGCAGCTTTAAGTTATATGTCACAACATGCGTAATGGGTATATATACACTTGCATGCCCTCACGCCCTTCGTTTACTATGCATGCAGATATGACATTGAGATAATAACCGTGATTGAAGTAACATCCATTTATAACCGTATTAAAGATTTAAACCAGCGTCTGGACGATATTCGGAGGTATCTTTGACGTCGATCATAAACGTGATCGTTTAGTTGAAGTCCAGCGCGAATTAGAAGACCCTGCCATTTGGAACAATCCTGAAAAAGCACAAAATTTGGGCAAAGAACGCGCGCAATTAGAGCTCATCGTGTTAAATATAGCTTCAATAGAAAGCGTATTAAAAGACTCTGCCGACTTGTTTGAATTGGCCGTCGAAGAAAATGATGCAGCCATCGTTGATTCCGTGATTCAGGAATTAGATAAAACTACCAAAAAAATCGAAGAACTTGAATTCCAACGCATGTTTTCCGGCGAAATGGATGCCAATTCTGCCTATATGGACATCCAATCGGGTTCAGGCGGCACAGAAGCACAGGATTGGGCCAATATGTTATTGCGTATGTATTTGCGTTGGGGCGAACGGCATGGATTTCAGGCTGAGTTAATAGAAAACTCACCAGGCGAAGTGGCTGGAATCAAAAGCGCGACCATTCATTTTGTAGGCCCTTATGCGTATGGCTGGCTGCGTACGGAAACGGGCGTGCATCGATTAGTCCGCAAATCACCTTTTGATTCGGGTAATCGAAGACATACCTCTTTTGCATCGGTGTTTGTCTCCCCTGAAATCGATGACAATATAGATATCGATATTAATCCAGCAGATATTCGAGTCGATACCTATCGAGCATCAGGTGCTGGCGGGCAGCACGTAAACCGAACGGATTCGGCCGTACGCATGACTCATATACCTACTAACATCGTGGTACAATGTCAAAATGATAGATCCCAACATAAAAATCGTGCGCAAGCCATGAAGCAATTACGTGCTAAACTCTATGAGCTAGAGTTGCAAAAAAGACGTTCTAAACAACAAGAGTTAGAAGAAAGTAAAATGGAAATCAGTTGGGGAAGCCAAATTCGTTCTTACGTATTAGATATGTCACGGGTCAAAGATTTACGAACGAATATAGAGCATACCCAACCACAAGATGTGTTAGATGGCGATTTAGATAAATTTATTGAAGCAAGCTTATTAAGTGGACTGTAATCATGACTGAACAAGACGTAACAACCTTAGATACCAATGAACTCATTGCCCAACGACGTGCGAAATTAAAAGCATTGCGTGAAAAACGTAATGCGTATCCTAACGATTTTCGTCGCGATATTTTCATTCAAAAGTTGCATGCGACTTATGCTGATAAAACCGAAGCAGAATTTGAAGCTCAACCGGTCCATGTCAGCATCGCAGGCCGTATCATGACCCGTCGTTTGATGGGTAAAGCAAGTTTCGTTCATCTCAAAGATATGTCAGGACGTATTCAGTTATATGTAAAACAAGATGCAGTGTCACCTGAAATTTACGAAGATTTTTTACAATGGGACTTAGGCGATATCATTGGTGTTAAAGGCACCTTAATGAAAACTAAAACCGGTGAACTATCAGTGCGCGCATCCGAAATACGTTTGTTGACTAAATCATTGCGTCCACTACCTGATAAATATCATGGATTAACAGATCAAGAAACCTGTTACCGTCAACGTTATTTAGATTTACTTGTGAATGATACGACACGCCATACTTTCGAAACACGTACAAAAATTATTGAAAAGATTCGTGAGTTTTTAAAGAAACGTGATTTTCTTGAAGTCGAAACTCCCATGATGCAAGTGATGGCTGGGGGTGCTGCTGCAAGACCTTTTGTAACACATCATAATGTATTGGACATGGCTTTATTTCTACGTATTGCACCCGAACTTTATTTAAAGCGATTAGTCGTAGGTGGTATTGAGCGAGTCTTTGAAATCAATCGAAATTTTCGTAATGAAGGTTTGTCAACTCAACATAATCCTGAATTTACCATGTTAGAGTTTTATCAAGCTTATGCCGATTATCGTGACTTAATGGATTTAACTGAAACATTGATACGTGAATTAGCCTCCGAAATCTTAGGAACAACAACAATTCAATATCAAGATTTAACCTTTGATGTAAGCAAACCTTTTGCACGTCTAAGTATGATAGATGCTATTTTGCAATATAATCCTACGCTGAAAAAATCGGACATCGATTCCTTGCCATCTGCAAAAAACACCGCTAAAAAATTAGAAATTCCTGTTCAAGAGAATTATGGTTTAGGAAAAATTCAACTCGAAATTTTTGAGAAAACGGTAGAGCATAAATTAATTCAACCCACTTTTATCATCGAATATCCTGCTGAAGTCTCTCCATTAGCACGCCGTAATGATGACAATCCTTTTATCACTGATCGATTTGAAATGTTTATGGCAGGACGCGAAATTGCCAATGGTTTTTCCGAGTTAAATGATGCGGATGATCAAGCCGAACGGTTCCGTAAACAAGTCGCGGATAAGGAAGCGGGTGACATTGAGGCCATGCCTTATGATGAGGATTATATTACAGCGCTTGAATATGGATTACCACCAACAGCAGGTGAAGGGATTGGTATCGATCGATTAGTGATGTTATTTACGAATTCAGCATCTATTCGTGATGTAATTTTGTTTCCGCATATGCGTAAAAATTAACTCCTTGATTCCATGGCGCTTTTTTTGCTTTATTATGGTTAAATAATAGACTATAATAGGGCATTTAGCATTATTTGTGCTCAAAATAAATAAGGGCGTGGAATATGGTGGCATCGAGAAAAAAATCTGTAAATCCTGTAAATGATAAACTGCGTAGTTATGCTGTTAATTTGATTATTGAAGTTAAGCCTTTTCTCAACGAGAATCCACCAAATATTCAAAAAGTGCATCAAGCATTACTTTCTCAGAATAGAAGAATAATGCTTAATGAGATCAGAAGCATACTGAGAGAAATGGTATTGAATAGAAAACAACAGAAAGAAATTAAGGAATATTCCCTATTAGTTCAAATTGATAACGCCGTTAATATACCGAAACCAAGTTGTCGAAAAAGATTGCTATCAGGCTTTAGCGTAGGTGCTCCCATAGGTGCTATGATGGGTATAGCGATTCCAGGATTAGGGAATATTTTGGGCGGCATAGTTGGCGGATTTGTTGGAGGTGTTATCGGATTGTTGGGCGGCTGGAAGTCGTATTCAACTGATAAAACAGATCTAGCTGTATCCGCAACAAAAAAAGTTAGTAGAATACTGCAAATGATTAATAGGTTAGAGGCACAGCCTGTTGACACATCACGATCATCGGTTGCTCGTATGCCATTTCACGAAAAAGTTCATGCTGATAATGATGCTACGAGAGTTGCTGTTGCAAAGAAGAGGGGTGCTCATGCTAAAAACATCTTTACGATACTTGAAACAATTCAGGAAGTTGAAGAAAAGGATTTTGATAGTGCATCAGACTACGGCGCTCTCAATAATGCTGCGCGGGTTTTAACTCATCGAAGCTAACAACATAAAAAGCGAATTGAAATCCTTTTCTCAAGAAAATAGAACACCTACAACTAACTTTTTTCTTCCTAACGATGTGGTCGTATATATTATCAGTGAATATTTGGGGCCAGACATTAAACCTAGAGGTACATTTACACCTGTTTTATCGATGTTTTAGATTACATTCAAAAATGAATCTGATATCCTTTCTTGTTCCAAAGGCGATTAATTTAGCAAGGAAAAGGAAAAAGAAATGTTTAGAAAAAAACATCAGGAAGAACTTGTAAATGAAACAGAAAACTCAGAACATTGTTTTATTGTGTTTGAAAAGCATGAAATATACCAAATATCTCGTTGGGGATTAAAGCCTGCTGGAGAGTGCATGGGCTTTATAAACCATCCATTTCATAAAGATAACGATCCTGAAGGAGATCGTAATTTTGATAAATTAATGTCACCTGAGAGGACATCCTATTTTTCATTCCAGAAAGAATTGGATGCGAAATCGGGTCGTGCCGGAAATTTGGAATTTCTTATAGATAAAAGGTATGAAATAAGATTGTCCGTTAAAATAAATATGTCTTTAGAGCAACTTAATGGATTATTGGGGAGTGTAGATTCAGACTGGTTTGGTAACAGAGCGTCCCAAGCGGGGAAAATATTGGAAGCCGCCGCAAGGGAGTCATATGTTGACGTAAAAGATAAAAAAACCAATGAATGGTATAGGATTGAAACAAGGGAATTTAATCAAAAGCCTACACATAAACATACTTGTCAAATTTTGTAGATTTTACCTTGCGAACCCGCAAAGGCGCGGGTTCGCGCATTAAAACTTATAAGCAATAATAGTATGTATTTTATCTATCACTTCTTTTGAACCTATATCGATTTCTGAATATGAGGCCTTCGATGCCAATTTAACTAAAAAAGGAAGAAAAATGTTTAGAAAAAAAGCTTTTGAAAAACCGCCGCAAGAAACAGAAAATTCAGAGCATTGTTTTATTGAATTGAAACAGCATGAAATAAAAAGATGGTTAGTGTGTGGTGATGAGGAACGTTGGTACGACTATACTGAGGATGCTGATAGGTTTAAAGATCATCCATTTTGTAGTGGTAATCATAGCGTGTTCATCTCACCACCTCTTAATGGTGCTAATTATAAGTTGTTAGCCTCACCCAACAGAGAATCACATTTTTCATTCCATAAAGAACTGGATGCGAAACCTGGATCAGGTGGAAGTTTCGAATTTGCTATAGATAATAAATTTGAAATAAGATTGTCCATTAAAATTAACATGTCTTTAGATCAACTTAATACATTGCTAGATAGTATCTATTCTAACTATCATGGAGTAATTATATCTATACCTAAGAGGCATGAAGAGGTAAGGATGATATTAAAACATTCTTTGATGAATACATATGTTGATATAAAAGATAAAAATACCCATGAATGGTATAGGATTGAAACAAAAGAGTTTAACAAAAAACCTAATCGTAGTTGTCAAATTTTATAATTTTTATTCCCCGCTGATGTTTCGTTGGCGGGGATTTCCACGTTTCATTGGGTCGTCGTAAGCCATTGATATATATTCTTTAATAAAGAGCAGAGTTTATCCGGTTGACAATGACTAATAAATAAACCAAAATATCGTTTATGAATTATAAATAACCAAATCGGAGGCCGGTAATGTTTCGGCGTTCTCTACTTTTATTCGCTACAAGTACGGTAGCTCAAAAAAATGTGTTCCATTTAGGAAAGCCAGCGGAAGGTATTGATTTATGTTTGAATACGACCTCATGCGAGCAAGGTTATTTCACAAATAGCAGCAATGTGTTTCAACCCTCAGATGATACACAATTTTCAGTAACTCGTATAAATTCTAATGATGAATTTAATGCTTGTTTTACGCTAAAGGTATTAGCAAAGCTTATTACCGAATCGGTAGATCAGGAAGAGAAATATAAAATTTTTTGTGAAACCTCAGATACATTAGAGAATAACTTAAAGATTAATGTGCAAGTCACCATGTTTTCAGGCAATTGTTCATTATTAAAAAATAACACTACTTCAGTCATAACAAGCTGTAAAAAAGATAAGGCAAAAAATACTTTATCCCCAACAGAAGATTGTTCTAGTTCGTCAGATCCATCACTTATAGAAGGAACAATAGCTGGGGCTATGACAGCTTTAGCACTTTGTATAATAATGATGGGTTTATGCATTTGTCATATTAAACGAAGCAACCTTAAGACTCGTCTCAACAACGTTGGAAATGGTATTAAGAAGTACGCAGATGATTATGCTGAAACGGTTCAGCTCATCGAAGCAAACAATATAAAATGCGAATTGAAATCCTTTTTTCAAGAAAAGAGAATACCTGCAACTAAGTTTTTTCTTCCTCACGATGTGGTCGTACATATTATTGGTGAATATTTGGGGCCTGATGTTAAACCTAGAGATACATTTACACCTGTTTTATCGATGTTTTAGATTACATTCAAAAATGAATCTGATATCCTTCTTGTTCCAAAGGCGATTAATTTAACAAGGAAAAGGAAAAAGAAATGTTTAGAAAAACACATAAGGAAGAACTTGTAAATGAAACAGAAAACTCAGAACATTGTTTTATTGTGTTAAAAAAGCATGAAATAAAATCATATGGTGACGAATATGAGACTTACTATGGTGGGATGGGTCTAAATTTCAAGAATTTTCCATTTTATGATGATGATATTTATGCGATGTTATCTTCGCCCAACAGAACATCAAATTTTTCATTCCATAAAGAACTGGATGCAAAACCTGATTCACGTAGGAGCTTGTATTTTGCTGTAGATTGTGGATTTGAAATAAGAGTGTCCATTAAAATTAACATGTCTTTAGATCAACTTAATGCATTGTTAGATAGTACCTATTTTAACTACCATGGAGTAAATACAAAAATATCTAAGAGAAAGGAAGAGGTAAGGAAGATATTAGAACACTCTTTAATGAATTCATATGTTGATATAAAAGATAAAAACACCCATGAATGGTATAGAATTGAAACAAACGAATTTAACAAAAAGTATAATTTTACTTGTCCAATTTTATAGATTTTATTCCCTGCTGATTTTTCGTTGGCGGGGACTTCTTGCTCACTGCTCTAACTTTTAGCCTTCTTAAACCCCGTGTCTTGTCCCATTGTTTACCATCACATACAAAAATAGTCTTTACATATGTAACCTAATAGGTTACAATTTAATGGAGAGAGAACATGATTAAAAGTTTTAAACATAAAGGATTAGAACAATATTTTACAAAAGATATGAAAAAGTTACTTCATGCGCGTGATTTATCAAAAATTGAACGTATTTTAGATCGTCTTGATGCAGCAACCATCGTTAAAGATATGGATATTCCCGGCTGGAAGTTACATGAATTAAAAGGTAATCGTAGTGGCGAATGGAGTGTGACTGTTAGAGCAAATTGGAGAATTACTTTTTTATTTCAAGATGGTGATGTATATGATGTTAATTTAGAGGATTATCACTAATGAGTATGAGATCAAAAAATCGTAAACCAACACATCCCGGCGCTATTTTGCGAGAAGATGTTTTGCCATCATTAAATATGAGTCAGACGCAACTTGCGGATCGTCTGGGGGTGTCGCGTCGTACCGTATCACAAATTTTACATGAACATCGACCGTTAACCCCAGACATGGCCATTCGTTTGGCTTATTTTTTGGGAACTACTCCAGAAAGCTGGCTTAATATGCAACAAGCTTTGGATGTGTGGGAATTAGAACGTAAAAACGTTAAAATATATGAGAAGATAAAGCATGTAGCATAAAGCCTATGCTGCTAAATAACGATTTTATCATTATAAGGATAATATATGCCAACAACCCGGCTTGCTGATTATAAACCCTCTGAATTTCTTATTTCCCACACGAACCTCAAGTTTGATTTAGACGATGAAAAAACCGTTGTCACATCCAATTTACAAATTAAACGAAAAGATCAAGCATCTATGGCATCATTTGTGTTAGATGGCAGTGATGATATTGAGTTAGTATCCATTCGAGTGAATGACAAATTATTAGATCCATCTGAATATGAAATCAAAGACCAAAAATTAACATTGCTTGCGACTCCCCAAGGTGATTTCAATGTAAGCATTGTTAACATTATCAATCCATCGGCAAATACCAAGCTTGAAGGACTCTATAAAACAGACAGTTTGCTTACATCGCACTGTGAAGCCGAAGGTTTTCGCAATATTACTTATTATTTAGATAGACCTGATGTCTTGGCAACTTTTACGACAGAAATACATGCTGACAAAACTAAATTTCCTGTGTTGTTATCCAATGGCAATTTAATAAAAAGTGAAGCAAACGCTGATCGTCACAAAGTAATTTTTGATAATCCTGTTCCCATTCCTTCTTATCTTTATGCCGTGGCTGCCGGTGATTTGGCCTTGCGGCAAGATGAATTTGTGACGCGTTCTGGAAAAAAAGTGGCGTTGAAAATTTTTGTGCCAGCAGCTGACCTTCCCAGAACAGAGTTTGCCATGAAAGCCTTAAAAGACGCCATGCGTTTTGATGAGGAACGTTATGATCGCGAATATGAACTCGATATTTATGGTATTGTGGGTGTGCCGCAATTTAATGCGGGTGCTTGCGAAAATAAAGGATTAAATATTTTTAATACTTCTTCCTTGCTTGCTCATCCTGATGTATCAACTGATGATGATTTTGAATGGGTTTACGGATGCGTGGGGCATGAATATTTTCATAACTGGCGCGGTAATCGTGTTACTGTGAAAAATTGGTTTCAGCTTAGTTTAAAAGAAGGCTTTGCTTCAGTGACCGATCAGGAATTTTCGCAATCGGTTTTTAATTCCATGGTGCCGCGTATTGATGATATTTTAGTATTGCAGAACAGACAATTTAAAGAAGATGCAAGTCCTATGGCTCATGCTGTGCTGCCTACAGAATATGAAGCAACCGATAACATTTATACCATGACGATTTATCGCAAGGGTGCTGAACTCATTAATATGTTACGAACATTAATCGGTAAAGAAGCTTATAAACAAGGTTGTAATATTTATTTTGCGGAACACGATGGTAAAGCTGCGAATATCGAAGATTTTTTAGCCGCCATGGAAAAAGCATCGCATCGAGATTTATCGCAATTTTTCTTATGGTATCAACAAGCAGGCACACCGCGTCTTGAAATTGAAGATCATTATGATGCAATTAATCATAAATACGAATTGACCATAAGCCAATCCTGTTTACCTACACCAGGACAGCCGCATAAGTCTCCATTATTAATTCCTATTGCAGTGGCGCTTTATGATAAGGCAGGTCATGAACTGCCAGGTACAGCAAAAGTATTAGAACTTACCCAAGCAAAACAAACATTTACTTTTGAGGGCGTTAATGAAGCGCCTATTCCTTCGTTATTACGAAATTTTTCAGCGCCGGTGAAAATTATAAAATCGCCTATCACACGCGAGGATAATATTTTCTTATTACAACATGATAGTGATCCTGTGAATCGTTGGTTTGCGGCACAATATATCGCAAAAGATGCTATTCAATCCATAATAACGGATATTCAAGCAGGCAGAGTTGGCAGTGTCGATAAAAATGTTATTCATGCATTTCATGCAGCATTATCCGATCCTACTATTGAGCCGCGTTTAAAAAGTCAATTAATTAATTTTCCAAAAGAAGATGCATTTTTTGAGGCTATGAAACCTGCTGATCCTGATGTCATTCATCGCGCGCGTGAGTGCTTTATCGAGCATTTTACCAAAGGTTGTTATGATGAGCTTAAATCAACTTATGAAACCATTGCAGCGACACCTACTACGGATGGATACACGCCAGAAGCAGCTGGTTTGCGTGCATTGAAAAATAGCTGTCTCGATTTTCTATTACGATCCAATCAAGATGACGCTTTACGTTTATGTCTGACACAATGCGCATCTTCAAGTAATATGACTGATCGTATAGGTGCATTATTTCATTTAACAACCAGTTACCATGAAGAACGCGTCAATCTACGTCAGGAAGCGTTGGATAAATTTATTGCGCAATGGAAAAATGAACCCTTAGCGTTGGAACAGGTCTTTCAACTGTATGCCTATAATGAAGCGCCAGATGCGATCCAGCAAATTCGGCAAATGTATAATAATCCCATTTTTGATAAGGAAAACCCATCACATGTAAGACGATTGCTTCGTCTTTTTTATCTGAACAATGTGAAATTTCATGATATCTCTGGAAAAGGCTATGAGCTTCTCGCAGATTGCATCATCGAATTAGATAAGATTAATCCCTCTACCGCCGGTGATTTAGCGCCTGCTTTTGGAAATTGGAAGTTGATGGAACCCATACGCCAAGCCAAAATGTTGGAACAATTATTCAGGTTGAATGAGTTGCCTCTGTCAGATAATGTAAAAGAAGTGGTGAGCAAAAGCCTTAAGGACGTGTTAAAAAAAAAGGAAACAGAAACATTAATAGTGAATAGCGTTTTTAAGACGGTTGAAAATGCGAAAGAAGAAAAACCATCTTATGGAACACTGCAACCCTAACACATTCGTAAACCCAATGAGGCATTCACTGTTTTCATTGGGTCATCGTAACCCGTTGATTTATATCATTTAATAAAATTATTTTAAAAAAGTATATATTTTTTGCACAATTTATGTTAATTTAATGCACAATTTTAATTTTATTGGCAAAGAGGGTGACTAACATGATGCGTTCAATGGTTTTATTATTTGGTTCGGCTGCAATGGCACAAACAACTGATCGAGGTTCTATCGCAGATACTCAATATTGCGTTACACGTAGTGAATCTAATGACAAGTTTGATGCTTGTTTTACTATAAATGCATTTAGAATGCTGGTTACAGAATCATCAAATAATGAATCGGAGGCCAATGTCACTTGTGAAACTTCCGATACCATTGCAAAAAACGTAACAATTAATACTCGCGTCACGCTGTTTTCGGGTAATTGTTCATTATTAGAAAATAATATTCATGCGATGATAAAAAATTGCAGTGATAAGGCGAGAAAAAGCCATACAAAGCGTGATGATCGGGTGGTGCTTGAAGATTGGCAGGTTGCTCTCATTGGTATTGGTATAGTTTTATCAATCGTCTTTGCTGGTGTGGCGTCGTTTTATTGTGGTAGATCATCCCGAGCGGGTTGTTGTGATCGTAATCCATATGCAGCAAGCAATGGTGCACGAGCTGGCGCCTCGCGAAGATATCCGCAAAGACATCTACCTGTATCTTCTTTAGAGAATGAACAAAAGAAATATGATGATCAAAAAAAAGAAATAGAAAAATTTTTTAAAGGGAGAAAGAAGGGAGAAAGAGAATCGCTGCCCTCTTGGTTCTTTAACGGGGAGACATTTCAAATTTTGCCCCAAGACTGTGTCCAGATCATTAAGGATTACCTAAGACCAGACCATCTTATTGAGCATGATAAAAAACCTGAAGAAAGGTCATTATTATCACCGCTTTCATCAATATTTTGAAGTTGTGAACATTTGTCATTTAATGGGCCGGCCAAACCCCTCCTAAAATCGCCGGCCTTTTAGCCCCTGTAACCTGCATAACATTTCCCGGTTTTTTTTCTAAAGTTTGTTTCGCAAGCCAGGCAAACGCCATGGCTTCCATCCAATCAGGATGCACACCGTAGGTTTCAGTCGATAAAACTTTTAGAGGTTCAAGAAGTGTAGTTAAACGCTGCATTAAATAATGATTATGCACGCCGCCGCCACAAATCAAAACTTCTCCTTCAGTCATGAGATTGTTAATGGCATCCGCAATCGTGATTGCAGTAAGTTCGGCAAGTGTTGCTTGTACATCGACATTTGTTTCAGTACTTAAATGTTTTTCTAACCAAACTAAATTAAAATATTCAGGCCCTGTGCTTTTGGGCGGATTTGTTTTGAAATAACCATCGTCCAATAATTTTTTTAGTAGCTCATCTGAAACCTTGCCTTGTCTAGCCCAGTCACCATCTTTATCGTGAGATTTTTTTAAATGCAGTTCAATCCACGCATCCATTAAGTTATTTCCTGGGCCCGTATCAAAACCTAAAATGGATTTTTGTTTATCACAAGGTAAGAAAGTAATATTCGCCACACCGCCTATATTTACAATGGCTCTATCATGTTCAGTGCAGCGCAAAATGGTTTGATGAAATGCAGGAACCAAAGGCGCGCCCTGACCGCCATGCGCCATATCTCTGCGTCTAAAATCAGCGACGGTCGTAATGCCAGTTTCAGCCGTAATAATGTTGGGATCGGCAATTTGCAAAGTGAAGTGTGAATGATGTCGAATAGTTTGGCCGTGACTACCAATGGCTCGAACATTAGCTGCTTTTATGTCGGATTTTTCTAATAAAGTATTGGCAGCCTCCGCAAAAATTTTTCCTAAGTACCGGTCAAGCTCACCTAAACGATTAATTTCATCATGCCCAGGATGATTTAAGCTTAAGATGCGCTCTCTAAGTGCTTTATCGAACGCTGTAAAATGATGCGCTATTAATGTGGGTTTTGAAGAATTAAAATCAACTAAGGCAGCATCAATGCCATCTGCACTTGTCCCAGACATTAAACCTATATAAAGATCGCGCATTTTATTCTCCTGAAAAAGTATATATGATATGCCATAATCGCTATTTTTGGAGATTCCTGCGTGGCAGCTATTGAAAAATCATTAGAAATTATACGCCGTGGAGCGGAAGAAATTCTATTAGAAGATGAATTAATTGAACGTTTGAAGACAGGGAAGCCCTTGCGTGTTAAAGCGGGATTTGATCCCACGGCACCTGATTTGCATTTAGGCCATACCGTTTTATTGAATAAAATGCGTCAATTACAAGATTTAGGCCATGAAATTTTATTCCTAATAGGCGATTTCACGGGGATGATAGGCGATCCATCGGGTAAAAATGAAACTCGGCCTCCTTTATCGCGTGATCAGGTTAATCAAAATGCAGAAACCTATCGAAAACAAGTATTTAAAGTATTGGATCCCAATAAAACCCAGGTACTTTTTAATTCAGCCTGGATGGATAAGCTAACCGCCGTTGATTTAATTAAACTAGCATCAACCCATACGGTGGCAAGAATGCTTGAGCGGGATGATTTTCACAAAAGATATCATTCGAACCAATCCATTGCGATTCATGAGTTCTTATATCCATTAGTCCAAGGTTATGATTCAGTCGCTATGCAAGCCGATATTGAGCTTGGGGGCACCGATCAGAAGTTTAACTTGTTGATGGGCCGTGAATTGCAGAAACATTTCGGCCAAAAGCCGCAAGTTGTTATAACTATGCCACTTTTACCTGGATTAGATGGTATTAAGAAGATGTCGAAGTCTTTGGGAAATTACATCGGAATTGATGAAAATCCACAGGAAATTTTCGGTAAAATCATGTCGTTATCTGATGAGACCATGTGGTTGTACTTTCATTTGGTCAGTTTTAGGTCTATAATGGAAATACAAGGATACAGAAATGACGTTTCTCAGGGAAAAAATCCGCGTGATATTAAATTCCTTCTAGCTGAAGAAATAGTTGAGCGGTTCCATCATAGAGATGCTGCCATCCAGGCGCGCGAGAGTTTTATTGCGCAATTCCAAAAGGGCGGGATGCCTGAGGATATGACAGAGGTAGAAGTCAATGCAGGGCCGATTGCCAGTATTATAAAGGCAGCAGGTCTTACGCAAAGTACCTCCGAAGCATTGCGCATGATAGATCAAGGCGCGGTTAAATTGGATGGTGAGCGGGTCAATGAGCGCAATCTTGTATTAGAAAAGGGCAAAACAGTCGTATTACAAGTGGGAAAAAGGCGTTTTGCGAAAGTCGAACTAACTTAATAAAATTATTTGATATAAGTTGTTGACAATAAAAATAAGATGGGTAGAATGCGCATCTCTGGTCGATGACCGGAA
>CAYVRW010000014.1:24782-30471 GCA_964453575.1 uncultured Coxiellaceae bacterium | reverse complement strand
GACAAGAAGAACCCCCCGAATCACTTAAAATAAAAAGAGACCTTATGGTGGCAGGCGGGAAAGTTCCGGGATTAGAAAAAACAATTGCGGAACAAAAACAGCAGTTAGAAGATGTAAACAGAATGTTAAACCATCCTATGGTTCGAAAATTTTTTGGTCGGTAATAGCGAAAGGTTTTCGATATTTTTTTGATAAAGAGGTGTGAGTTATGCGATCAGGTATACCAGAGAAGAAAGAAGATTTAAATTTACAAAGTGTATTAGCAGATTTGAGTGCTTTGGTTTTAAAAGGAAAACAATTAGAAGCTTTAGAAGCTGAATTGCAGGCGGCAAAGGCTACTTGTGCCAATCAGGCAGCGCAATTAGCGGAATTGGCTATAAAGAATCTGCAATTGACAGAACAAGTAGAGAGTCTAAATTCAGATAAAGCGCAATTGCAACAAACATTAGAAGAACGGCGTAGACAAGAAGAACCCCCCGAATCACTTAAAATAAAAAGAGACCTTATGGTGGCAGGTGGAAGAGTTCCGGGACTAGAGGCGCAACTTAAAGAAAAACGTGAAGCGCTTGAATTAGCAAGACCGTATTTAAATGATCGTGCAATGAGCTTGTTTTTTGGTCCATATCCACCAAAATTAAAGCAAGCACTTGAAACAAATAACCAAGAAGCCCATGATCAAACAGTAGCTGAAAACAAACGTGACCAAGAGTTAGCTAGATTAAATGAGCAAAATGGTAGATTATGTCTAGAAAATGCAGATTTGAAGTTTCAACTTCAAAAAGCAAATGAAATTGTGAATAATTCTCAGATTCAGGCTCTTTTAAGCATGTGAGCAAGATAACAACGGTGAGTTATGCATAAAGCATTTTGCAACCTATGCCTCCCCTCTCCGGCTCTCCCCCCGCAACAAGTGCGGGGCAGGCTCTCCAACGAAAAGCGTGTTGGAGTGGAGAGGGACGCTCTTCTAAAGTTATGTGGCTATCCTCAGCTCTGGCTCACTTCCAATAAAAAGCATACTTTAACGAGAAGTATATTTCCACGTCGTGTTACCTGACGCATCTTCTAACACTACTGACATTGCAGAAAGCTCTGCGCGAATACGATCAGCCTCGGCCCAGTTTTTGTCAGCTCTAGCTTTATTGCGCGCTGCGATTAAAATTTCGATTTTTTCAACGTCTAAATTTTCAGTACCGGCTTTTAAAAACCGCATAGGGTCGTCTTGTAAAATACCTAAGACACTGCCCAATTTCTTTAATAGTGCAGCACATTGCGCGGCTGTTTTAGGATCGCTGTCACGTAATCGTTGAATTTCATGAGATAGTTCAAATAAAACAGAAATAGCGATTGGTGTATTAAAATCATCGTCCATGGCTTCTATAAATTGTTTTTCATAGATGGTATCATTTAATGCAGTCGCTTCTGGTAAATCCTTAAGCGCATTATAAAAACGAGAAAGCGCACTACGGGCCAATTCAAATGCATTTTCAGAATATTGCACGGGACTACGATAATGTCCTGATATCATAAAATAACGCACCACTTCAGCAGGATATTGTTTTAACACATCGCGGATTGTGAAAAAATTCCCCAATGATTTAGACATTTTTTCTTTTTCAATTTGCAAATAACCCGCATGCATCCAAATGTTAACAAATTTTTCATGCGTGGCTGCTTCGGATTGCGCAATTTCATTTTCATGGTGCGGGAAAATTAAATCTTTGCCGCCGCCATGAATATCAAAATGTTTACCCAGCAAACAATTGGACATGGCAGAGCATTCAATATGCCAGCCTGGTCTACCAATACCCCAAGGAGAATCCCAATACGGTTCGCCAGGTTTAGCAAGTTTCCATAACACGAAGTCGAGTGGATCATGTTTTGCAACGTTTACATCTACTCGCGCACCGCTTTCGAGTTTATCGATGTCTCTATGTGATAGCTCGCCGTAAGTGGCAAATTTTCTTACGTCATAATACACATCACCGTTATTAGCGACATAGGCATAACCGTTATTAATGAGTGTTTCAATCATTTCGATAATTTGCGGTACAAATTCGGTTGCTCGTGGTTCACGATTAGGTGATAAAAGTCCTAGGGCATTGAAATCTTCATGGATGGCATTGGTAAAACGCTCAACGACGGCTTGAAAATCTTCTTTATTTTCATTGGCACGATTAATAATTTTGTCGTCGATGTCGGTGATATTACGCACATACGTAACATCATAGCCGCGCCAACGTAAGTAACGAATAACTACGTCAAATGCTGCGTATGTTCTGCCATTGCCTACATGCGCAAAATCATAAACCGTG
This sequence comes from uncultured Coxiellaceae bacterium, assembly GCA_964453575.1. GTDB lineage: Bacteria > Pseudomonadota > Gammaproteobacteria > DSM-16500 > DSM-16500 > JABDBK01. The sequence goes on along the minus strand of CAYVRW010000014.1, from coordinate 28,159 downwards.
GGGCCGCAGACATAAATGCTGACTTTGCCAGTGTGAATGGGTGTGAAATTTTCTTTTTTTTGGGTCATGCTGTTGTAGATTTTTAACATAGTATTTTCTCCCGCGGTGTCATGCTAATTTGCAGATGGTGGGCACGTCGCTGCACTCCTTTGCCCACCCTACATCTTTTTTGCTGATTCTAAACGTTGTAACATGCCTGATTTACCCAAAAGCGTTGCAACATGGATTAATTCAGGCCCATGGTCTTCGCCGGTTAATGCAATGCGAATAGGCATAAATAATCGTTTACCTGATACGCCTGAATTATTTTTTAATTCATCTAACACCGTTTTTAAATCTAGACCATGTGTATTAACGGCATCGACAGCTTTTGCAAAAAATGCGGTGCCTGCTTCTGATAAAACAGCTTTTTGTTCATCGTTAAAGGTAAGATGTTCTCCAAAAAATCTTTCAGCCCATATATCCGCCTCATGCGGCAATACTATATTTTTTCGCATCACATCAATAAATACATCACGTTTATCAGCCGGAACTTTATCTTGAATAGTTTTACCCAACCACTCCCATGCGGCAGTTGAATCTAATTTCAAAACCGCTTCTTTTTGCCAATGCAACAACTGATTTTTATCAAAACGTGCGGGTGCGCGGCTGATTTTCTCAATATTAAATGCTTTTGCGAGCTCTTCAAAACTCAAAAGTTTCTGTTCTTCATAAGAGTGGCTTAAACGTGCCAGATAATTCATCACAGCGAGGGGCAAATACCCTTCCGCATGCAAATCATGCAAGCTGAAACTTCCGTGACGTTTTGAAAGTTTTGACCCGTCATCGCCCATGATTAATGATAAATGACCATATTGCGGTGCAGACATATTAAGTGCTTGCAATATCATAAGTTGGCGCGGTGTATTCGATAAATGATCTTCGCCGCGTATCACATGAGTTATTTGCATTAAGGAATCATCAATTGCATTACAAAACATAAATGATGAACTGCCATCGGCTCTGCGAATAATAAAATCGCCAATGTCATCGCTGTTAAAATGTTGCGGGCCTTTGACAAGATCCACAAAATCAACGTCTTTATTTTGCGGCACTAAAAATCGTAACGCGGGTTTTTTGCCAGCAGCAATGCGTTCTGCTACGATTTCTTTACTTAATTTGCGGCAGGTTCCGGGATATCTTGGCGCATGTCCGCGCGATAATTGTAGTTTGCGATGTAATGCTAATTCTTGCTCTGAACAAAAACAAGGATAAGCTAAACCGCTTTCTTCTAACTGTTGATAATAACGTGAATAAATATCACCGCGTTGCGATTGAAAATAAGGTGCGTGAGGACCATTAATATTCGGGCCTTCTTGCCAATGCATACCTAACCAGGTTAAATCGCCGAACATGCTATCCGCAAATTTTTCTTCTGAACGGCTTTGATCAGTGTCTTCAACTCGTAATATAAATATTCCATCCGCATGTTTGGCATACAAAGCACTGAATAATGCTGAACGTACATTACCAAGATGAATCATTCCTGTTGGGCTGGGTGAAAACCGGGTTCTAATCATTGTCTTGCTTCCGTCATTAATCGTTTCATTTCGCATACTGCGTTTTCTAATCCCATAAAAATCGCGCGTGCAATGATGCCATGCCCGATGTTTAATTCATGCATTTCAGGAATACGTGCAATGTCTTGTACATTTTGATAATTTAAACCATGGCCGCCATTCACAATTAAACCTGCTTGTTTTGCCATGTGCGCTGCTTTCATAATACGTTGCAATTCTTTATCGCGTTCTTTTTGCGTTTTGGCTTCAGCATAACAACCGGTATGAATTTCAATAATAGGCGCTTTGCAACGCACCGCAGCTTCAATTTGTTTCGGATCCGCATCAATAAAAAGTGAAACCTCAATGTTTGCTGCTGCCAATCGTTCACAAGCTGCCTTAACTTTAGCTTCTTCGGAAACGACATCTAAACCACCTTCCGTAGTTAATTCTTGTCTTTTTTCAGGCACGAAACAGCAATAAACCGGCTTTATTTTTTCCGCATAAGCTAACATGGCATCGGTCACGGCCATTTCCAGATTTAAACGGGTTAATAACACTTCCTGAATCATGGCCACATCGCGTTCTTGAATATGCCGTCTATCTTCGCGCAAATGCACGGTAATTCCATCTGCCCCGCCATTTTCAGCGGCATATACCGCTTCAATAGGGTCTGGATAACGGGTATGGCGCGCCTGACGTAAGGTCGCGACATGGTCAATATTAACGCCCAATAAAATACTCTGTTTCATTTTATAAACCTCTTGATTTGTGCATTATTAAACTTTATCTTAGACCTCTTGTCATGCAAAATCAGTCAAATATAAATCATGAAGTAAACCTATGCAAATCTTAACAGAATTAAATATACGAGATTGGTTAAGCCCTGTTTCAAACTCATTACGAAGTTTGGCAATTGAGCAGCTTGAAAATGGCAATATTCTTTATATGCCAAAACTCAATTTTTCGCTATATGATGAAGAATTACCTGTTTTATCAACTGATATTTCCAATCATAAGTCTAAAAACATTAGTTTTAATAGCCAAAATAACCAACTGCATGGGGTCAATCATATGGATTATGATCCTAATATGTTAACAGGTATGATGGCGAGGTTTGCTCAATATGCGCATTCTTTGATCAATCAAGTACTGCCAAGTTATAGTAATGCCTTACAAATAGGCCGTACCAGTTATAGACCTATAGAAATTCATGGTCGAAAACCTAAATCTTATCGTAAAGATGATACGCGGCTGCACGTCGATGCTTTTCCCTCAAGCCCGAATCAAGGACGTCGTATTTTACGCGTTTTCACCAATATTAATCCTCATGGAAAAAGCAGGGTTTGGAGATATGGGGAGCCTTTTGCCCATGTCGTTAATCGATTTTTACCTAAGATTGGTAAGCCCTGGCCGGGACGTTCTGCTATTTTAAAAGCACTAGGCATTACCAAAACGTATTGCACTGAATATGACTATATTATGCTCAATATGCATAATAAAATGAAAGCGGATATGCGTTATCAAAGAACTGCTGTGCAAGGTGAAATTCATTTCGAACCGGGCAATACCTGGATTGTACAGACAGATCATGTTTCTCATGCTGCTTTGGCCGGGCAGTTTTTGCTGGAGCAAACGTTTTATCTGCCGGTTGAGGCGATGCAAGATCCTGAGTTATCGCCGTTGCGGGTGTTGGAAAAAATAAAAAATAAAAAACTTACATAATACATTCGTGGTGCCCCGGCGTGTGCGCGGGGCGGCGGGGGATTTTTAGGATTGATAATATTTAAAACAAGGTTTTATTGATACCCAGGTTTGTTGTTATTTTGATTAGGATTA
>CAYVRW010000014.1:0-24772 GCA_964453575.1 uncultured Coxiellaceae bacterium | reverse complement strand
GGGGTGCGGTGTTTTTAAAAAAAAAAATAAAAAAAAAGACAAATACTCTCCGCGGCCGGCCGGGGGGGGCGCGGCGCCCCCACGGAGATTTTTACGATTTCATATACTTCAACACAGGTTTTTCTTCAGACACAGGTTTGATGTTATTTGCATGAGAATGAAAAAACATCACTCGACTTTCTGCTAACTTTTGTAATTCGGAAACACGTTTTTTTTCTTCAGGCGTATTAAGTATCATATGACGTGATCTCATTTCGAGAGCATGCCATCCACCTATGAGACCACCTATAACCGCCCCACCCGTTATTCCAATAGCTAACGATGCGGCAGAAGCAGACATAAAGTTTGATGGAGAATCTGTCAACAAAGACATACAGCCTATTCCTATGCCTGCTGCATTTAAACCATACATTCCAAAATCTTTTGCAGATAGGCCTATTTCTCGTCCCACCTGACTTGCAAAAGTATTATCTGATTCACAATAAATATAGCTGTATTTCTTAATGGTTTCTAAATTACTTTCTGCCACATCTTTATCTGCATTTAAAATACCCGCTTCTACATTATCAAGTTGGTTGTATTTATTAGCATAATAATAAATATTATCAAAACTTATCTTGTAACGATTTAACATAGTTATTTCTTCTCGTTATAATAAAAACAGATTAAGATTATCATAAAAATGAGGAGCGGGTAGAAAAATATCAAGGACGATTCTGTTGATTTTCCGCTATTTCTGAATTTGCAGCATCAGTTGCCCGTATTTTTCTAAACATTCTTTGAGCGGCACTTTTACCTATTGTTATAATGTGATGAGTTAGCTCACCGCATACCGCTCTTCTTATTTCAGAATTCAGCGCAGTGACTAATGCTAAACCTGCGGTAGGCCCAAACAGAAGTGATGCGCTTACATAGATTCCTGCTCCTAATACTATAGCTTGGGAAATTATTCGTTCTAAAGGTTGCGCGGTCACGGCATCAGATGCTTTTTCCTCTAATGGAGCAACTACTGGAGAAACATAACGCCTTGCTATGTATTCTGTTCCACCTACACCAAACAATGTAAAACCAAATAGACTGGCATTAGCAAGCACTCGAACAGGATTTCTTTGAAGTAAAGAAACTCCTACTCCTGATAATTGTCGTAATTCCTCTGATACAGCTCTATGATGTAGGGATTCAATAGCTCGATTTACTATCGAACTATCAGGCTGATCACCCGCTAAAGCTGTAGCTTGCTGGGAAGTTAAGGTAGTCAGGAACGAACCTGCTCCAGTCTCAATAGCGCTATCTATATCTTGATTGCTTAACATACAAAGGTACTTTTCATAGGTTCAATTGTGACTTAATTATACACAACATTATATTAAGGATATATTAAGCACAAACCATATTTGTCATGCCAAACGGAAAATACTAACAAAATAGTATAAAATTTCACCACTTTTTCTTTGGAATTCGCAGATCGGTTATTTTTGAAATAATTTTCTGCTATATAATGTTTGATCAGACAATAATGCTGTTATAACAATACGCATCAACCGCTTAGCATCCTGTAAATACACTTCTGTGAATGATTCATTCGCTATGGTTAAGAGGGCCTCCCCCTTAAACCCACCGGATTCTATCTGCTTAAATCCATCTCCAGGATAATATTGGTAATACTTATCTGGGAGGATAGCTTGCCCTGTAGAAAAATCTTCATGCCAGCACAAGCCATAGCCGATTTCTTCTAAAAGTTTTTTTTCAAAAATGCGTAAGATACTTTGATTTAAAGGAAGTACCGTTAACGCTTCTAAAGTTGATTGATAATGAGCAAATAATTGCGGATGAGGATCTTGTTTTTGCAGTACTCGTACTAATAATTCATTGACATAAAAACCGCTCAACAAACAATCGCCTACTAATTGAAAAGGTCTGTTTTTCGCTTCAACAGACACAAGATTCATGAGCTCGTTTTTGCCTTGCCATGATAAAAGTAAAGGAACAAAAGGCTGCAATAGAGCTTTTAATTTGGAACGTTGCGTGCGTACGCCTTTAGCAATAAGGGATACTAATCCATGTTCTTCGGTGAAAACATCTAGCAATACGCTGGTTTCGCGAAAGGGGCGATGGTGTAAGATAAATGCTGGTTGAAGTAAGACACGCATAGATTTCCTGTGAATTAATATAAAGAACGTGCAGATACGCAGCACCCTCATCCGCCCTCCGGGCACCTTCTCCCATAGCAAAAAACGCTATGGGAGAAGGGAGGAGACTATACGTTCATCATCCGTCCAATTGTCTTTCACTTTAACCCACAAACGTAAAAAAACCTTTTTGCCCACTAATTTTTGAATATCTTTACGCGCAAGTGTGCCGATTTTTTTTAACATCTCACCATCTTTACCAATTACAATAGGTTTTTGACCTTCACGTTCTACCCAAATAATTGCGCTGATTTTAAGAATAGTTTCTTCATCTACAAATGAATCAATTACAACTGTCGTGCTATAAGGCAATTCTTCTTGTGTCTCTTGAATAAGTTTTTCCCGAATCAATTCGGTCACTTGAAATTGTTCATTTTTATCGGTCAATTGTTCATCGGGATAAAAATGCGGGCCCTCTGGAAGCAGTTTCATAACCAATGTTTCAAGTTCGTTAACATTATCTTTTTTCTTCGCAGACATGGGAACGATATCTTTAAATGGATATTGTTCTTTTAATTCATTGATAAAAGGGAGCAATCGACTTTTATCTTTAATGATATCAACTTTATTAATGACCAAAATAACAGGCGCTTTAATTTCTTTTAATTTTTGTAAAATCACTTCATCGTCATCATTAAATCGCAAAGCTTCTACCATAAATAACACCACATCTGCATCCATGATGACGGAACTTGCTAATTTATTCATGTAACGATTCATGGCGCGGCGTTCGGCTTTATGTAAACCAGGCGTATCAATAAAAATAGCTTGCGCATCACCTATGGTTTTAATACCTAAAATTTGATTGCGTGTGGTTTGCGGTTTAGGAGATGTAATACTGATTTTTTTTCCAATTAAGGCATTTAATAAAGTTGATTTGCCCACATTGGGTCTGCCGATAATGGCAACATATCCACATTGACTATTTGAGTTCATTTTTAACTATTCCTAACATCATTTCTGCTGCTTCTTGTTCTGCACGTCTGCGACTTGTTCCTTTTCCTGAAACTTTTTCCGATATACCTTCTACACAACAACTTACGACAAACATTTGTTGATGCGATTCGCCTTCGACTGACTCTACAGCATAAGTTGGCAAAGACATATGTAAACTTTGTAAATATTCTTGTAATTTTGTTTTCGGATCTTTATGACTGACTTTAAAGGACAGGGGTTCTAACAAAGGTGCATACCAACGCAAAATGCATTCACGAGCAACCGCAAAGCCGCCATCCAAATAAATAGCACCTATGACAGCTTCCATAGCGCAGGATAAAATAGATAATCTTTCGCCGCCGCCACTTTTTAATTCGCCTGGGCCTAAAAACAAATAACGCCCCAACTGAAACCCTCTTGCTAAATTTCCTAAGGCATCACGATTAATAAGTGTCGCACGCCAACGGCTTAAATCACCTTCTTGCGCATGCGGAAATTGCTGATAGAGTGCTTCAGCAATAATAAAATTAACAATGGAATCGCCTAAAAATTCCAGGCGTTCATTATTATTGTCATCACTGCTGCGATGTGTCAGAGCAATTTTAAGTATTTTGGGGTTATTGAAATGATAACCCAATTTACGACATAATTCTTCACTCATATCAATTCACAGCTTTCCCTAATCGACTCCAACGTATTTTATGATCAAAGGAATCCCAGCTCATCCACACATAATCGGCTTTGCCCACAATGTTTTCAAAGGGCACAAATCCCCAAAACCTGCTATCTGCACTGCTATCCCGGTTATCACCCATAGCAAAAAACATGCCGGGAGGCACCACCACATCTTTAAAATCTTCGCCATAGCGCGATTCATTGATATAAATAGAGTGTTTTATACCAAAAAAATCTTCCATTTTCTCTTTGACTTCCCACATACGGCCGTCTTCATCTCTGTTGTTTGTTATGCCTACATCGCTTTGATTTATTTTTTGGCCGTTTACATACAATGTCTTATCGATATAACTGATTTTGTCACCTGGAACTCCGATCACACGTTTAATAAAATTAACGGATGGATTGGGCGGCCAACGAAAAATAATAATATCACCATGCTGAGGTTCTTTATTGGAATATACAACGTTATGTAAAATAGGTAATCGTAAACCGTAATGATATTTATTCACTAAAATGAAATCACCTATGGCTAAAGTGGGTTCTAGTGAACCAGATGGAATGCGGAAAGGTTCGTATAAAAATGATCTTAATACGAATACTAATAACAGAACAGGAAAAAACGCCCTGGCATAATCAATCAACACCGGGTGTTTAAATTCGGGAGGATTGGCCATGCCTTTGCTTGCTTTAGCATGTGCTTGTTTGCGTTTTTTTATTAAAAACAACTGATCGAAAAGCGCTATGATGCCGCTTATTACGACTGCGTAAAATAATATTAATTCAAAGTTAAAGTTCATATCAACATTTGCTCCTGTTATTTATCCACCTTCAAAAGCGCCAAAAATGCTTCTTGCGGTATTTCCACACTTCCAACCTGCTTCATACGTTTTTTACCTTCTTTTTGCTTTTCAAGCAACTTGCGTTTACGGGTGATGTCGCCACCGTAACATTTCGCTATCACATTTTTACGCAATGCTTTGACGGTTGATCTTGCAATGATTTGGCCGCCTATCGCTGCTTGAATAGCTACATCAAACATCTGCCTCGGAATGAGTTCACGCATTTTTTCAGCCAACTGCCTGCCTTTATAATGCGCCTGATCCCTATGTACAATAAATGCAAGCGCGTCAAGTTTATCCCCATTAATCATAAGATCGAGTTTAACTAAATCAGCAGCCTGAAAATAAGAAAAGCTATAATCTAATGAAGCATAACCACGACTTACTGATTTTAATCGATCAAAAAAATCGAGCACCACTTCACTCATGGGAATTTCATAAATCAACGATACTTGTGTGCCTAGGTATTGCATATTTTTTTGTATGCCGCGTCTATCATTACAAAGCGTCATCACATTTCCCAAATATTGTTGCGGTACGAGAATATTAACTTTGGCAATAGGTTCACGTAATTCATCAATATAATTAACAGCAGGTAATTTAGAAGGATTATCCACATAAAGTGTTTCGCCTTTTGTGGTAATCACTTCATAAACAACCGTAGGAGCAGTGGTGATTAAATCTAAATTATATTCGCGCTCAAGCCGCTCTTGCACAATTTCCATATGCAACAAACCAAGAAAGCCGCAACGAAAACCAAAACCAAGTGCTTCAGATGATTCAGGTTCATAAAACAAAGCAGCATCATTTAAACAAAGTTTTGCTAATGCTTCTCTAAATGCTGGAAAATCATCTGAACTAATCGTAAATAATCCGGCATATACTTGCGGTTTTACTTTTTTAAATCCAGGAAGGGGTTCAGTTGCACCTCTAATCGTATGTGTTAACGTATCACCAACGGGTGCACCATTAATGTCTTTAATACCAGCCACGACATAACCTACTTCACCAGCCTTTAAGACACCCGTAGATTCACGTTTAGGTGTGAAAATACCTATGCCTGCAACTTCATAACTACGCCCCGTCGAGATGACTTGCATTTTTTCACCGACTTTTAGCGTACCATTTTTAACTCTCACTAAAGAGACGACACCTAAATAACTATCAAACCATGAATCAATAATCAAAGCTTGCAGCGGTGCATCAACATTGCCTTCAGGTGCGGGAATATCGGTAATAATTTTTTCAAGTAAATCTTCTATACCTAACCCCGTTTTTGCACTCACACGCAAAGCATTTTTTGCTTCTAAACCGATAATTTCTTCGATTTCATTGATGACACGTTCAGGGTCTGCTTGCGGCAGATCAATTTTATTTAAAACAGGTACAACTTCTAAACCTTGTTCAAGCGCCGTATAACAAACCGCTAACGTCTGCGCCTCAACACCCTGCCCTGCATCAACCACCAATAAGGCACCCTCACATGCAGCAAGCGAGCGTGAAACTTCGTAAGAAAAATCCACATGTCCTGGCGTATCAATAAAATTCAGTTGGTACTTTTCGCCGCTGCGCGATTTATAATTTAAGGTCACACTATGCGCTTTAATGGTAATGCCGCGCTCGCGCTCAAGATCCATAGAATCCAGTACTTGTTCTGCCATTTCTCGATCAGCCAAGCCGCCGCAAATTTGGATCAAGCGGTCTGCTAAAGTTGACTTGCCATGATCAATGTGAGCAATAATTGAAAAGTTACGTATATGTTGCATAGTTGATGTTATACCGATAAAACGGTGAATAGTAGCGTATTTTTCAGCGAGTTACCAGGATTTAAAGCAACGCAGCCGTAACAGCAGCCGTCTATACATGTCAAATTCAAACGAGTCATTAAATAAAATACAAGAATATGTGAATTTATGATCAGGTATGTGAAAACGTAATACACAAAACATTAAAGTGACTGTGCTATCCCCTTGTAAACTGGCCATATACTCGCCTTGCCTCAAGAAAAGCTGCCAATGCTCCCCCGAGACATGCTTTAAGCCTCTTATAGCCTTAGGATCGAGTAATAAACCATGTAAAAATAATGCTCTCATACCATACACCGAAATAGTTAAAAGTAGCGCTAACGTTATCCAGCTGGCTTTATGTAAGCTTATTACCGCAATCATTGCGCCAAACCATATCCATAAAATTAATAAAATAGCTATTTTTGAAGGTTTAAACTCAATGTCTATGCTTGGCATGATAACGAATCCTTTCAACCATAGCGGCAAAATCGGCATTTAAAGGCTTTTCTTTGCCCGTCAGCCACATGAATAAATCCTGATCATTTTCGGACAATAATTGTACAAATTGCAACTGCTCTTCTTCATTTAAGCTGACATAAACTTCTTCTAAAAAATTTCCCAATAAAACATCAAGTTCCAGCATGCCGCGCCGGCAGGACCAACGTAGGCGGGAAGATACGGTCGTTTGTTTCATAAATAGACTCTCCAAACTATCATTTTTTAATTGCACATATTAAATAAGATGAGTAAGCTAAAAAGATAAGATCTCATTTTGAAGGTATAATAATAAAATCAGAAGGCAGGCGATATACATGGACAACAGAACAAAGCCTAAAACAAGCGATGAACCAGAGTCAAGTGCTAAAAAAGATAACTTGATCAAGGCATTAATCAAATTATCTAATGATTTTCCATGGTTAAAGGGTTTAATCGACACCATTAAAAAAGCCCCACTTATTGAAAATGATTTTGAAATTTTAGGTCTTGCCCGCAAAATTGCTTATACATTATTAGAAAAAAATCCTAAATTGTTTGACGATAATGATAAAAAAACCCACCAGTTAAAAGATCTTATCAATCAATTAGTTAAAAATATTACCGTACTCAAAAACCACAAAGAAAGCCTGGATAAAATAATAGAAAACACATATAATGAGGCGCTTAAAAAGGCTCAAACAAAACCAAAATCCAAACGTTAACATACCATCGTAAAACAATCATGTTAGGAATATTCATGAAAAAAAATTATTTTAACTATCTTTCACAAGAGATAGAGCAATTAAAACAAACGGGTTTATATAAAAGCGAACGCATCATTTCCTCGCAACAACAAGCCATGATTACCGTAAACCAAGAAGATGTCATTAATTTATGCGCAAATAACTATCTTGGCTTATCTAATCATCCCGATATCATGACTGCTGCAAAACTTGCTATTGATCGCTACGGTTATGGCATGTCATCAGTTCGTTTCATTTGCGGTACACAAACCGATCACAAAGAACTTGAACAACGCATCAGTGATTTTCTTGGTATGGAAGATACGATTCTATATTCTTCTTGCTTTGATGCTAATGGCGGCTTATTTGAAACATTATTAGGTGCAGAAGATGCCGTCATCAGCGATGCACTTAATCATGCAAGCATTATTGATGGTATACGTCTGTGCAAAGCCAAACGTTTTCGTTATAACAACAACGACATGAATGATCTTGAAGATAAATTAAAAGAAGCCAAAGATTGTCGTTTTCGTTTAATTGCAACCGACGGTGTATTTTCCATGGACGGTATTATTGCCAATCTTAATGCTATTTGTGATTTAGCAGAACGTTATGATGCACTGGTTATGGTTGATGATTCTCATGCTGTCGGATTTATGGGAAAAAATGGCCGCGGCACACATGAATATTGTCAGGTCATGGGTAGAGTGGACATTATCACAGGAACCTTAGGTAAAGCATTAGGCGGCGCATCCGGCGGTTACACTAGCGGCAAACGTGAAGTCATTGAATGGTTACGACAACGTTCAAGACCTTATTTATTTTCCAACACGTTAGCACCTGTTATTACAGCTACTTCTATTAAAGTATTAGATCTGCTTGAAAAAAATCATGATTTAATCAAAAAAGTCCATGATAATAGCGCTTATTTTAGAAAAAATATGGAAGCACTTGGATTTACGCTTGTTCCAGGCGACCACCCTATTATTCCTGTGATGTTAGGCGATGCTAAACTTGCTAAAACGATGGCAGATGAATTATTAAAAGAAGGCGTGTATGTCATAGGATTTTCTTATCCTGTAGTACCGCACAATCAAGCACGCATTCGTACCCAAATGTCAGCTGCGCATGAAAAAGAACATTTAGATAAAGCCATTGCAGCATTTGCTAAAGTTGGCAAAAAACTTGGAGTGATACATCATGAAAGCATTAGTTAAATCAAAGCCTGAAAAAGGCATATGGTTAACCGATGTTCCAGAACCTAAAATGGGACATAACGACGTTTTAGTTAAAATTAAAAAAACCGCCATTTGCGGTACGGATATTCATATTTATAATTGGGACACATGGGCACAACAAAACGTTCCTGTGCCTCTTGTGACCGGACATGAATTTATCGGCGAAGTGGTTGATATAGGGCAGCACGTAGAAGGTTTTAAATTGCATGATCGCGTTTCCGGTGAAGGGCATATTGCTTGTGGTTTTTGTCGAAACTGCCGCGCGGGCAGACGTCATGTTTGCAGAAAAAATGACAGCGTAGGTGTGACACGCACAGGTTGCTTTGCTGAATACATGGTTATTCCTGCTGTTAATGCCTACCCTATTCCAGATAATGTTAACGATTCCATTGCGTCTATTTTAGATCCCTTTGGTAATGCAACGCATACTGCGCTTTCTTTTGATCTTGTCGGTGAAGATGTGCTAATCACCGGCGCAGGCCCTGTGGGTATCATGGCGGTTGCTGTGGCAAGATTTGCTGGTGCACGGCATATTGTGATTACTGATATCAATGAATACAGACTGGCGCTTGCGAAAAAAATGGGTGCAACCATGTCATTAAACGTGCAAAAAACCACGCTGAAGGATGCCATGCAATCATTAGGCATGCGTGAAGGGTTTGATGTGGGACTGGAAATGTCTGGCAATCCCACCGCTTTCAATGAAATGTTGACGCATATGAATCATGCCGCAAAAGTAGCGATCCTTGGATTTTTACCTAAAGATACACAAATTGATTGGAACCAAATCATCATGAAAGGTTTGATGGTTAAAGGGATTTATGGCCGTGAAATGTTTGAAACCTGGTATAAAATGATTAGCATGTTACAAAGCGGTTTGGATATTTCACCCGTGGTTACGCATGAATTTCATATCGATGATTATCAACAAGCCTTTGAGACCATGCTATCTGGTCAAAGCGGCAAAGTTATCATGAGCTGGGAATGAAACCTACCTTAATACTTCAACCCATTCATAATAGCTCGGCTGATATGATAAAAACATTTGCACAAGGCAAATCTTTGTCTCACGAGCAAATGAATTTTCTAGCTTGGCATGAACAGGAATTAAGCTCTAACGCACTCGACCCGCTTATTAAATATTATCTAGAATCAGAAAAAAAACGCCGCAAACATTTCGGCAATTTTTTATTACCGCACGAAGAATTAAATGCTGAAGACATAAAAAAATTAAAAGAAAGAATTCGTGCGACATTAAAAGATAAATACAGTCATGCAGCTGTTGAGATGACTGAAAAACAATATTTTCAATTTAAAAAATATGCTGAATTGGAACTTATTTATTGGACTGGCCAGGAATTTACCTCGGGCGCACGATTTTATGCGGGGGGCGTGCTCCCTGCTATTTATTTCCAATGGGCTGAGTTTTTTGGCGTTTGGAAATATGCCATGCTTCACGAAGAGAAAAGATTACGCAACACGTCCGTGATTTATTTTGAGGCCATGCGTAATCGTGATCTTAATCAATGTGTAGAAGATTATAAGCGCAATCAACACCATGAAATTTTAATTCAGCAAAAACTTATTGTTCAGAAAAAACCCATTATTGAAGAGGCGCCCCGCCAGACTATCTCGCAACCTCGTTTGACGCATTATTATCACGTCGATCAACTGGAAAGAAAATAATCAATTTCGCTGATTAATGCATTTTCTTTTTCAAAACATCGTTCTATTAATATTTCCTTAACAATTTTAATACGATAATAGTACCGTATTTTTACGGTATTACCATGATTATATAAATAATGCACACAAACTGGAGGAGACATGTTTTTACGTAATTCATTACAGTCAAAGATAACTAAAGTAGCCGGATCAATGTATCATCATTTAGCCGGTGTTAGTCCCTCTAACCTTGCAAAGGTATATAGAGCAGATAGGGTAATACATGCTAAGTCTATAAAATTGCAGCTATTAGAGCTTTTATATTTTAGATTTTCTAAGATACAACATCCCATTACCGCAAGAGATATTACTAAGCATCAAGGCAGCACACAATTAGTTGGAACAACTGCTGATAAAAAAGTCGCGTATCAATTAGCAAAACGAAGGAACCCGCAAAGTACCGTCCTCACTATTGATTCAAGTATCGTCAACGGTATCTTAATAGATGTGACGGATACGGTAGAAAGACATGGTACGAGTTTTTTTACTAAAATTCCAGAAATTGAACATGCATTACCTGTATTACCTATTTATTCAGTGCAATCATTTGAGTTGCTACGCCCGGAACAAACCGAAGTGATCATCAATCCATTTTATGCAAGCCCATCCAATCATAGTATTGAGTATCTTAAAATGATACTTAAACAGCAAATGACTGTCATTGAAAAGCTTTGCTGCGATGGGGATAAAATGACACCCATCGAAATTCAGATCTTAATTAATAGTGTCATTGATTTACTGGATACGCTATTCCAAGAAAATATGGGTAATAATAACCCGTTTAGAATGACGGTTGCGCAATATCAAGAACACTATGGAACAGATCTAACGAGAGAACAGCTGAAAAATAGTCTTTCATCTGCTCTCTTGCTTGATGTGTTAACAAAACAAGCCCATGAGTTTTTTATGGATAGTTTACGTTACAAAGAGTTGTTAGGATCAGGCGACCCTGATTTGAAGAGGATGATAGAAAAAGGAAACCAAGAGGCGGGATATGATGACATACGGCGTAGTTATGCATTTGAATAAAATGCTTGTGGTTGCAAAAATTGCCATTTTATCAAAAGGATACAGCAATATATTCAATAAAAAGTCCAAAGGGCTCAATTTTTATCGTATAATTATAGTACTGTTAAGAGTATTTTAAGCAATTTGTTGTACAATTCAATAAGTTATATAGAAAACGAGGGGTAAATTATGTTTAGAAAAACCAGCAAGCTTAACCTAACCAAGGAAATAGCATTGGCATGTGAACGATTTAGTGAATTACGAGATCAAGGGACTCAAATAGTAGCAGAACTCAAAGCTAGTGATAAATTTGCTCCTGAAATGATAACTAAGATCCAAGCATTGCTGGAGGAAAAAACCTTGAAAGTTCAAGGTGCTCTTGATCAAGCAATCGAGCATCCGACATATGAAAATAGATGTATTGCTCGCCTATTATATAACGAGCTAAAGCTTTTTTCCGAACATCTTGCCGTGGAAGAATTTGTAACTAAAAAAGAAGCTGAAAAAGATAATCTAGCAAAAAAACAAACTCCGAAAATGGATGATAAGCCAGAAAAAGATATAAAAATTCCCAATGTTACTCCTCGCCCCCCCACACTCAACCGCGACCTCGATGATCCCTCATTCGGCGTAGTGCGCCGTTACTCAGTCCATAAAAACAGGTGAGTGTCAGTTTGTAGAACGTAGAGTGGGCGCGTCGTCGCGCTTCACTCCCCGCACAACAAGTGCGGGCCCCACCCTACGCCTCGCAATGACTACGTCTATTGCAACAAACTTCCCGCCGGCGTGTACTCAACTTTTAGCGCATCCGCCACTGCTTTATGCGTATATTTACCTCGATAAACATTCAATCCATTCAATAAATGCGGATCAAGCATCAAGGCCTCTTTATAACCTTTATTAGCTAATGCTAAAACGAATGGTAAAGTCGCGTTATTTAATGCAAAAGTGGATGTTCTGGGTACCGCGCCAGGCATGTTCGATACACAGTAATGGACGATACCATCGACAATATACGTTGGATTTTGATGCGTGGTTGGTTTACTTGTCTCAAAACAACCGCCTTGGTCAATGGAAACATCAACCATCACTGAGCCATGACGCATGTTTTTCAGCATGTCACGAGTCACTAAACGTGGCGCTGAACCGCCAGGAATGAGCACGGCGCCAACCACTAAATCTGCCGTTGCAATATGTCGTTCAATGGCATCTGTAGTTGAATAAACCGTCATAATGCGTGAACCAAACTGTAAATCTAAATGATTTAATCGGTCCAATGACTTATCAATCACCACGACGCGAGCACCCATGCCCATGGCAACACGTACGGAGTTAGTGCCCACTACCCCGCCGCCTAATACCACGACTTTTGCGGGAGCAACACCAGGAACACCGCCTAATAGAATACCGCTGCCTTTATTGGTAATTTCCAAGCTAGTCGCGCCTGCTTGTATCGCCATACGGCCGGCTACTTCACTCATGGGCGCTAAAAGCGGCAAACCACCGAATTTATTGGTCACTGTTTCATAAGCAATAGCAATACAACCCGATTCTTTAAGCAAACGCGCTTGTTCTGGGTCTGGAGCCAAATGCAAGTATGTGAATAAAATTTGACCGTCTCGCAACATCAAGCATTCTTGTTTTTGCGGTTCTTTGACCTTGATAACCATATCTGCTTTGGCAAAAATTTCTTCCGCCGTTTGCACAATACTCGCGCCAGCCTGCTCAAATGCAGCATCATCTATGCCTATACCTAGTCCTGCATCATGCTGCACAATGACTTGATGACCATTGGAAACCAGCTCTCGCACACTGCTAGGAATAAGCCCAAGCCGAAATTCGTTATTTTTAATCTCTTTTGGAACACCGATTAACATAATTTTCTCCACGTATGGTAGTTAGTGGGATGGTATTATAAGACGATTCTCAAGAAATGGTAGATATTATTCAGTATTGATCAGGTTAATCCTTGCTTTTTTGATTAATATTTGCTCTAAACTTTTAATCATCACATAAAGTGTAGGCAATATAAACAAGGTAAACAACGTCCCTACACTCAAACCGCCGATAAGCACCGTACCAATTACATGGCGTGATTCATAGCCTGCGCTTTTTGATAATAAAAGAGGAATGGCACCAAATATCATAGCACCCGTGGTCATTAAAATCGGCCTTAACCGTAACGATGCGGATTTTATAATAGCTTCTATGATAGGTAGATTTTCTTTTCTTAATTGATTGGCAAATTCAACAATTAAAATACCATGTTTGCTGATCAAGCCTATTAAAGTAATCAAGCCTACTTGAGTGTAAATATTCATAGTCTGGCCGCATAGCCATACGAAAAACAATGCACCGGCGCACGCAAGCGGAACGGTTAACAAAATAATAAAAGGATCAATAAAATTTTCAAACTGTGCTGACAAAATAGCAAAGATAAATATCACTGATAAAAAGAACAAGATAGCCATCATCATTTGCGATTCTGAATAGGCTTTTGCTGCACCTTGCCATGAAATTTTATAATTCGAAGGAAGATTTTCATCAACGCTATCTTTTAATTTTGTCATGGCGCTTTCGATTTTGTCCCCTGGCATCAAATTGGCTGTTAGCTTGGCTGAGCGCATTTGATTATAATGAAATAATTTATCAGGCTGGGCAACAGGTACTAAATTAGCCACAGCACCTAATGAAATACGTTTACCGGCAGGATTTGTGACATATAATTCATTAAGTGACCATGGTGATTTATCACCTTTTAAGGTTACGCTATATAAAATACCGTCTTTGGCAAACGTTAATGACTTATCGCCGCTGAAGAAAACTTCAATGGTTTTTGCTAATTGCGATGCATTCAAATTAAGATTAGATATTTCATTACTTAATAAATCGATGCGATAACCAGGAGTATCAAGTTTTAAATCATGTCTAATACCTTGAAATAATTTTCCTGTATCTAAAGCGTTTCGTAATTTTTCAATTTGATTGAACAGTTCTCTGAATGAATCAGTCGTTGAAATCGTTACTGATAATTCAGAACCAAGAACAGAGTCATCCATACCTGGAAGACCTGAATCCCAACTCCATGGAAAAGCATCAACAGATGGAAGTTGTGAAACCTGTGGACGTAATGAATTAATGATATCGGATGCCGAGCGATTGCGATTTGACTGCGACTTAAGAGGCATTACTACTGTTCCACCCCAATCACCCATAAAAATCAGAGTATCCCGCGCTTCTTTAATAGGTCGCACGATTTCTTCTACACGCTGTAATTTTGATTCCATAAAATTAATATCTTTACCAGGAACAGGCGGCAGATAAACACCTATTAAACCACGGTCTTCTTTAGGTGCCATTTCTTTGGGAATATGGTTTGCTAAATAAAATATTGAAATAAATATGCTAACTATGATGAAAAGACATGTTTTTTTATAAGCGATGACCTTGGTTAACATTGCATGATATTTTTTGCTAAGTTTTTCTATAAAAATATCAATCTTAGGCCATAAAGGTTTTTCTTTTTTGGAAAGTGTTTTGCCGCACATCAGTGGTGATAGCGTGAGCGCAACAATACCGGAAATCAAGACACTGCCGGCAAGGGCCACAGCAAATTCAGAGAATAATTGTCCAATGGTACCGCTAATAAAAGCTAGCGGCGCATAAACGCTGGTGAGGGTCAGCGTCATCGCAACGATGGCAAAACCTATTTCTCGTGAGCCTTTTAATGCTGCTTCAAGCGGCGATAAACCGTTTTCAATATGTCTTTGAATATTTTCTAACACGACAATGGCATCATCCACCACTAACCCCACGGCCAGTACCATCGCCATTAATGTTAAAATGTTAATAGAATATCCAAAAAGTTTTAAAAATATAAAAGAGCCCATTAACGAAATAGGGATTGTCACCAAAGGAATTAACGTCGCCTTGAGATTGCGCAAGAACAAAAAAACAATGATTAATACAAATAAAACTGCCTCAAAAATTGAGGATTGGATATTGCTAAGCGAGGATTTTACAAAGTCAGCTTGATCTGAAATGATATTAATCTTAAGCCCTTCGGGCAATCGCGTTTGTAATTCTTTGAGTTTTTCTTCCACTAAACGAGAAACTTCGATGGGATTGCCATCATTGGTGCGATTGATGGCAATAGCAAGGCCGGGCTTACCATTAATGCGTACACGAAAGGTTTCATTATCAGTTTTAAGGTTAATATCGGCAACATTTTTTAATAAAACAGGATTTTGTTTGTTATTTTTTTCTTTTACGACCAGGTTTTCATAGTCACCAATATTTTTTAATTCAGCATTTAATGTGGCAGGTGTTTCATTTTGAAATTTCCCCACAGGCAATGATAAATTACCGCGCAGTATCGCCGCAAAAATTTGATCGGTATTAACACCAAAGGCATACATTTTTTTCGGATTTAATACAATATCATAAGTATAAGGCTGTCCCCATACCTGAGCTGAAGCCACCCCTTTAACACCTCTAAATGCGTTTTTTAAATTAAGATTGGCATAATGCGTTAACGCAGCAAAATCCATGGTTGTAGATTCAAGTGACAAAACGATAAATGGCACACCGCTTGCAACTGTTTGTCGTTCTACAATGGGGTCTTTGACATCAGCAGGCAACTGCATACGCGCAAGACCAATAGCTTCACGAATTGAAAGCATGGCTCTATCAATAGAAGTGCCGTTTTTGAAACTTAAATCAATCGTACTTCTACCATGTTTTGAAAAAGATGCGATTGATTCTATACCTTCTATACCTGCTAATTGGTCTTCGAGAGGATAAGTCACTGAGCTTTCGACTAATTCAGCGCTGGCATTAGGATAAAAACTATGGATAGTGACATTCGGAAAATGAATTTCTGGGTATTCTCGTAATGACAAAAGATTAAAACATAAGATACCCACGATGAGTATCATTGCATTTAATATCAATGCAATGACAGGATGTTTTATAAAATAACTTGTTAATTTCATTATAATTAGCCAGCATTTTTAATGGGTGACGATAGTTTGACGGCAGCCCCAGGATAAATACGGGCCTGTCCTCGAATAATAACAGCGTCTTTAGGTTTCAAACCCGAAACAATTTCTATGGATTCTTTATTTCTTAATCCAAGCTGAACCGGCGTGAGCGCTGCTTTATTTTCATTGACTGTATAAACAAACGTTTTTCCATTACTTAAAAATATTGCTTCATAAGGAATAACAATCACGGATTTTTTTTGTTTGGTCACCAAAGACACATCAACATTTGAGCCAATAATGCAATCATTACATGCAATACGCACATAGGCAGGCGACATATGGGTATCTTCATCTAGCATATGTTGGATAGATGTTAAAGGGTATGACTTATGGTTAATATATACGGTATTCCCATCTTGAACAGTAGCAACAATAGAAATAGGCACATCAAACTCAACAATAGTAGACGATGGATCATAAAGCGTAACCAGTGCATCACCTGCTTGCACTTGCGAACCTTCGCGAATTTTAAAGATTCCCACGATACCGTCAAAGGGCGCATAAATACTATTTTCTTCCATGGCAATTTTAGCATCTGACATTCTCTTTTGATATTCCATCCAATTCGATTTTTTTTCTTCCATAGCGCTTTTGCTTGTCACGCCAGTTTTATAAAGTTGGTTATATCTATCATATTGTACTTTGGCAAGCTGTTCCATTTGTGTTGAAAGCGTATAATTGCGATCGATATTTTTACTTTCAATTTTTGCGATAATCTGGCCTTTTTTCACATGCTGACCCGCATTGGCGATACGATTTAAAATACCGCCAGATTTGGCAATTAACATGGTTGCTTGTTCTGATTTAATGGTGCCAATAAAATCAGCGGTTTGCTCGATATCTTTAAGTTGCGCCTGTTCTACTTCAACCACTTTTACATCTTGTGGTGGAAAAGATGAATGAAGCATGCGGTATAAGCCGTAGCTTGCGATCAGAGCTATGATTAAAGTTACGACTATCAGTTTTCGTTTATATTTCATATTAATCCTTCCGTCTTCCCGCTCCCAGATCAAGTCCGGGAGCGGGAAGACGGTTAAATTTATTTCGCAAGTTCCAGCAATAGTTTATTCATTCTCTGCACAAAAAGAGCGGGTTCTTTCAATTGACCACCTTCCGCAAGCAGCGCTTGATCAAACAAAATATGCGTCCATTCATTAAAACGTTCTGCATTTTTTTCATGCGCCAAAAGTTTTACTAAAGCATGCTCTGGATTTAATTCAAAAATAGGTTTTACTTCAGCAACATCTTGTCCTGCTGCTTTTAATAAGCGTTGCAACTGTATACCCATGTCATTTTCATCAGCCACCAAACAAGACGGCGAACTTGTCAAACGATGCGAAATACGCACTTCTTTAACTTGCTCACCTAATACTGTCTTAACTTGCGTAATCACTGCATCAAATTCTTGTTTTAATGATTCTTCTTTCTTTTTCATTTCATCTTTTTGCGTTTCAGACGCTGCAATTTCATCAAAGCTGACATCGCCTTTTGCCACCGAATGCAGAGGTTTGCCATCAAATTCGTTTAGATGAGCAACCAACCATTCATCTACTCTATCCGATAATAATAACACTTCGATATTATTTTTACGGAAAATTTCCAAGTGCGGGCTTGCTTTCGCTGCGCTGAATGAATCGGCCGTGATAAAATAAATTTTCTTTTGATCAGGCTTCATACGGCTTACATATTCTTCAAACGATACAGTTTGGATTGGAGAATCCGTATGAGTCGATGAAAAACGTATTAATTTAGCAACACGTTCGCGATTTGCGAAATCTTCCGCAGGGCCCTCTTTTAAAGCATTACCAAATTCTTTCCAGAAAATAGCATATTTATCTTTATCATCTTTCGCTAATTTTTCTAAAGTATCCAACACACGCTTCACTAATGCCGTACGTAGTTTCAACATCGTCGGATTATCTTGCAATATTTCTCGTGAAATATTCAATGGCAATGCATTCGTGTCTACAATACCACGCACAAAACGCAAATAATGCGGCATAAATTGATCGACTTTATCCATGATAAAGACGCGTTGCACATAGAGTTTTAATCCCCTTGGTTGGTCTTGTTGAAAGAGATTCATAGGCGCTTGTTGTGGAATATACAACAAACTAATGTAATCTAAATTACCACCTTCCACTTGATTATGTGCCCACACTAATGGATCCTGAAAATCATGCGCGATATGTTTGTAATGTTCTTTATATTGTTCATCAGTGATGGAATTTTTTGGTAACACCCATAATGCCGTCGCCTTATTAACAGCTTCCCATTCGCGTGGTTTTGTCGGCTCTTTCTCATCTACCCCTTCCATTTTTTGCATCATGATAGGCAGACTAATATGGTCAGAATATTTAGTGATAATGTTACGTATACGCCATTCATTTAAAAAATCATTTTCAGATTCTTTAATATGTAAGCTAATTTCCGTTCCCCTATCACTTTTTTCAATATTTTCTATGGTATAAGCACCTTCACCGCTGGATTCCCAACGAACCCCATGTTCTTTGGTTAACCCGGCTCGTCGCGTGGTGACGGTTACTTTATCAGCCACAATAAATGCTGAATAAAAGCCAACACCAAACTGCCCTATCAAATGCGCGTCTTTCTTTTGATCGCCGGTTAATTGCGCCAGAAAATCACGTGTGCCGGATTTGGCAATGGTTCCCAAATTAGCAATCACTTCATCACGGCTCATACCAATGCCATTATCACGTATGGTAACAGTGCGCGCTTTTTCATCAAAACTGACATAAATCTTTAACTCAGGGTCTTTTTCATACAGTGCCGCATCTGATAAGGCTTCAAAACGAAGTTTATCGGCCGCGTCGGATGCATTTGAAATCAATTCACGTAAAAATATTTCTTTATTGCTGTACAAAAAATGAGTCACAAGATGGAGTAATTGTTTGACTTCTGCCTGAAAATTAAGGGTTTCTTGTTGTGCCGCCGCGCTCATGGGTATTGCTCCAGAAAATAATATATAAGATGAGGTAATTATATGGGCAGAAAGCGGATATTCAAGGGGGTATTAGGATATCCAATTTTCTACAGATAACCTTGGCACTCTCATAAATTCTCGCTCGTTTGCAGTTACTAAAATGGCATTAAGTGCAAGCGCATGAGCAGCAATCAACATATCATGTGCACCAATAAGCTGGCCGCGTTTTTCCAATGCAGTCCGCAATTCCGCATAATAACGATCTATATCATCTGCTAATGGTACAACAATAATATTTCCTAGCAATAGCTCAATCTTCGATAGTAAATTTTGCGAATTTTTTTTCAAAGCTCCATAACGTAATTCACAAGCAACGATAATACTTGTACAAAATGAATTGCTGTCAAGTTTTACAATTTTCTGCGCTAACTTACCAGAAGGATGTTTAATAAGTTCAGATAGAATATTTGTATCCAATAAATATTTTGAAGTTTTCATTTTCAAAGATCCACATCATCCGGTGGTAAATCTAGTATGTCAGGAAAATCTTCTTCCAGGGGCTCCCAAGTTGCTAATAGAGCTGCTAAATTATTATGTTTTTCAATTGGTTCGATAATAAGGCATGAACCCTCTTTATGAATAATGACTTCCTTGCCTGGCAACTCAAATTCACGCGGGATACGTATAGCTTGATTACGGCCATTTCTGAATAAATGAGCATGACGAATATTGTGCACTGGCATAAATACACTCCTTTATAAGGCATATGTTATAGCATATGCCAAATAAAGAAAAATGTCAAGTAGGCTGAAAAATAAAGAATTATTGCTTATGCAACCTCATCTCATCCACATTAGCAAGAATGGTTTGTTTCATTACCGTTATGCTCACCTTACCGGTTATATCATCGGCAGACCTTCCATCTTCAGAGATATGTCCTGATAACTCAGCATCCGCTGAGCTCAATACAATAAGCCTTGCAACAGGATCACAGAACCCAGCGATGACTTTTTTAGTATTTGGACAAATAGCTGAACTGGATTTCAAATCTACATCCAAATTAAATTTATAAGGGTCTGTGTTAGTAACAATCCCTGTACCTTGATATTTACACGTAATCTTTATCCCAAGCACTTTGGCGGTGACAACGCCCGTGCCTGTCCAATTGCCATCAATATTGTCACATGCGTTTAGACCAGCTTTGGAGGATTGAAAAATGATATCGGCATGACTTGGGGTGGATATTAAAGCTAAATTTAATGCAACAGCTAATGCTACTTGCTTGAATTTCATAAAAAAAACTCCGTTTAATGAATTGAGAGCTTATCGTAGCATAAGATGGGAAAAATTAATTGTCTATTGTCTCTACTTTGGTGACTTTGGTGACGGTGGTGACTCTGATGGGCTCCGACTTGGACTTAATGCCACTTTAGAGTTAGATTTAGATGCTTCTGATGAATCAACCTCCTCTGTATCTGTGCCTGACTCTTGCGCATGCGGAGCAGTACCCATACATTCAGGCATGCGCTGTCTGTTTGAAGAAAAACTTTTTCCTGATACATCACCACCTCCCTCTCTAAGAACTGGAGCTTCTTTACCCGCCCCTGAAGGAGCCTCCGAAGGACTTGGGATTTTTAAAAAATAACGCTTATAAGCCATTCTCATTCTCATTATATAAGGCAATGCCAAACATGCAGACACTACACTTACACCAATTTTAATTGCAACAGCCGATTTAACCGCCAACGCTGCCCCGCCAAATAAGCCATATATCCCACTTGCTCCAGCTACTAACCCGTTACCTATTGCGCCTGCTCCAACCCCAATGCCAGCAAGAACAGGTACACCGGCCAACGCAGCAACAACCGTTCCTATTGCAGCAACTGCTAATATCCCTCCGAAAACTATCAAGAATTTATCAAATCGATCTGCCTCCTTGAATTTTTTCCAAAGGCTTTTTTTATTTTCAATTTCCTGAATTAATCGAGACTGAATATTACCGGCAATATACTTTGAAACATTTTCGCCGCCAGTATTATGACCATCAGCAATCACAGATACACTCACATCACCATCAACTTTTAATTCATTAGGCCCTACAATCACACCAGACATGTTGTCACCAGAACGTAAAGCGGCCTTTCTCACTATAGATGAAGCTAATGCTTTTAAATTATCCTTACTTTCAAGAACACATTCACCAATAAATTTAACTTCGTCTGCCTCCGTTAATAACCCCTCAACAGGTCCATCGCAGGTGGTAACTATAGTGAATGATTGGCCTTCCTCAAGCTCAATACCATCCTCACTATGGAAAAATTGACCTTTATGAAAATCTTTCACAAAAGCCTGTGGTATTAAAGCATCAAGATCACCTAATGCTCTAGCTACCGCAGGCTCACCATCCTCTCTATGGATATTAGGATTTTTATCTAAAACGGTGTTAATTCGTTTAGACTTATCATGGACTATTCCTTTTCCGTCATAAACAATCACATAAGAATTACTATCGCCTAAGCTCATACAACGTAAATGCAATCTTCTTTTTTTTGACTCTTCATTTCTTGTCAGCCATGCTGCGGTCATGCATAATGTTGAACCACCCTTCATTTCTTTTTTTTCTATTTCACGTTCTAACTGAGCAACTGTATCTTGTAATACTCTTTCCTGTTTGGCTGTAGTAAAACTTGTAAAATCTCCTCCGTTTGAAAGAGTAAATTTTTTGGTAGCATCTTGTTGTAAAGGATACCGGATATTCTTGAAGTGAAACTCACCATCATCTGTTAAAGCATCATCCTTGGTGAGTTCAGCTATGGTTATTGGGCGAAACTGGCCTTTGAACATACCCATATTAGCAGACAAAGCATTATCTTCGGATAAAGGATTGTCGTGTTTTAAAATTTCATCTTGAGCAGTAATAACACGTGTAAGATAAACGTCATACGTATTTTTATACTCTGTTGTAACATCTAAAAAATCAGGCTCACGCGGAGTTCCAAGAAACTGTATTATCTCATTCCACAGCTTTTCTTTTAAATTTCGAAGCTCTTTAACAATTACATCATCACGCAGGAATGTATTTGCCAACAATTCATCAAGTTTGATATTTAATTTCCATAATTCATCAATTTGCTTGCTATCAATATTGCGATTATTTTTAATATTATCAAATTGTTTTTTTAATTCATCGAAATTTAGTTGGAATTTTTCAAGAAGAGACTTATAAATTTCACTCTGAATAATAACAAGTCTAGAGATATAGGTTTGAAAAAAAATCATCTCATCAGAATCGCTAGAACTTTTACGACCCATCCCATCCTTAATTGAAAATTGAAAAATGGGCTGTAAAATAGCATCTTGCAATCGCCATTCTAGATTTCCCGCTTTTTTGAGCAGATCAAAATAATCACCTTTTTCATCCTTTAAAAACGCTGGATTTTTCATGATGGTCAAAACTAATGAATTAGCTATAGTCGTAATCAATCGCAGAACATTCAATACAGCATTGATAGCTTCAGAATTATCAGGAAAAGGTATTGCTTTATCAAGTTGACCTTGTGCATTAAAGATCGGAGGAAAAGGTTTTTGAAACAACATGGCAAACTTGCCTGTGGTTTCCTCTATAGTACATACGTCTATCACTGGTTTCATCTTATCTACATATGGAGCTAAAAACCCTTCTGGCGATATTTGAAGCGTAGCTCCTTCATTAAAGATTCGTGAAAAATTGTTATTTTCAGATGATTTTATGGCTTCGAAAACTTGCTGATTAATCGTAAATGTCACCGTCAATGGCTGATCCACAAATGGCATTTTTGGCAACTGTAATACTATAGATCGAGGCATACCCTCAGTATTAATCGAAACGACGGTAAACTGATCAGGTTCACTTTTGTTCTCTTCTACATACCCAGAAGTTGCCATACAAAAACACCCCAAAAACAAGACAAATAAAATGCTTAATAATTATACCACAATTTAATTATAGCGTGTAATTTTATCAATTTCTAAAAAATCAATATAATCAATAAGCTATCCTTTATCAAAATGAACATCTAATCTTTCATCTTTTAAACCAATATATATGACACCAATCGACAAATACTTTATAATAATCATCAAAATAACCCTTATTGATCTATTTTATGACCAATCCTTCACTTCAATTGGCAGGTTTTACCTTCTCGGACTTGTTCCGAGCGGAAGGGCTGCAAAAACTTGACCAGCAATTTATAGCTAAACTTAAGCAATTCAATGCTGATTTGGCGGCTGATTTACAAGATTATCGCCAGGAAGCTAAAACCTTCTCAACCCTTGCGATAAGCGAACTTTTACTTGCAGTAGCTCCGGTTTTAGAAGATTTTCTTATTCAGTTATTTAATATTGAAGAAGAAGCGGCGCTTTCCGAAGCTCGTACCCTGTCAAATAACCCGGTTTCGGCTTTTAAAAAATTTTTTGTGTTAAGACGTGCTAAAAAGCAGATGTTAAATACCGAGAATTTACTTGATTATACCACGCTAACTCATTGGTTAAATGAGCAATTAACTAAAGCACCTTTACAAACTGAAGATAAAGAATTAGCTGTAAGCCTTCTTGCCGTTCAATATATAGAACAGCCCGAGCAACATGCGGATGGCATTGATAAACTGACCCAATGGTGTGTTCATGGATTAATAACACCTGAAGCCAAAGCTTACGTGAGAAACTGGACCAGTTTTCGCATTCCCGAGCGCATTGATTATGAACGCTTAGTCCCCTGCTCGCCCCTGGAGCAGGATAAACTCAATCGACTTATGACAACAAGTGACTTTCGTTTGCGTGACGGTTTTAAATTAACTGATCCACGCATGACCGCGCGTGAAGCTCAGGATGAAATAAATTATTGTATTTATTGCCATGATCATGACGGGGATTTTTGTTCTAAAGGTTTTCCTGTTAAAAAAGGTGATCCTGCACTTGGTTTTAAAAAAAATCCGTTGGATGTCACACTCACCGGCTGTCCGCTTGAAGAAAAAATTTCAGAAATGCATCTTTTAAAACGTGACGGTCATACGATTGCATCACTGGCCATGGTCATGGTTGATAATCCCATGTGCCCTGCAACCGGTCATCGCATTTGTAACGATTGCATGAAAGCATGCATTTATCAAAAACAAGATCCGG
>CAYVRW010000013.1:0-30747 GCA_964453575.1 uncultured Coxiellaceae bacterium | reverse complement strand
GAATTCACAAGGTGAGGTCATGTCAGATGTTAGGTTATACGATGTGCCTTTGCATATAACTTTAGATTATTTGAATGACGATATTAACCCCATTCAGCATAAAAGCAACATAACATCATACAAAGCATACTATTCACAATTTAAGCTCTTTGGCCGCACACTTCAGGATATGATGGGTGATGAAGCTGCTAGTGCTGCAAATCTTATTTTGAGCGGTGACAGAAAGGACATAGAAAATGCATTAGCTTTAGTAAAAGCAAAACCTATGTTGTTGCATGTTGAAACAGAAGGAAGAGACCCACTGGAACGGCATGTTAAAGGAACGTTATTGCAAATTGCAGCGATGGCAGGAGATGTAAATCTCAAAACTAACAGAGAAAATGAAGTTGATCAGGGCGTTGTTGAAATGTTAATTGCCGCAGGAAATTTATCCAAAGAAGAAGTTACCGAATCATTGGAGTGTGTCACATCTAAAGAAGCACAACTTATTAATGAACAAAGAAATCAACGAATTTTCGAGGCTATTAAAAAATTTGGTGAGGCAATCATTAAAACGGAAGTGAATTATAATATAAACTTTAAAAAATGCGATCATGATTCTTGTAAAAAACATGAGATAATGGAAGACTATTTATGGGAAATCAGAGATCTTATCGATCAACTTGAAAAAGATTTACAACCTGATACAAAGAAAGTGATCACTGCTGGTTATGTATTTGATCCTAGCATTTTATACAAAGCAGCTAAATGGTTTGAACTTAATTGTGAACGCTTTGGAGGTTGGAAAAGTGAGAAGAGTGATATTTTTTGGGTCAAATGCATAGGAAAATTGCAATGCAAGTTATCTGCGCGCGATCTGCAAATGATATTACATGGTAAACAAGTGGGCGACATAAAGCGTTCAGTATACACCCATTGCAAAGGATCATCTTATTATGATGCAGATTATTTGGGTGTTGACATTTATTTAGGATATTATGGAAATTCTCAGAGTGAATATGGTGAGAATAAATATTCTGGATATTATGATCCTGGTTCACAACGCTCACAATTTTATTATCATTTACTGCAGACAAAAACAGAAGCATTGCAAAGCGTATGTAATACCCAAACCGTGCAAACTAAACCCAAGGGTGAGTTTGTGAAACACAATAATTAAATAACATTAAGGAAATAATTATGCTGCGCGCCTTCCAATTAAATAGTGATTTATATTTATTGAAACAAATACTTGAAAATGTCGAGCCCTATAATCCAAATGACAATATAGGATATCAATAGCATAATTACCGTATTTTCACGGTATTGTATAATAATCATTCATGTCGTATGCTTTTGCGTAATTAAATTACACAATGAAGGGGCATACTAATGGACTCACGAAAAAAAGATGATAATCAAATTGCAAAAATTGCAGGCAACGTTTCTAACGCTGTTAAGATTGGAGAAATAACTGCAAAAACAGCGGATGTTATATTTCCACGGCCTATTAAAGCGATGGGTGAACTTTCTGCTATCGTTAAAGAAGCAGCGCAAGATCGATCATCCAGCAGCGCGGGAGAAAAATTTATCTGTGCTGCCGCTTCAGAAACAGTAAAAGTTCTTATTGCTGCACCGTTTGTAACTGCTGCTGCAGCTGCAGGATCTGCGGGAGGTCCACCAGGAGCTGCGATTGCTGGCGGTATTGTGGGTAGTATTGTCACTAAGGCAGCAAAACCTGTTGGAGATGACATCCAAAAAATGTGTCACGCGGGTTTTGATTGGTTAAAAGGAGAAGAAAAAGCAGGTATATGTGCTGCGTCGCCAATCACCTATACGAGAGAAGCTAAGCAACCAGTTCAAGCGCTTGTTGCAACATCACATCCCACTAAAAAAACTGCAAAAACTGATCTGCCTAAGCAAACACGTCAATCTGCGCCCACAACAAGCAGCACAGACCAAAGCATCGATAAGTTATTTATCGACTTATTAACTAACGTCGATATCACGGGTTTTGAGCACAACGATAAAGTTAAATCATTAAAAGCTAAATTAGATGCCTGTAAACAATCCCCTCGCTCGACACCTTTCGATATGTTACAAGCAGCGCAAAAATTACATGTTGAAAAAGCAAAAGTTGCAGAAGAAGAAAAAAGAAAAGAGGAATACATAAATAACGCTCATCATTGCGTTGATATCGCATCAAAGACAGCTTATCTTTTAGGAAATAACAAACGCGCACAACAAATTTCAACCATTGGAGATGCGTTAATTAATGTATCGTTAGTCGTTGCCTCTATCGAGACCATGAATCCCTTAGCAGCAGCCAGTACATTACTAGGAGCATGCGCGAGTATTAAGAGTTTGTTTACCCGCCATAAAGCTCAGGATAGCAATAAAATCATACTTGATGCGCTTCAAGTATTAGGCGAACAACTACAAACCATGCAAAGAGAAATGCATGAGCGATTTGACCAAATCATGGAAGCGCTTGATGAAATGAATCGCAACATGATAAAAGGTTTTCTCAAATTAGATTGGAAATCTGATCATATCATCGAACAAATACAAGCATTACACAGTGAACTCCATCATCTTGCTGAACAACAAGCAAATATTGGTGAAACGATTCTTGAACATTTGACTGGATTGGAAAAAAATATAGAACGTAACAGTCTAATGGACGAAGCTACAAAAATATTTACGCTGACAGGAAGGGCTAAACGTAATACCAATCCATCCAGGTACGACAAGTACGCGACCGACATTGAAACACATGCTTTAGAAGCCAACGTAGGCGCTAAACATCCTCATATCGTAGGAGGTCTAGCTACCACAAAAGGAAACGATGTACCGGCAGCTTTGAAGGTGGTAACAGATAATCATTTACACCATAGAAGCGGCTATTATTTTGCTTTCAACACGTTGTTAAGTTATTTCGAGAATTTAGGTTTGAAAAGTGATTATTATTATCAACCTTCCCATGTAAAAGAAATTATTGATCTCATAGAAAATCCAGAAGTGTCTTGTTCACCTGTTTTAGGGCTTTCTCATTTCCTTATCGATGAGCCGGATTTGCCTTCCGATACGCGAGTGGTTTCGCTTCGAAAAACGTTGGAAAGCATGGATACCCCCATACAATTTATTCCTATACAAAGTCATGGGTCATGGCATTTATTAGTGGCAGATACACGACAAAAAACGTTTCATTATTATGGAAGAGCTGATCAGTTAACACTAAACAGACTTTTTGCATCACTTGATACGATGAAAGGTTATGAACAATGGCGACATAAAACACATGCTACTTGTATTGCAGTCGGACTAGGTCAAGAAGCGTCGGCTTTACTCGTTATCAAACAATGTTGGGATATAGCAAATCAACAGAAGGTTACTTTAACTTTAAATAAAAGATTAGCAGCAAACTTACATGATGTCATGGAAAAAAACCACTCTCCTCGATCTTATAACACCCCTGCTCACCCATTAATATGGCAATCCCTATCCGACACATTGAATGCTCTTGTAAACAAACAATATCCTGATGCTAAAAGGGAATCATTAACGACGGATGAAATTGCGCGTTTTCAAGGGTTTATTTATGAAGGCGATTATATACTCAGTCAATTACAACGGTTAAGAAACCCTGAATTTATTCGCTTATTAATTAAAAACTATGAAGCATCCGCGAAAGCGCTTTCTGAAAAAGTTCAGGAGGAGCGTGCTACATTTGAAAAAAATCTTTCAGAAAAAATAACTTCCGAAAGTGAACTTGTATTAAGAGAAGCTTTGTTTGAAACCGACGCACTTAAAACGCAAAAGATTGATGTATCTGCTGACTATGCTCTTCATGCAGGCGGTATGTGGTTTTATACCAGCGCATTGGAGTTTAATCTTAAGAAAAATCGCGGTACGGGTGTCAACAGCGGGGATGGACTCAATCATCCAACAGGTGATGATATACGCGTTGAATATAAGGGATACTATATAAAGGCACGTATGGATGATATAAATAGTAAAAAAGATGCTTTTGTTAAGAAAGTTGATAACGATCAGAAAAAAGAAACCTATACCTATAACACAGATTTAGAGGGTAATTGGAATTGTTCAACCCATTTGCCAGTTGTTATAACACCCCTTTCTTCAGGTGATCCTATACTTCCCATGCCAGAAAAATGTTATTCTATCATCCAAGATACTTATTATCGGGCACAAATGATAGGATTAGGACAGATCAAATGCGCTTATAAGATATTGAATGGCCAATTTATCCTTTCAGCTCATTTTGTACAAGATAGTACATCAAAACCAAATAAGAAAAATAAAATTTCATCCATCACTATTCCCTATAAACCATCCTTTTTTAAAGGTCCTGAAGCCATTTGGTGGTGGTGGATGGGTGGAAATTATTGTCATAACTTACATAGTGTTTCTAAAATTGACATTCCACCCGCTCGTTATGCCGGGGGTTATTGCGGTCATGTACAGATGCGAAAATCGATTTACTTCCCTGTCTGTACAGAGGGCCAGGGTGTATACCATGATATAGATGACCACCTCGAAAATGTGCAATTTCATAATGAAGCATTGCGGCAGCAAACCGAAGCTAACATTTCTGATAGCTACGATGGTTGGCGCGGCGAATGGTCTGCAGAAGTAAAAGATACTATATCTTCAGATGAAGAATCACCCTTAGGTCAAGCAGCAGCGGCATTTGAAGCTTGCGCAACCTTACTATCCTTAGTTTCTGAAATGGTGCTCACCGATAAAAATCAACCTGATGTATTTACTCAATTTATCAATGAACATCCCGAATGTGCATTTGATCTAAAAGGACTGCGTGCCCTTCTCACTTCATCAAACGATTATAATATTGCTACGAAGATAGCTCCAAATGATGAGACCAGTGAGCTTTTAACAACTATGTTATGCTTTTTAGAAAAAAATCGCTGGAACAGGGATTTCCCATTATTTGAACGGTCTCGGGTCATCGTTTCATTACTTCAATGCATGGATAGTTACGTTCCTAACATGAGAAAGGGCTTAACTGTTTCGCAAAAAGATGCCGCACATGAAAAACTATGCGAAATGAATAGCTATGCTTTAGGTGCAGCATGTCAAGGTTTCAGATCACTACACATCACTGATCCTGAAGAAAGTCGTAAGCGAGATGGTTATGTTGCACAACTTGAACAATACCGTGAAGTGCATGATGAGGTGATGGGAAGGATTGCTCGCGGTGTCATGGATACGACACCCATGATAACCGTTCCAGCAGGTTACCATCAGCATAATTTTTTACGACATCAGGAGTCGGAACAAAAAGTGGAGAAGAAGCCTGTTGTCAAAAAAAGTGTAACGCGATGATAAAATTGATTTAATATTTCGTTAAGAGCAGCTTGACAATCCGCTAACCGCAAGCTGTTTAGTTGGAGTTTCGGCATGATGTTTTGCATCTTCTTCTTTAGATTCAACTTTACTTCTAAAAAGTCTGCAGAATATATCTTTATCAAATGTTTTGGCTATTTGTTTTTTAAATTTTAATAATGGATTAGGGTTGAATGATTCTATCGTATTTCTACTACAGGCCTCATAAAATGTTTGTGCACCTACAGCTCCAAGTGTTAAACCACCTAAAAGTCCGCAACCTACCCAATAACCAATCATAATCATTGGAAAAATACTTCCCAAATCTATTATAGGAATACTATAAAAAAATGCTCCTACTAACAAACCGAGCGGGACTCCAACAATGAAACCTAATGTAAAGCCAACTATACCACCTATAATTCCAAGAACAGAAATAGATGCACCTGGTCGATTAGTATGATTCTCAGACGTCGTAGCTAAGTTAATTAATTCCTGAATAGCTGGCATTAACTTTTGATTATCATTCGTACTTTTTGCAATAGTAACCAAGTTTGTTAATCTTTGTAGGAATTTTTGTAAATAATTTATAGCATTTATATCGCCACTTGTTTCAGCATAAATATATTCTTTAAGCGCATTGTCTCTTAATGATGTTATCATTTTAATAAAATCTGCAAGTACCGATTTATGCTGCTCATTTACCTCAATACTTTGATTAACTTCAGCAATGCTAATAAAAAAATCGGTGGCTTCAAATAAATATGTTTTAAATTCTTCGCTTCTCATATCTTATTCCAATGCTGATGCCATCCCTCGTGCTCTAGGTGCAGCGGGAGCATTTGCAGGCAAGCCTTTTTTCAGTTCGGGGTATTTTTCAAAATAATTCATTATGTCCATAAATATAGAGATGTCTTCACACATGTTTGCAGAAACCCAACTATTAGTTCTTGGATCATATAGCTCTCCCCTTGAAGTCATTAAGCCTAAGTTTCTTATACGTTCTACTAATGCAGTCGACTCGTCCTTGGGCTTAAAAAATTTAAGCTGGCTTTTTTTAGACGGGTTATCTTTGGTTTGCGGAGATTGATGACGAATTGCAGCTGGCATGAATCCTTTTCCTAAAACAAACCCCTTATATTCTTTATCATAAGAAGTATTATTAGATGATTGTTCGTGATCATTTAATTGATTTTTTTTTCTTGTTCTCATATATTACTTACTCCTTAACATAACACTTGATTAAATTCGGTTTTTTTTGCAATTCAAACACTAGGCACAGAACCTGAGCCGATCATTATTTTCTGGTGTGGATATGACCAAAGGACGGCATTTTTGTTTATTCACTTCTAAATCTTGCACGGATGTTTTGAAGTCTCAGTTGGCTCTCCCCAAACAACATCATAAAAATCAGATAATTGTTTGTTCGTCTTTTCTTTTTTTATCTGTTTACTATCATTTGTTCTTGTTTCAATCATATTATCTGGATCAATAGAATCATGCTTTCTTTTAGCCTTTTGATGAAATAGACTTGATTGATGGAATGCATGCGCAGTACTTTTTTCTTCATTAACAAATCTATTGTCTAAGCAATCAAAACTAGGAATAAAAGTGTCTGAATAATTATTCTCCTTCCATTTTATAAAAAGTTCATTGAGTTGGTCTTCTATCGGATGAGGTGAATCAGTACGACTAGGTGAAAATCCATCATCCACATTAAATAGAAGATGAAGTCCATGATAAATACATGTATTTTCTCCATAATACAATACAAATATGTCTTTATTATATTCAAAAATGATAGCTTCTTCATCGGGCAAATGTAATGCACCCGTTGGATGAATACGATCAAGCATGACGAGTGCTTGATGTTCATTAATATCATCTGTGAAAGGCTGAGCCAAACTAAGACTTTCTCTTCCACCATTGTCTAATGTACTACATTTCACATACTCAAAAAGACCTGGAAAAACATCGGATATGTTCTTCTGTTCTTTGATGCTCATAGCATATTTTAATGCTCTTGTTCTTTTATGAAAATCAAGAGGCAATGATGGAAGTATCCCTAATGAAGATCCCGAATTAGCTGATGAACATCGAATTTCCACGACATTTTCTTTATGATCAGCAACTCGTTTTGCGATAACTCTTGGAAGTTGATAACCATATATAGTCTGAGAGCATTCCTCATCATTCATATGTGTAATAATAACGCGAGAATTATATTTTGCTATTCGCTGAATATAGGCTTTGTCTTTGCAATCAACGATATAAATGTTTTCAAACATTATTGCCATGCTCTTTTTCCTTTGTAGTGTTACTATTTTGCATAAAATATTTTTCCTTAGATATATATTTTTAGGCAAGTATAAATCAAAAATGAGGTGTTTCAATACCGTAGTTTTCCGGTATTGATACATATGCTTTATTATTTATAATTGCACAATACAGTATTTTATAATATCAATTATTTGATATAGGAATAATGTTTGCTCAAAAAATTGGAAAGGCTACCGACAATACAATCAAATACACAACGAGGATTATAAATATGGGTGGTAAAATATCAAAAGTAGTACAAGCAGCAAATCACGTTTCAAAAGCTCCACAACAGAAAATTAATGAAGTCATGCCAAAAAATCTTTGGTTTAACGATGCTAATCGAATTATTTGGGATGATGCATTTGACTGTAAACGTCCTGATGCAGAATGGCTTAAAAAACCCTTTACCTTTTTTGGTTTCCCTTCTTCAGAAAAGCAAATTCCTGCTCTTGTTTGTAATGCAGCTCCCTTAAATATAGTTGAAGATTGCATCAAAAAAGCTTATGCCAGAGGTGAAAAGCATTTAGAAGACACTCTTGTGAAAGCAAGAGCACTTGCGATACGAAATTTGGATGTCGATATTCGAGGTTATGTAGATAATAATGTAAAAGATGCAGGCATGGCGGAAACAATAACACTGTTAGGTAATAAATTGTTTCCACATACTTTTTATGACAAATTGGCAGCAAATCCCGTTCTATTTTCTGAGACTAGACAACAAACAAAAGATAGAGAAGAGTCAAACATTATTGCAATAAACAATGTATTTAATACCATCGAGCGTAATAATGCAGACGTACGTGATGCGATAAATATATATGACGTAAGTGATGCGATAAATGTATATAAAGAGTTTGTAGGAAATGGTGATAGCAATCCTCTTAGTCAACGTAAGTTTCTTAATATATTTGTTGCTAGCAACCGTTGTGCCGACAATATAGATGATGCGATAAGTATTTTTAAAGAGTTTGTGCGAAATAGTGATAGTAATCCACTTAATCGACTTCATCTGCTTCATACAGCACTTGATCTTTTCTTCAAAAAAGCCCAGAGATTACCTAGCTACTTACCTCATGCCCCAGATAAAGGTGAATATTTTGATAGGGCTGCAAATCAATTTTATTCTATGGTTATTGAAGGTATTCTTGAAAAAGACCTTCCACCACGAATTCAACAAATCATAAAGACTGGTGCCAACGAAGCATTCAATGGCTACCATTCCAAAAAAGCAAAACGTGTACTGAATAGAGAGGATATTCAATTCAATGTTTCTGAAGGCAGAAGTGCCGCACAGTTTTTCAAGGATTATTATGAAACATTAAAACAGCATCCCACTATTTTGTCAGCAACGCATTATGAACCCTATCGATCGATGGATGTTGCTGCAAGCACTGATAAAGCACCTAAAATGTGAGGAGATTATTATGCCTAAATTTTTTAATCAAAAAAGCCCGAAACCTTGTGAACTCGGCGGTCCACGAAACTTCTATAAGTTTACTTATAAAAATACTAAGCTTATTTTAATAGGTGAAGCTCATTACGATATGCCTAAAATCATGGTGGATAAATATGCTGATGTTTTTAATCAGTTTGTTGCGGAAAATAATCAAATAAAAGTATTTATAGAGATGAATGAAAAAGACTATAAAGAAGAAAAAACTTCAGAAAAAATGCCGTTCATGCGCAGCATGAAAAATCTAAAACATGCTTCACACTTAGAAATTATTCCATCAGATGAAAGACGACTTGATGATGATTTTATAAATTTGACGTTATACTTGTACACGATGAAAGAGATGATCACATCCATTCTTGAAAAATACAATAAAAAATATTCAACTAATCTTTCGGAACTTCCATTTCCAGCTGATCGTGATCCGTTTTTTGAAATGGCAATGACAATGCTATCTAAACTTAGAGATACAAAAATTACTTTTTTAAATTTATTGGATCTATTAGACTCCTCACTTGGCAAGGTTGAACAACTATACGATAAGCATTCAAAGCTTGATGAAAGTATACGTGCTCACATAGCCGCCTTTATAGTTAAAATCAATCATGGTTTAACATTAACGTTAGAGCTTTATGATGAATATCATTCCCTGGAACATAATAAAGAAAAAAATGATAATGAAATTGCAAAAACACCTTTAACGGAAGCTTGTATTGAACTTATGATTCATAAAAGAACATTCGATAGATTTTTAAAATTACAAGATGTTATTTATTCATATATAATTGATTTTTTGGATGCCACGTTATTTTGTAAATTATGGGAGGAATTAAACAATGATGATGAAAAAATATTAATAGTTGTCAATGGAGATGAACATACTGAAGACCTAGCATCAATTTTCAAAAAATTATGTAAATCCGAGGTGTCCGTTTCTCAAGATCCTAAAAACGTCATTATATCTCCTGAAAGGATAAACAATTATTTAAGAAACAATGTTGATCTTACTCCAAAGCGAAGCGGTATGTGTGCCATACTATAGAGAGTAAATTATAACGTCTATCGAGAATCATTATAGCATCTTAAAAAAGTACGGTCATAGTTGTCTCTGCAATTGCGCTCTGGATCCCGCGGACAAGCCGCGGGACGACGTGGACGGCGTTAATTGACGACCAGACCCTAGTTTAAACTCTGTCTAGGCACCCTAAGTCTCTTGACTATACGGCAATTTGCCGTATATAATAATATTTAGGGGGATTATTTATATGTCACATCCAGCAACCAAACATACGTCAACTATTGAAAGACTTGAAGCAAGAATTACTTCTGATAAAAAGAGCATTTTAAAAAATGCCGCTGATTTATCGGGCCGTACATTAACTGATTTTGTTATCAATTCAGCTTATGAAGCAGCTATTCGTGTGATACAGGAACACCAACAGTTGCATTTGACTGTTAAAGACCAGAATATATTCGTTCAAGCGTTATTACAGCCGAAAAATCCATCTGATAAATTACAAAAAGCAGTTAAAAAATACAAAAAGGATGTTATTTCTAAATGAATGATGAAAGTTACCCTAAATATGTCATTGCACATCTGGAAAAAAAGCATGATCTAAAAAATTTCAATTGCGGCATTGAAGCCTTGGATCATCATTTAAAAACGCAAGCAAGCCAAGATATGAAAAAAAATGTGGCTGTATCTTATGTATTGACTGAGAATGACTTATTTAATGTATCAGGTTACTATACTCTCTCATCGATAGGAATCATGGCCGGTGACTTGCCAGAAGAAATAGTGCGTAAACTACCTCGTTACCCTAACCTTCCTGGTATTTTAATAGGCCGCTTAGCGCGAGATAAAAAATGCCGCGGGAATAATATTGGACAATTATTATTAGTCGATGCACTTAAAAGAAGTTTAGATATTAGCACCCAGCTGGGATGTGTTGCTGTCGTGGTAGATGCAAAAAATGATAAAGCTGTTACATTTTATAAAAGCTATGGTTTTATTCCATTTATCGATAATAATCGGCGTCTTTTTTTGCCTATGGGTACTATTAAAAAATTAGATCTGTAAACACGTAAAAATGAGTATAGATGCATAAGCCTTTATTATGACCGCTTGATTTTTCGTCATATTTATACCTAGTTACATAGTATATTATAACTAGTTATAATACGCTATGGGACCCTGCAAGGATTAGTTATAAACTGCTATATAAACAATAGCTTATTCAATGGTACGGCGCGATAGGTTTATATACCCATT
The DNA here is from genome assembly GCA_964453575.1 of uncultured Coxiellaceae bacterium. GTDB lineage: Bacteria > Pseudomonadota > Gammaproteobacteria > DSM-16500 > DSM-16500 > JABDBK01. The sequence continues at coordinate 19,354 of CAYVRW010000013.1, read as the reverse complement.
ACACTTCAAGATGCGAACACGGGTGAATGTAAAAGCTGAAAGGTGATATCGTCTCGCGGACGAGACGCGGGAGGCGTAGGGTGGGCAAAGAGCCTGCCCCGCACTCGTCGCAGCGCTCCTTTGCCCACCCTACAACTATTGGATATTCTACAACTTGAGTTTCGGTAGCTCTTCGTTAATTACAGAGATGTTTGAAGCTTCATTCGCAGCATGTTTTTGTTCTTTTACTTCTGGAACATCATCAATAGGAGTACCCCATTTTTCAACTCCTAAAGGTACTTTAGTATAGGTTCCATCCGCATTAGCATATTTTCTTTTCCATGGTGTTTCACTAACACAACCTCCAAAAGAGTGATGCTTAATTTCGCCTTTGTCCACATGATAGAAGTAAGATTTAGGAGGATCAAAACCGTCTGAGAAGAAGTGTAACTCTATATTTTTACCTTCAACACTTTTAAGCCAATTATTAGCGTTACCATGCTTTTTCAAAATCTGTTCTAATTCTGCAATGCTTTCCCCAGCATATGATGGGGCAAAAAGATCAGGATTAGCACTTTTAAGTTCTTTTAAACTAAGATTTCCTTGATTATTTTTTAGAATGTCTTGCAATTTATGAAAGGCTGTGGGGTTTATATCAACTCTTTGTCGACTTGGTTGAGCTGCTGAAGCAAATAGTTTCATATTATTATTTTCCTTATATAATAGAACAGATTTTTATTTTGATAAAAAATATCCACTAATGAACATTTTGCAGCAATAATACCGATTTATTTTCCAGAGTCAATTTAATTTAAATGGATATGCCGTGCTTATTAGATAATTCTGTTTTTCCAAAAATACTTTCAACTGCATTTGTTTTTCTGTCAAAGTTTCTTTCATTCTTTCTTTTTCTAAAAGACGATTATATATTTGTTCATGGATGTCTTTGACTTTAAGCTGTGTGCCCAATTTGAGTTGCTCTAAAATGAGATGTTTCATGGCATCTAAGTCACTCATGCCAATATGCTCCGGCATAGGTATGCTTTCTTCTTTAATATGATAATAAAATTCGTTTAATAAATAAAATTCAGCAGCATTATGATTTTCACCTGCCAAAACTTGTGATTTTTCACGAATAACCTCAAAAAATTCACCTGCTGTTTGTAAAACTATCGCTAACTCATGATCTAAGTCAACCTTAAGTAATCGCTCAATACTTTTATCAGACAACCATAATTGGTCCATTCCTTCTTTAGTGCCGCCTGTAATTTCAGTAAGGTGCAAGGTTGGCTGAGTTTTAAAGAATATGCCAATTCGATGAACGGGTGAGGTGCGATGTGTTAAAAAATCCACTTTTCTCTTAGGGTCCGCATAGCGATAAAATCCGCTATCATGATCAATTTTATGAAAAAATACATTGGCGCCTAATTTTTTTAATATATCAATAATGCCTTTTAAATAAGTTAAGCGCTCTTGTCTTGTTATATCTGGCATTTTATTCATGTATTGTTCAAAAATTTTGATATGCCCATCAAATTGCATTTTTTTATCTTTATCTTTTATATTTTGATCATTAATTTTTAACATAAAATTTTCGGTATGCATGTCAAAATCTGCGATCAAGGCAGTAGGTATAGTAATCATTTCTAAACCGAGGTCACATGTTTTATTTAGCTCAAGAAGGTCTTTAAAGTCATCTGCTTGACGGGTTCCTGCCGCTTTCACTCGTGTTTTTAATCCAAACAATTGGCAGGCCTTGAAAGACACTTTATCACTAGACCAACAACTTGCAGCATACAAACGAGTTTTGCAATTATCTTCTATGGAAATATTTGTAGTTTCACGATTTTTCACGACTAAAAACGCGTTAGCTACGCGCGTTCGTGAGTTATCATGCACATCATCAATAATGTGTACAATTTTATTAAGCACCATAGCTGAAAAAACTTCAGAAAGTGTATTGCCTACCGTACTACCTTGTTTGATAGTAAAAGTACCTATCGTAGTGGTAATTTGATAGCCTGGATTAATTCCATCTTCTTTTCTAATGCACTTTGTCGCGTGATTGACGCGTTCATCATCAAATGCTACAGCAGTGGTTAGTGGTTTTGGTAAAAAATTATTATTTGCAAACATATTATCACAGATTTTTTATAGTTATATCGGTTAAATTATATACCGCTATACGTTATGTCATAATATGGATTATTTATTCTACTAGACTGGCTTTAATTCATTCTTTGTTGATATATGCAGAGTCTCAGCTAATGCTTCTCTTTCTTGCATTCTAATAGAAAATAAAGCTTTTATGGCGGCAAAATCGATTGCTGCGGCACCACATTTAGCTCCATATGAATCCGAACTTGCATCTTTTGCCGAAACGATTAATGCAACACCATTCCATGCGCGTATCACTGCTTGTTTTTCTAAAAAATGCTTTGCTGAAAACCAATCACAACCATCAAGTAATTCTGGATGGTAGAATAAAGACAAACACTTCGAAAGCGGTTCCTGAAAAGTGGGGATATTATAAAAGCTTTTTTTAGGATTGCAATACTCATGAACCACATGTGCAGGAATATTTTGTTGTGCACGGCCAACTTTTGCCCATAATTCGTTACCTTCCGCTTCATTTGCAGCATCAAATTTATTCATATAATTTTCATAGGCATTTATTAAAGCAGTAAAATCAAAATGTGGGCCGTGTTCTGTGCCATAATTCAACAATAATTCGAATTGACGGGCTGCATGTTCTTCCGACATAAATGACATAAGCATTTCCCACATATGTTTATCTAATGCCCAAATGGCGTATTGTAATGGTGTAATAGCATTAAATACTCGACCGGATTTATCGATGACGCGTCCTTTATATAAAGCAAGTTCTGGATTATTTAATAACAGCGCGCGTGCTGCAGATCGCTCGCCATTGGCGACATGTTGTAGAAGTCTAGAAGCGTCATAATCAAATTTACAATTTGAATGGAATAAGCGGCTAGATAAAATAAATGCATGTTCTTCCGTTTTATTTAAGTATTTGGTAGATTCTTTTATGATGTCGATGGGTAATTTTGTTATAAACATCCGAATATTCCTTATCAAATGGAAAGAAAGGATACTACCAATACCAACAACACGAATTCAATTCTTTCGCTTTATCATCAAACTTTATTGCAGATTCCTTAAGATGTATGGCCTTTTTCTCCAATTCTTCCAGCTTTTCACCTCTTTCCAAAACAAGATCGATATTTTCGCGCATTTTAACTAAAATAAATTTCAGGTCTTCTCTGATTTTATCGATGACTGCATCGCTGCCTTTAAAAATTTCTCTGCCGTTAAATCCGTAAGGATTTGCAATCATCTTATCCAGCGTTTCTTTGGTTGACTCAGGTTTCAAAAAAATATATTCTATATTCTTATATAAAAAACCTAATTCTTTTTCACTTAATTCTGATTTACTTGAAATTGCAAATAAAGCTTTAGCATAATTGGATTTAAAAAGATAATTATACTCTTTAAGGGGTTCTTTAATAAAAATACGCTCGCGAACAAAGCCATCTTCTAAAGTTAAATAATCTTTTGACTCGTCATGAAACACATAGTTGTCAATATTTTCTAATTGATTCTTCTTAAAAAAAGCACTATCTTTTTCTTCTTGCGCATATTTGGTTTTTTTTAAGACTGACCAGTCATTAGGTACCACTTGAGTATAAATCCCTATTGCATTCAACGGCAGCATAACATCATCCTTGTTTAAAATATCTTTATAAAATATCTATTTTTGCGGCACAAATAAAATCATTTTTGCTCAATCCAGAAATAGCATGCGTAGTATATTGTACTAAACAATAATCATAACCCACTTGCAATTCAGGGTGATGATTTTCTTGATTAGCAATCCACGCAATGGCATTGACAAATGCCATGGTCTTATAAAAGCCTTTGAAAGTAAAACGTTTACTTATTTGTTTTCCATCATCGCTTACTTGCCAATCTTTTAATTGTGGTAATAATTGATTAACTTCATCCCTTGTTAATGCAGGAATGCCACCTTCACAGCCTACACAACGAATCGTATGTAATTCACTCATTTCTTATATTCTCACTCTTTATCAACAGTATTATAAAGGGGTTTATGCATTCCTAAACGACGCGCTTCTTGAATTAAAGCGATTAAATCCATATCAATCAATTTAAATAAATCATCGAAACTTTGAATATAAAAATAAACGGGTTGCATAATATCAATGCGATACGGTGTACGAAGTGCATCTAATACTTCCAAAGGTTTTCGTACTGGTATATCACTTTCATAAGCATAAATCGTTTCACTTTTGGAAGATAATATGCCCCCGCCATAAATTTTTAAATCGGAACCACTTTGAATTAAACCAAATTCAATGGTAAACCAATATAATCTGGCTAACATGACTCTATCTTCAGGCGATGCTTCTAAACTAAGCCTGCCATAAGTTTCGGTAAAATCGGCATAAGCTTGATTCGTTAACAAAGGACAATGGCCAAAGACTTCATGAAAAATATCCGGTTCTTCCAAATAATCCAGTTCTTCACGTCTACGAATAAAAGTAGCTGCTGGGAATTTTCGATTAGCCAATAATTTAAAAAAACGATCAAATGAAATAAGTGCAGGCACCGGTTCTAACGTCCATCCGGTAATAGACCTTAATATTTTTGATACATCAGGACATTGAGGAATTCTATCGGGTGAAAGATTCAACAATTCAATGCCGCGGATATATTCATCACAAGCTCTTCCTGTAACAATAGGAATTTGTCTTATCATCAAGTCATGCCATACTTGATTTTCTTCCGCATCATAAATCGCATAACCTTGATGGTCTACTGGCTTTGCTTTATAAGTTGAAGCTGTTTTTTTTGCCATAATAAACCTCTCTTTGTTAGCAAAATTAACTTTATTTTATCAAATACAACTTTAACGCATCAATCCGTTTTATTCATCTTAAATATGCTGCTATAATGCGTCCACTTGGAATTTAATAGAATGGAGGCATACCATGTCAACACATGTTATTAATATAGCATGGAAGCGCACAACCAAAGATTTTAACTATAAAACATACAACAGAGCCCATACTGTGCATTTTTCTGGTGGCTCTACCACTGAAGTCAGCGCTGCACCTGAATATCTGGGCGAACCCAGCCTTGCCAATCCCGAAGAAATGTTAGTTGCCGCCATTTCGAGTTGTTTTATGCTAACTTTTCTTGCCATTGCTGCAACTAAAAACATTACCATTGATAGTTATATCGATAAAGCAACGGGTGAACTTGCGAAAAATTCCGAAGGAAAAATATCGATTACCGAAGTGACCTTGCATCCTGAAATTACTTTTCCGCCTAATCAGACGCCAGAAGTAGGCGTATTGCGGCAGTTATTAGAAAAAGCACATGCGAATTGTTTTATTACGAATTCAGTGAAAACGGTGGTGCATGTGAAGCCGGTGTTGGCGGAGATGGAGATTACAATACATTGATAGATGGAATCACTTAAAAACCGAATTATCGTTTATTCGATCTGTTATTAACAGGTATATCTACATGACCCCTACCACTATTCTGTATGCTAGGTCTATAAGGTCTCAAAACAGGAAGGGCATCACCATTCTCTTGAGGTTTAGATTGCGAGTTGCGATGAACATTTGAAAAAATTGACGTCGTTGAAGTATTTAATCGACTTGGAATTTCGTTTTCTTTAGCTACCAAATCAACAGGTTCACTAGAATCAAAAGCTTCACCACTTTTCTTATGTTTAGCACTAGGTTTACTAATCCATTTAACAACTGATGCTAATGCACTACGGCCAGTAACACATCCCAACTCTCCAAACACACCCATACTTAAAGCAATCGTCCAGCTAAACTTCTTTCTGATTTCTTCCTGTTTTGGAGATTGATCCAGAAACTGATGACTCATTAATCTTAACTTATCAACACCACATCCGATCAATGCACCGACGGTTCTAGCCAATAATGCCCATCCCAATGTAATCCCACAAGCCTTTGCAATACCTATCGCACTTAGCGTGACAAGCGGAGTTATACCTGGAAGAGGAAAAGCCAACGCGCCCACGAAACCCAGTATACACAATGTTAGCATTGCGATTTCAAAAAGACGTTTTAAATTACGAGTCCAGGGAGTCAATTCAGCAAGTATGACCTCATTTCTATCGGCCTTATTCATACTCTTTTTGTTAGCTAAGATGATTTTAAAAGATATACCATTAGCATAGTTATAGATTTGCACACCTATACCACCCAAGGTATCAATGCCAGGTATCCAACCGAAACCGACTCTAAGACTTCTCGTAAATGTACTCATAAAACTCACCGTTTATGGTCAAATTCAATGCGTTACATTGTAATTATAACATAAAATGGTCACACTTTTGGCTGAAAGTTAATAGATTAGAATTGCGCAACAACGCCGATTAGAATAAATAACCTAATGATTTTTATAAAAAATTATGAATGCGAATTGTTTTATTACGAATTCAGTGAAAACGGTGGTGCATGTTAAGCAGGTGTTAGCGGAGATGGAGATTACGATACATTAATCGTCGTCGCTGCTGCTACTGAAGGACATGCTACGACGAGTTTTCTGCTCAGGAACTGTTGGACCTGCTATCGCATCTCTAGCTCGCCGAAACAGAGCGCGAGCACCAACATACACTTCGCCCTTTTCCTCGCATTCCTGACCATTTTGTTTTTCAAGCTGAGAACTTATGCGTGAGGAAGAACTGTCACTTAAAACAACGCCATAAGCAACTGATTGATTACCTTCAGCCGCATCTTTTTTAGGGATACTCTCCATTTCCCATTTTTTAGTATAATGTGCCCATATGTTGTCTCCAAATTCACCAAAGATACCGCTAGACACACCATCTTTGAAGAAGTTCCAACCTACTCCTTTCCTTTGCTCAAGCAAGATCTCATAGAATGGAGAGTAATTTCTTCGAAAACGAACATAATCACCCAGAGCTCCTAATGTCGAAGCTATGGTTCTAGCTGCTATGGTATACCCTATTCCTATTCCACAAGCTTTTAGGATAGGCAGCAATCCTAATGTCGTTAACGGAGTTAATCCTGGTATAGGCAAGGCTAATGAACCGACAAAAGCTGCCGCGCAAAGTGCCATTACGCCAATTGCAGCAATACGCTTAAAATATGTAGAAAACAAATTCATATTATATTTATCTACCAATCGCTCGTTTTCTTTTACTAACATTTTGAGTTCATAGTTATTCGGTTTTTTATTTAGCTTCTTTGAATAATTTCTGTAACGAAGACGAACCCTGTATTCTTGACCAAATGACAAAAGATCATCTATACAGGAAGAAACTCCTGAATAGATTAAACAAGCGGCCCCAAGTAAAATTTTATTTAACATGACAAAGTTTACCCCATTAATGTTGTATTATTATAATACAATTATGGTATGTTTGTCAAAATTTAATCACTTGGGACATCCTTTAAAATCAGTAGGTTAAGATGCTTTGCATGGCATTAACCCAACAATTGATTTAACACAGCCGCCAAGCGATAACCCGCCAAGGCTATTTTTTGCTGCGTTATGCGCCTGCCCGATTCCACATAATCATCCGAGGGAAGTTGATTTTCTGGAGTTGAATAAACCAAAGAAAGTGTCGTTTGCAGTCCTTCATTGACCCAATGATCAATATTCAAATCATCGACTTTAGCATCAAAAAACGTTTTTGGATAAAGTGCTGTAATTTGATCACTCAAGGCCACCACTCTTGCAAAGGTAGTCTCGCCAATAAAAATATCCATACCTTGGTCCCATAATTTATGCAAAGATATGGTCTTTGGATGAAATGCGGGAAATTTAATATGATAGAGATTACCGCCTTGATCACCATCAGGTAGTGGCGCTGAAATTCTACTCGTGGTATGTAAAGGCTGATGAATGTCTCCTATCAAATGCACTAAAAAAGCTAAAAACCTGGCTCTTTCATAAGGATTTGCTTTCTGATTAGCAACCACAGGTTCGATTTGATGAATAGCCCAGGCAACATTATCCGTATCTTCAAGATTTTTAAGTGCCGTTCCATCCGCACTGAAAGCTACATCGATATAATGCCAATGGGCATAAATATCAATTTTTTGAGATCTAAGGTAATCAGCCCAGGGGCCTATTTGATAAAATGCATGAATATAATAATATTCTTTTCCTAAGTCCTTCACCATGGTATCAACTTTCTTTTTAACGTCAGGCTTTAATTCTTCATAGGCAATTTGCGCAACGACCATATGACCTAACGTGCTCCAGGAATAACAACAGATGGCATATAAACACATACATACTAATAAGATAGACTTAAGTTTATTCATAATAACTCTCATTAACTAACGATTATTCTTTTAATATTTTTCTTATCATATACTGTAAGATACCGCCTTGTTTGTAATATTCCACTTCATTCAAGGTATCAATACGTGAATGAAGTTCGATATTATCAGTCGAACCATCCGTACGGTGAATTACAACTTTCAGTTTCATACGTGGCTTCATTTGATCATTTAATCCTAAAACATCAATTTTTTCTGAACCATTTAGTTTTAATGTTTTACGCGTTACACCCTCAGCAAATTCTAACGGTATGATACCCATACCAATAAGATTAGAACGATGAATACGTTCAAAACTCTCAGCAACCACTGCTTTTACACCTAATAACATAGGCCCTTTAGCTGCCCAATCGCGTGATGATCCTGAGCCATATTCTTTACCTGCAATGACCACAAGCGGTATTTTATCTTTTTTATAACGCATAGCCGCATCAAAAATAGCTAAGGTTTCACCGGTTGGAATGTATTTAGTAAAACCGCCTTCAACACCGGGTATCATTTCATTTTTAATGCGAATATTAGCAAAGGTACCGCGCATCATGACTTCATGATTACCACGGCGTGAACCATAAGAATTAAAATCTTCTACGGGGATATGTTTACTTAATAAATATTTTCCTGCCGGACTATCAGCACTAAAAGAACCTGCGGGAGAAATATGATCGGTCGTAATACTATCACCCAATAATACCAATATGGCTGCATCCGTAATATCCGTTAATTTATTTGGTGTCATGCGCATATCATCAAAAAACGGTGGATGCTGAATATAGGTTGAATCATTTTGCCACACGTAAGTTTCTGACTGTGGAATTTTCATGGCACGCCATTCGGCTGAACCGGTAAAAATTTCATCATAGGTTTGATGAAACATTTGTTGCGAAACCAAATTTATTTCTCGTGCAATTTCTGCATCGGTAGGCCAAATATCTTTTAAATAAATGGATTTACCTTTTTCATCCTTACCAATGGCTTCTTTGGTGATATCGATTAATACGGTGCCTGTTAATGCATAAACCACCACAAGCGGTGGTGAGGCCAGCCAATTTGCTTTAACTTGCGGATGAATGCGGCCTTCAAAATTACGATTACCAGACAATACTGCAGAAACTGTCAAGTCATTTTTGGTAACCGCATTAGCAACAGCATCTAATAATGGCCCCGAATTTCCAATGCAAGTGGTGCAGCCATAACCGACCAAACTAAAGCCTAACTGATCAAGATAAGTTTGCAAGCCTGCTTTTTCCAAGTATTTTGTGACAACTTGTGAACCTGGAGCAAATGAGGTTTTCACCCAAGGTTTGCGGCGCAAGCCTTTTTCAATCGCTTTTTTGGCAACAAGTCCCGCCGCCATTAAAACGCTGGGATTTGACGTATTAGTGCAGCTGGTAATTGCTGAAATGACGACATCGCCATGATGCAATGTATAATCGGCCTCTGTTGGAAATGCTTTGGTTTTTTCAGCAATTTGCTCATTGTCTTTTAATAACGTCTCAAATGTTTCTGCAATCTGAGATAATTCAACGTTATCTTGCGGGCGTTTAGGCCCAGCCATGCAAGGTTTTATGGAAGCTAAATCAAACTCAACCACATCGGTAAATTCTGGTGAATGCGCGGCATCATGCCATAATCCTTGTGCTTTTGCATATGCTTCCACAAGATCAATGGTTTGTTGATCACGTCCGCTTAACTTCAGATAATCTAAAGTAGCCTCATCGATAGGAAAAAATCCGCAAGTTGCACCGTATTCAGGCGACATATTGCCAATGGTTGCTCTATCTGCGATCGTTAAACCATTTAATCCTGGCCCATGAAATTCAACAAATTTTCCCACCACACCTTTTTTCCGCAAACGGTGAGTCACTTCTAAGACTAAATCGGTTGCAGTAACACCTTCGTTTAGTTTTCCCGTTAATTTAACACCGATAACTTCTGGAATAAGCATCGATATAGGTTGGCCAAGCATAGCCGCTTCCGCTTCAATACCCCCTACTCCCCACCCTAAAACACCTAAACCATTAATCATAGTGGTATGACTATCCGTTCCAACTAAAGTGTCGGGATACGCATATTGTTTACCATTTATTTCACTCGACCAAATGGCCTTACCTAAATATTCTAAATTCACTTGATGACAAATCCCAGTATCTGGCGGCACTACACGAAAATTTTCAAAAGCTTGTTGCCCCCAGCGTAAAAATTCATAACGTTCATAATTTCTTTCCATTTCCATGCGCGCATTGGTTACGAATGCATTTTTGGTGAGAAATTCATCGACTTGTATGGAATGATCAATCACTAAATCAACAGGCGAAAGTGGATTAATTTTTTCGGGATCACCGCCTAATTTTTTAATGGCCGCACGCATTGCTGCAAGATCAACGACTGCGGGTACCCCGGTAAAATCTTGCATTAAAACACGTGTAGGCCGATAAGCTATTTCTCTATCTGATGATTTTTTCTCTAACCAATCAATAACAGCTTTAATATCATCAAAAGTGACGGTATGACCATCTTCGTAGCGCATTAAATTTTCTAAAAGAATTTTTAAAGTAAAAGGTAATTTTGATAAGCCTTTTAGACCAGCTTTTTCTGCATCAGGCAAACTGCAATAATGGTATTCTTTACCATTGACCTTTAATGATTTATGCGTTTTTGACGAAAAATTTTCAATAGGTTTAGCATGCACTTCTTCTTCCGGCTCTTTCGTTCGTGATGGATTATTCGCAGCCCAACTTGGTGCATCACTGGCAGGAAAAGATTCTTCTGAGGATTCATTAATAATATCTTCTTTTTTACTCGACTTCTTATCTTGGTTTTCCATCACTACGCTCCGTGTAACTCAATCCAGAGAACAAGTATAAACTAAGAGTTAAGTATAAACCAAGCTTGTATATTATGAGTTAATTTTATACTTTAATTATTAATTCGTTCATAATATTTTCTGTGCAAATGATGACGATTCATAAATTCATAGAGTTACCGCATCCCACAAGATTTCTAGAAAGAGGTATAATGATTATGTATGCGATATCACCTAAAAAAATGGGAGGAAGTGTCATGACGCATCATAAACAAACCTTACGGAACAAAAACGGTCGCGGTCGCCTTAAACATGATATCGAAAAATTAAAATCTATCTTAGCCATAACTGCAAAAGACGTGCGCGGTCAAGCAAAAGATAGACTTAACGATACCTATAAAACGGTAAAATATAAAACAGCAAACATACAAGAAGACGTGGCTGACTATGTTGGCACAAAACCATACAAATCTTTAGCTATAGCATCCATGGTTGGTTTGGCTTTTGGTTTAGCTATGCGTAGAAAAAGACATGTGAGAACTACTCGCCGCTAATTAAACGGAAACCAAGGATGGTATTCATTTATGGCTAAAAGAAAAAGAAGAAGATCCACACTAAGCCGAGCCATTATCAGCCTGGTTTTCGGCGTGCCGACTTTATGGAGTTTAACAAAAAAAGTCGGAGCAGTGGTTGGATATGAAGCACGTTTAGCCGGGCAAAGTGTAGTAAGCATTCTTATGCTTGCTTTATTGTGTGTCATATTGTTAACGACAATCTGGCTATGCTTACTTGCCATGCTTTTTGTTTACCTAGTGTCCCTGCATTGGTCCACTCTTATCGTGCTGCTGGTTCTTCTTGGCGTTAATTTAATAATGCTTATGATACTTTGCATGCTGTTAAGCAAATATAAAAAACGCCTATCATTTCCAGAAACACGCTATCTACTTGAAGAAGCGCGCAGTATTTACGAAGAACTGTGAGATGATGATCCCAATCTACAGGAGACACCATCAGGATCTTGTGGTTTTTTATCATTAACCTCTTCTTTTACTGCAAATTTTCCTTGGCTGGCTAACAATGATAATGATGGCGCTGATCGCGATTTTTGGTTTAAACCTAAATGTATTGTTTTTAATGTTTCTACCCGTTCTCTTGCATGATTATGCTCTTTAACAGTATTGAATAATTGACACGAACGAGATCTATGCAACTCATGATTTTTCAAATGTTGAACAAATTCTTTTTTGTCAGAGGTAAGTTCGAGTTCATTTTTGAATATTGCCGGCATTAATCCATGAAGTCGTTGTTGCGTTGAAACATCATACAAATCACTGCTTAAGAAACTTGCAATAATCCCTTTTATTAATTCTACGCGGTCATCTGTTGGATCTAAACCGTCACATATCGCAACGAGTTTATTTATTTCTATTTCATGTTCATCTAAGGAATGATTTAATTTAAGTTCATGTAAGATGTGTTTTTTACCCGCTTGAGCTAATATCTTCTTTTTGCGTGATTCTATACAAGCCATATCACGTCTTTGATGACATTGTAATTCAATATATCCTATACATCGATGATGAATAGAATCAAGAAGTGAATTACTATATCCAATTTGTTTTAAGAAAAAGAAAGTATCCGTTAATGCTTGTGTCAACCGCCTTTCATCTTTTGAATTTGTTACATTAGGATCAGTGACACTGAATAATATTAAACTTGGATCAATATTTTCTTTTAAATATTCTTTAACACCCGGTCGATTAATTAAATCTTGATAATCTTTCATATGAGACAATAAATATAAAGGAGTAGGATGCGGTTCTTTATAATCATAATCTCCGGTTTGGAAATACGGATTAATTTTTAATAGTTCAATGATCGCCTCTCCAATTTGTTTTGAAGACTTGAAAGTTGGAAAAGGCAAAACTGAATGCGGATAATCCGATGCATCCCTGTTTTTGATTAACGACATCTGAATAATATAATCTGCACGCCATGTGTCTTTAATTCTTTTTTTATGGGCCCATTTTCCACCTTTTTTATATCCATACATGGGATCATGCAAGTCTGGTAATTTATGATATACATATTCTCTTATATGTTCTCCACCAATATGCATCGAACCTTTTGGCGGCTTAGGTTCTAGTACCTTTCGCACTTCAGCATCCATATCAACAGGATAATGTTTTAAATGGCCTTTAGATCCTTTTTGCATTGTTACAAATCCAGGTAACTCACTTTTTTGATCAGCGAGTTGGTAATGCAATGTTGGCTTTTTAAAATAAGCCCTGCATAATATGCCTCCATTGTAATGCCTAACCATAAAATTTTGCAGTGCTTGACGATGACCACTACCAACTTCAGTTATGATAGTTTTAGCTTCACCCTCTTCATTTGACAAAGAATGATTTAAAGACCCCAGCAATTGTGTACGTTCTTCTAAGATTTTTTTTGCAATCCTATCGACTACAAATGATATATATTCAAATTGATCAGGATGACGTTGTTCTTGTAACGAGGGTAATAAGTCTTTCTTTCGAATTTGTTCAATGCACTTTTTTAGTTCATCGTCTGTCATGGGGTTATCCCATTTTTTACTAAATTCGATATTTTTATCAATAAATTTGATCGATAATTTCCATAATATTTCGATGATATTATCTACATATTGATTTGCGATTCTGACGTCAATTAAATGCTCTGCTGCTCTTTGGAATTGGTCTGCTGTGATATAGGAGGCTTCTTTTAAAGTTTCTGCACCCATAACAGATAGAAGGATTGAATTTGCGCTGTGATCGACTATTTCGTCTAGTACCGTCCTAACAACTTCTACTGCAACACCGGCGCTCACTACAGTAAAAACTAATCTTAGTAAGAGTATGACATATTCTTTTTTTCTTTTTGCTGCTTCTTTATCATGTCCCAATTGATCTAACATGGCCGTAGCAATTTCTTTGACGATTACCTTTGTGTAATCCAGACCTGCATTAACAGAAATGAGATCGGTAACCTGACTAGTTAGACCCACGGGAAAGGTGTTTTTTAAGCTTAATCCATCCTTTACTGCATCAAGCGTCACAAGCTCATCAAAAACAGTCGTGGTTTTCCATTTCTCATATTCAGAAAGCATTTCCTTAATTAAAGCAAGCTGTGCTTTAGTTCTTGGATGATGGTTATGTTTTTCTTCTTCATCCAAAAATTTATTTAATTCATTTATGGTATTAAAATGCCATGTATCTTCACCGAATAATTCTACAACATCAGTAAAATATCGCTCTTCTTTTTTATCACATTGTTCCGCTACTGCTTTCAAATGTCGAAGCTTATGTTGGTGAGGTGTATCTGCGGGTAAACTCACATCTCTTCGTATTTCTACTGGCAAACTTGGTTTTTCTACATCATTATGAAATGGAAATGCTGTAAATTTGGGATATTTGGGATACGATCTGAATATCATATTAACCCTCGCTTAATATTATATTTTGAGCAAAAATAGTAGAATAGATTATACCGTATACTATTACAGTTTAAAAAACAACTTATTTGGTCTATATGGATGTTTTTAAGCGCAATTTGTACAAATTATATTCTCTTAACAAAACTCGCATCTCATGAGAGAATACTTCTCATTTTTAAAGTGAGTATTTTATGTCAACTTTTGACCCAAACGCCCCAGCCTCGCAAGATTCTGGTATCTTTGGCCTGCCTTTTAGCGTAGATGAAGCCAAATTAGTGTTAATACCTGTTCCCTGGGAAGCCACCACATCCTATGGTGGGGGCACTTCAAAAGGCCCAGAAGCGATATATAAAGCCAGCAAACAGGTGGATTTATTTGATATCGATTTGGGCAGTTTTTTTGAAGCCGGTATTAATATGCTAGAAATACCCAAAGATATTCAAAAATGGAATGATTTGGCCAAAAAATCTGCACAACAAGTCATTAAGGCTATTTATAAAAACAAAGAAGATGCTGATTCTCAAAAAGCCCTCGTTTTAGTTAATGACTATAGTTTAAAAGTGAACGAATATACCTATCAAACGACCAAGCATTGGTTAAATGAAGGCAAACTCGTGGGACTTATTGGCGGCGATCATTCTTGCCCATTTGGGGGCATCAAAGCTTTTTTAGAAAAATATCCGAATATGGGTATATTACACATCGATGCCCATGCCGATTTACGACATGCTTATGAAGGCTTTGAAGATTCACATGCTTCTATTATGTATAATGTCATTACCAAAACGCCTTTAAAAACATTAATCCAAGTAGGAATTCGCGATTTTTGTGAAGAAGAATATGACTTTATTCAGGCTCATTCAGAAAGAATTCACACTTTTTTTGATACACAACTTGCCGAACAAAAAATGCAAGGCCAAAGCTGGTCTACTTTATGTGACGACATTATTGAAAAATTACCCAAAGAAGTTTTTATATCATTTGATATTGATGGACTTGATCCACGTTTTTGTCCTAATACTGGAACTCCGGTACCAGGCGGACTGGAATTTTGTGAAGTGTTATACCTATTCAAAAAAGTTGCTCAATCTGGTCGAAAAATCATTGGTTTTGATTTAAATGAAGTGTCCCCCGGTGAAACGGAATGGGATGCCAATGTAGGTGCGCGCATACTTTATAAACTATGCGGTTGGACACTGCGATCTTGACAAAAAGGTTAAGTCTCCAGACAATGCTTGCCAATTATTAGAAGGAAATAAACATGACAGGACTTCAGCCCGGGCAAAAATTTCGTGATGCCCTTAAAAAAGAAAAACCTTTGCAAATCGTTGGCGCGATTAATGCGATGACAGCATTACTTGCAAAAGATGCGGGATTTAAAGCCATTTACTTATCAGGCGCAGGTGTTGCGAATGCATCCTATGGATTGCCTGATCTAGGCATTACTACATTAAATGATGTATTAATTGATGTAAGACGCATCACCAGCCGCGTTGATTTGCCTCTATTAGTTGACATTGATACTGGTTGGGGAAGTGCATTTAATATTGCAAGAACCATTCGCGACCTGGAAAAAGCGGGTGCTGCAGCCATACATATGGAAGACCAAGTTCAAGCAAAGCGTTGCGGTCATAGACCTGGAAAAGCGATTGTTGAAACATCTGAAATGGTCGATAGACTTAAAGCGGCAGTCGATGCTCGCATAGATCCCTCTTTTGTCATTATGGCCAGAACCG
Organism: uncultured Coxiellaceae bacterium; assembly: GCA_964453575.1. Classification (GTDB taxonomy): domain Bacteria; phylum Pseudomonadota; class Gammaproteobacteria; order DSM-16500; family DSM-16500; genus JABDBK01. The sequence goes on along the minus strand of CAYVRW010000013.1, from coordinate 2,974 downwards.
ATGCACTGGCTTCCGAAGGTTTGGAAGCTTGTGTAGAAAGAATAAATCAGTATGTTGCGGCAGGTGCAGACATGATTTTCTTTGAAGGTGCCACTGATTTACAACAATATGATTATGTGACGAAACATTGCAAAGTGCCTGTGCTTGCTAATATGACTGAATTCGGTGTGACACCCATTTATAGCAAAGAGGAACTTAAAAAAGCAGGTATAAGTCTTATTTTATATCCACTCAGCATCTTTCGCGTGATGAACAAAGCAGCCAAAAAAGCTTATCAAACGATTCGTGAAGAAAATTCTCAACAATCTCTTATAGATCAAATGCAAACACGCAATGAACTTTATGAAACACTAAATTATCTTTCATATGAAAAAAAATTAGATGAACTCTTTGCACAAGGAAAAGAAAAATGAACACAAAAACTGGCGGTCTTGCAGGCATAGTGGTTGGTGATACAAGCATTTGTACCGTAGGAAAAGCAGGCTTGGGCCTCACTTATCGTGGTTATGATATTCATGATTTAGCAAAACATGCGGAATTTGAAGAAGTCGCTTATTTGCTTATCTATGGAAAATTGCCTAACAAAACTGAACTTGCATCTTATAAGAAAAAACTAATGGCTTATAGAGAGATTCCCGATGCACTCAAGTCAGTTTTAGAAACGATTCCTGCTAATACACATCCCATGGATGTATTGCGTACGGGTTGTTCCCTGCTTGGCAACTTTAAACCTGAATCTAAAACAAATACTCAGGAAGAGATTGCCAATCGTTTGCTGGCAGCAACACCTGGCATACTTTTATATTGGTATCATTTTCATAACAGCGGCAAAAAAATTTCAACGCATACGGATGAACCTTTATTAGCAAGTCATTTTCTGCATTTATTGCATGGCAAAAAACCCGATGCGCTTGCAACAGAAACCATGAATGTTTCACTTATTTTATATGCTGAACATGAATTCAATGCATCGACTTTTGCCGCACGGGTCACCACTTCAACATTAGCTGATTTTTATTCTGCGATTGTATCAGGTATTGGTACGCTGCGGGGCCCATTGCACGGCGGTGCCAATGAAGCAGCTATGGAACTTATAGAAAAATTTAAAACACCTGAAGAAGCAGAAGCAGGTTTAAAAAAGATGTTGGCTGCAAAAGAAAAAATCATGGGGTTTGGTCATCGTGTTTATAAAATATCGGATCCTCGCTCGGATATTATTAAAAAATATTCTGAAAAATTATCTAAACAAGCCAAAGATGGTTATTTCTACCCTGTTTCTGAACGTATTGAAAAAATCATGTGGGATGATAAAAAATTATTTCCTAATGCTGATTTTTACAGCGCTACGGCTTATCATTTTTGCGGCATACCTACAGAAATGTTTACGCCTATATTTGTCATGTCGCGTATCGCAGGATGGAGTGCGCACATTTTAGAACAGCGTAAAGATAATCGATTGATTCGTCCAGATGCCAACTACACAGGCCCCCAACCTATCCCATTCATTGATATTAAAGAGCGAGCCTAATCATGGTTGCCCATTTCGTTGAACAAAATATTCGTCCTGCGCCCGACAAAGCATTGGTGACACTTGCTGATTATGTCACTCAAACTGGAGTTCATAGCGATGAAGCCTATTCCACTGCACGTTATTGTTTAATGGACGCGATAGGTTGCGCAATCTTAGCTTTGCAATACCCTGCATGCACAAAATTATTGGGGCCTATTGTACCAGGAACCACTGTGCCATCAGGTGCTCGCGTGCCTGGAACTAATTATATTTTAGATCCTATACTTGCTGCCTTTAATATCGGCACCTTAATACGCTGGCTTGATTTTAATGATACCTGGCTTGCTGCTGAATGGGGCCACCCTTCTGATAATCTTGGCGCAATTTTAGCGGTTGCAGATTATCTAAGCCGTAAGAATATCGCTGAAAAAAAACCTCCTTTAGTCATGCGTGATGTTTTAACTGCCATGATCAAAGCATACGAAATTCAAGGTGTACTAGCGTTAGAAAACAGTTTTAACCGCGTTGGCTTAGACCATGTCATCTTAGTCAAAGTTGCATCTGCAGCGGTCGTCACGCACATGTTAGGCGGCAATAAAATGGATGTCATTAATGCGCTTTCTCACGCCTTCATCGATGGTCAAAGTCTACGAACCTATCGCCATGCACCGAATACCGGTTCCAGAAAATCCTGGGCTGCTGGGGATGCAACCAGTCGCGCCGTACGCTTAGCGTGGATGGTTTTACAAGGTGAAATGGGTTATCCCAGTGCTTTAACCGCTAAAACTTGGGGTTTTTATGATGTATGCTTTAAAAATAAGCCATTTCAGATTTCAAGAGAACTTGGTTCTTATGTCGTGGAAAATATTTTATTTAAAATTTCATTTCCTGCTGAATTCCATGCGCAAACAGCGGTTGAATGTGCGATTGCCCTGCATCCGAAAATCAAAGATAAGCTAGCTGACATAGAAAAAATCGTCATCACCACTCATGAATCGGCGATGCGTATTATTAACAAAAAAGGCCCTCTGCATAATCCCGCTGATCGCGATCACTGTCTACAATATATGACTGCAGCAGGCTTAATTTTTGGCAACCTCAAAGCAGAATATTATGAAAATGATATAGCAAGTGATCCACGCATTGATGCGCTACGTGAAAAAATGATCGTCGAAGAAGATTTACCTTTCAGCAAAGATTATTTAGACCCCAATAAACGGTCTATTGCCAATGCCTTACAAATTTATTTTAAAGATGGCAGCAAAACAGAAAAAATCACAGTTGAATACCCCATTGGTCATAAACGTCGTCGTGAACAAGGGATTCCATTGTTGATAGAAAAATTTGATATAAATATGAAAACCCATTTTTCACATGCTAAAATGAATGAATTACGTGATATGTTTTTAAATTTATCTGAGTTTGAAGTAATGCTTTTTGATTATCGAGATTTTTTATTTCTGT